>NZ_KV809478.1:718-961 GCF_001812565.1 Staphylococcus sp. HMSC059F04 | reverse complement strand
CACCAACAGTAACAGTAGACAATCCAAGCACATTGCCAAATGGTCAAACGCCTGGAACGTACACAGTACCAGCAACGGTAACATACCCAGATGGCTCAAAAGATCATGTGAATGTACCGGTAACAGTGAAAGAACAACCAGACAAAGACAAATATGAACCAAAAGTGACACCAATCACAAAAGGCTTTGGTACACCAACAACAGCGGATGAAGTTAAAAAAGCAGTAACAGTACCAGATTACC
>NZ_KV809478.1:0-618 GCF_001812565.1 Staphylococcus sp. HMSC059F04 | reverse complement strand
TAGATAATCCAAGCACATTACCAAATGGTCAAACCCCAGGTACGCATAATGTGCCAGTGACGGTGACATATCCAGATGGCACAAAAGACCATGTGAATGTACCGGTAACGGTTGGTGATCCTGATAGTAGTAGACACGAACCAAAAGTAACACCAATCACAAAAGATTTTGGCACACCAACAACAACAGATGACGTAACCAAAGCGGTAACCGTACCGGATTATCCAAGTTCAAAAGGCACACCAGTAGTAACAGTAGATAATCCAAGCACATTACCAAATGGTCAAACGCCTGGCACATATACAGTACCAGCAACGGTGACATACCCAGATGGATCAAAAGATCATGTGAATGTACCGGTAACAGTGAAAGAACAACCAGACAAAGATAAATACGAACCAAAAGTAACACCAGTCACAAAAGACTTTGGTACACCGACAACAGCGGATGAAGTCAAAAAAGTGGTAACCGTACCAGATTATCCAAGTTCAAAAGGTACACCAGTAGTAACAGTAGATAATCCAAACACATTACCAGATGGTCAAACCCCAGGTATACACAATGTACCAGTGACAGTGACATATCCAGATGGCACAAAAGATCATGTGGATGTACCGG
>NZ_KV809477.1:0-567 GCF_001812565.1 Staphylococcus sp. HMSC059F04 | reverse complement strand
CTTTAACTGTGACATTTACATGATCTTTTGATCCATCTGGATATGTCACGGTCACTGGTATTGTGTATGTGCCAGGTGTCTTACCGTTCGGTAATGTACTTGGATCATCTACACTTACTTTTGGTGCTGGTTTATCGCTTGGATAGTTTGGTACTGTGACCGCTTTGGTTACGTCATCCGCTGTTGTTGGTGTACCAAAGTCTTTTGTGATTGGCGTTACTTTTGGTTCATATTTTCCACTATCTGGATCGCCTACTTTAACTGTGACATTTACATGATCTTTTGATCCGTCTGGGTATGTCACGGTCACTGGTACTGTGTATTCTCCTGGTGTCTTACCGTTCGGTAATGTACTTGGATCATCTACACTTACTTTTGGTGCTGGTTTATCGCTTGGATAGTTTGGTACTGTGACCGCTTTGGTTACGTCATCCGCTGTTGTTGGTGTACCAAAGTCTTTTGTGATTGGCGTTACTTTTGGTTCATATTTTCCGCTATCCGGATCACCAACTTTAACTGTAACATTTACATGGTCTTTTGATCCGTCTGGGTATGTCACGGTCACTG
>NZ_KV809476.1:0-320 GCF_001812565.1 Staphylococcus sp. HMSC059F04 | reverse complement strand
TTGTACATTGAAAACTAGATAAGTAAGTAAATTAGATTTTACCAAGCAAAACCGAGTGAATTAGAGTTTTAAATAAGCTTGAATTCATAAGAAATAATCGCTAGTGTTCGAAAGAACACTCACAAGATTAATAACACATACACACTTATATAATTTTGAAAGAAAACGTTTGTCAGGCGAGGCTTTGAAGCATTTCTAAGCGCAGTTTACTAATGTAAATGAGCATTAGAAATGATGAAACAACAAAGCATGCGCGCGTTTGACTCAAAATGAATGAGCTTTAAAAGAAATCGTATTCAGATAATGAGTTGAACCATTTT
>NZ_KV809475.1:0-987 GCF_001812565.1 Staphylococcus sp. HMSC059F04 | reverse complement strand
ATTTATCTTTGTCTGGTTGTTCTTTCACTGTTACTGGCACATCCACATGGGTCTTAGAACCATCTGGATATGTCACTGTCACTGGTACGCTGTGTGCACCTGGTGTATGGCCATCTGGTAATGTACTTGGATTATCTACTGTTACTGTTGGTGTACCTTTTGAACTTGGATAATCCGGAACAGTCACTGCTTTGGTTACGTCATCTGCTGTTGTTGGTGTACCAAAATCTTTTGTGATTGGTGTCACTTTTGGCGGATAATTACCACTATCTGGGTTTCCAACATTTACAGTTACATTAGTGTGGTCCTTAGTACCGTCTGGATATGTCACTGTTACTGGCACGGTAAATGTACCTGTAGTATTTCCATCTGGTATTTTACTTGAATCATCTACACTTACTTCTGGTGTTGGTTTATTGCTTGGATAATTTGGTACTGTCACTGCTTTTTTAACTTCGTCTGCTGTCGTTGGCGTACCAAATGGTTTAGTAATTGCCTTAGTAAATGGTTCATATTTATCTTTGTCTGGTTGTTCTTTTACTGTTACTGGTACATCCACATGGTCTTTTGTACCATCTGGGTATGTCACTGTTACTGGTACTGTGTATGTGCCCGGTGTTTGACCATTCGGTAATGTACTTGGATTATCTACTGTTACTGTTGGTGTGCCTTTTGAGCTTGGATAATCCGGAACAGTCACTGCTTTGGTTACATCATCTGCTATTGTTGGTGTACCAAAGTCTTTTGTGATTGGTGTTACTTTCGGTTCATATTTTCCGCTATCTGGATCACCAACTTTAACTGGTACATTTACATGATCTTTTGTACCATCTGGATATGTCACTGTTACTGGTACTGTGTATTCTCCTGGTGTTCTACCGTTCGGTAATGTACTTGGATTATCTACTGTTACTATTGGCGTTCCTTTTGAACTTGGATAATCTGGCACGGTTACTGCTTTTTTGACTTCATCCGCTGTTGTCGGTG
>NZ_KV809474.1:0-3035 GCF_001812565.1 Staphylococcus sp. HMSC059F04 | reverse complement strand
CAGGTGTGACCTCCTTGCCATTATCACCAGACAAGTGAATGTTATACATTCAAAACTAGATAGTAAGTAAAATTGATTTTGCGTCGCAAAACATATATTTGATTAAGTCTTCGATCGATTAGTATTCGTCAGCTCCACGTGTCGCCACGCTTCCACCTCGAACCTATTAACCTCATCATCTTTGAGGGATCTTATAACCGAAGTTGGGAAATCTCATCTTGAGGGGGGCTTCATGCTTAGATGCTTTCAGCACTTATCCCGTCCATACATAGCTACCCAGCTATGCCGTTGGCACGACAACTGGTACACCAGAGGTATGTCCATCCCGGTCCTCTCGTACTAAGGACAGCTCCTCTCAAATTTCCTACGCCCACGACGGATAGGGACCGAACTGTCTCACGACGTTCTGAACCCAGCTCGCGTACCGCTTTAATGGGCGAACAGCCCAACCCTTGGGACCGACTACAGCCCCAGGATGCGATGAGCCGACATCGAGGTGCCAAACCTCCCCGTCGATGTGAACTCTTGGGGGAGATAAGCCTGTTATCCCCGGGGTAGCTTTTATCCGTTGAGCGATGGCCCTTCCATGCGGAACCACCGGATCACTAAGTCCGTCTTTCGACCCTGCTCGACTTGTAGGTCTCGCAGTCAAGCTCCCTTATGCCTTTACACTCTATGAATGATTTCCAACCATTCTGAGGGAACCTTTGAGCGCCTCCGTTACCTTTTAGGAGGCGACCGCCCCAGTCAAACTGCCCGCCTGACACTGTCTCCCACCACGATAAGTGGTGCGGGTTAGAAAGCCAACACAGCTAGGGTAGTATCCCACCAGCGCCTCCACGTAAGCTAGCGCTCACGTTTCAATGGCTCCTACCTATCCTGTACAAGCTGTGCCGAATTTCAATATCAGGCTACAGTAAAGCTCCACGGGGTCTTTCCGTCCTGTCGCGGGTAACCTGCATCTTCACAGGTACTATGATTTCACCGAGTCTCTCGTTGAGACAGTGCCCAAATCGTTACGCCTTTCGTGCGGGTCGGAACTTACCCGACAAGGAATTTCGCTACCTTAGGACCGTTATAGTTACGGCCGCCGTTTACTGGGGCTTCGATTCGTAGCTTCGCAGAAGCTAACCACTCCTCTTAACCTTCCAGCACCGGGCAGGCGTCAGCCCCTATACATCACCTTACGGTTTAGCAGAGACCTGTGTTTTTGATAAACAGTCGCTTGGGCCTATTCACTGCGGCTCTTCTGGGCTTGCACCCTAAAGAGCACCCCTTCTCCCGAAGTTACGGGGTCATTTTGCCGAGTTCCTTAACGAGAGTTCGCTCGCTCACCTTAGAATTCTCATCTTGACTACCTGTGTCGGTTTGCGGTACGGGCACCTGTTATCTATCTAGAGGCTTTTCTTGGCAGTGTGAAATCAACGACTCGAGGAAACAATTTCCTCTCCCCATCACAGCTTGACCTTATGAGTGCCGGATTTGCCTAACACTCAGTCTCACTGCTTAGACGTACAATCCAATCGTACGATTCGCCTATCCTACTGCGTCCCCCCATCGATTAAAACGATACTAGGTGGTACAGGAATATCAACCTGTTATCCATCGCCTACGCCTGTCGGCCTCAGCTTAGGACCCGACTAACCCAGAGCGGACGAGCCTTCCTCTGGAAACCTTAGTCAATCGGTGGACGGGATTCTCACCCGTCTTTCGCTACTCACACCGGCATTCTCACTTCTAAGCGCTCCACATGTCCTTGCGATCATGCTTCAACGCCCTTAGAACGCTCTCCTACCATTGTCCAAAGGACAATCCACAGCTTCGGTAATATGTTTAGCCCCGGTACATTTTCGGCGCAGTGTCACTCGACTAGTGAGCTATTACGCACTCTTTAAATGATGGCTGCTTCTAAGCCAACATCCTAGTTGTCTGGGCAACGCCACATCCTTTTCCACTTAACATATATTTTGGGACCTTAGCTGGTGGTCTGGGCTGTTTCCCTTTCGAACACGGACCTTATCACCCATGTTCTGACTCCCAAGTTAAATTAATTGGCATTCGGAGTTTGTCTGAATTCGGTAACCCGAGAGGGGCCCCTCGTCCAAACAGTGCTCTACCTCCAATAATCATCACTTGAGGCTAGCCCTAAAGCTATTTCGGAGAGAACCAGCTATCTCCAAGTTCGATTGGAATTTCTCCGCTACCCTCAGTTCATCCGCTCACTTTTCAACGTAAGTCGGTTCGGTCCTCCATTCAGTGTTACCTGAACTTCAACCTGACCAAGGGTAGATCACCTGGTTTCGGGTCTACGACCAAATACTCAACGCCCTATTCAGACTCGCTTTCGCTACGGCTCCACATTTCCTGCTTAACCTTGCATCAAATCGTAACTCGCCGGTTCATTCTACAAAAGGCACGCCATCACCCATTAACGGGCTCTGACTACTTGTAAGCACACGGTTTCAAGTTCTCTTTCACTCCCCTTCCGGGGTACTTTTCACCTTTCCCTCACGGTACTGGTTCACTATCGGTCACTAGAGAGTATTTAGCCTTAGGAGATGGTCCTCCCAGATTCCGACGGAATTTCACGTGCTCCGTCGTACTCAGGATCCACTCAAGAGAGAATATATTTTCAACTACAGGATTATTACCTTCTTTGATTCATCTTTCCAGATGATTCGTCTAATATATTCCTTTGTAACTCCGTATAGAGTGTCCTACAACCCCAATAAGCAAGCTTATTGGTTTGGGCTTTTCCCGTTTCGCTCGCCGCTACTC
Organism: Staphylococcus sp. HMSC059F04; assembly: GCF_001812565.1. Classification (NCBI taxonomy): domain Bacteria; kingdom Bacillati; phylum Bacillota; class Bacilli; order Caryophanales; family Staphylococcaceae; genus Staphylococcus; species Staphylococcus sp. HMSC059F04. Next base: position 257 of record NZ_KV809474.1, on the reverse strand, counting down.
AGGGAATCGATTTTTCTTTCTCTTCCTCCGGGTACTAAGATGTTTCAGTTCTCCGGGTCTGCCTTCTAACATGCTATGTATTCACATGTCGATAACACAACATAACTTGTGCTGGGTTTCCCCATTCGGAAATCTCTGGATCAATGCTTACTTACAGCTACCCAAAGCATATCGTCGTTAGTAACGTCCTTCATCGGCTTCTAGTGCCAAGGCATCCACCGTGCGCCCTTAATAACTTAATCTTCCACACTGTGCTT
>NZ_KV809473.1:0-11331 GCF_001812565.1 Staphylococcus sp. HMSC059F04 | reverse complement strand
CAAACAAGCCATCGGATGGTACGGATAACGGAGGTAAAGATAACAAGCCATCCGACGGGAAGGACAATGGGGGAACACCTTCTCATCCACAGCCACCAACACAAAATGGTGGTCATGGTCACAAACCAACGAATCAACCAAATAATAAAGATAACAATAATGAACAAAATAACGGTAATGGAAATCAAGGTTGGAACACATCTAATGGACAACAATATCCTCAAAATGGAGAGAAAACAGATCATAATGTCTCGGATGATTTCATTAATCAAATTAATGGACGGGGACATGATTCTGGTCGTAATTCGTCATCTTATTTTCCACGAAATCATTATGATGAGGGACCTGTTGCTAACAATCAACGTCAATCAATCATGAAACGATTTAAATCATTAGCCATTGGCTCATTTAAATATAATCCATTTATTATAGAACAGGTAAACAAACTTGGCGAGAGTGGTAACCAAGTTTCTGATCAAGATTTATATGCACTTTTTAGAAAACAAAATTTTAGTGGCAATAGTTATTTAAATTCATTACAACGTGGTTCAAATTATTTTAGATTTGAATATTTCAATCCAACAAACTCATCAAAGTACTATAAAAACTTGGATGAGCAGGTATTAGCTTTAATAACTGGAGAAATTGGTTCAATGCCTGATTTGAAAAAACCAGTTTATAAAAAAGGTGAAGATAATCATACTCAGCGTTCTGAGGATAAAATTATTTCTGCAGAAGGTGAAGACCATAAGCAAGGCATGACAGATGTTAAATTTAATCGTTTAAATATAACGCTTATTGGAAGTATGTGTATGATTTTTGTTGCCGTAATGGTTTACTGGTTCATCAATCGTCAAAAGGAAAAAGAGCAATAAATGAATAAATATTTATTTCAGTTTAGGATATAAATATTTTTGACAAATTACCAGCGCCTTATTTTTTATATTAAGTACTACTAAGACAAAGTACGAAACACTTCGCCAAGACATATAAAAGAACAGCGGGCCCCAACACAAAGACTTTCCAAAAGAAAGTCCACGAGCAACGCAAGTTGGGGCGACTGAAACTGATTCCCTAAGTATGCGAACCAATAATGCGGAGTATTGAAGATAAAAGAAGCACACAGATGATTAATGTCAAACCATCTGTGTGCTATTATTTTGGAAATTATGTTCCAGCTTTACGTTTTGTATTTAAACATTTTAGAAATCGACGTAGCAAATGTTTTATCAGTTCAATTTCCTACTTTAAATGTTAAATATCCCATCCTAGCAGTAATATAAGCTTAGATGGGATTCTTTGATTAAAAAAATAAATGGAAAATAGCATTTGCTTGCGTTTGTAAATGTTTAAGCACATCGCCGAAACAAACTTGCATAATAACAACAAAACCGTTTTGCATCATATGTATCATAATTGACACTGCGATACGTTTAGTCAATACATAGGCAAGTGAAAATATCATTCCCATACCAAAGTAGACAATAATAAATGTTATGTCATTATGTGCTAGTGCAAAGAGTAATGAGCTGACAACAGATGCAATTAGAAATCGCATTACTATATTTCCTTTAAGCCTATCTAAAATTTCCCCAAATATTACTTTCCTAAAAACATATTCTTCTAGAATAGGTCCTACGATAGAAATTAATATAATAAATATTGGTGCTTGTCGAGCTATGTCCATCAATCGTTCTGTATTAGGACTGGCTTTAAGCTCACCAAAAATCCAAGTATTAATCAAACCAGCAAACATTTGATAAATCATTACGACGATAAAACCTAATAATGCGTATTGAACTAAATAACGTTTAGGTTCTTTGTAATCTGATTCGAGTTTAGTTGGATTCTTAATTACTTTTTGCAGCAAAATAATAATGATCGCTGCAATGATAAATAAAATAACTTGAATATAAATAGCAACATGCAATAGCTGTGTAGGTGACTTAATTTGAAAACTAGTTAATTTAATTATAAATACAGGTAGATATTGAGCTAGTGCATAGATGACTATTGTTAGGAAAGAAATCCAAATTCTGGACATAAAGTACCTCCAATAAATGTAAATAACACTTATTATATTGTATCTTAAAAGCAAGATTAGCACAAAAAAGAAGGAAGCTTTTTGCTTGAAATTTTGACCAACTTTGATTAATATAAAAAGTAGCTTAGCACTCTACTTGTTAAAGTGCTAAAATATTTGTCCCATTGAGGAGGAAAACACATGCTTAAACCAATAGGTAATCGTGTAGTAATTGAAAAAAAAGAACAAGAACAAACAACTAAAAGTGGCATTGTTTTAACTGATAGTGCTAAAGAAAAATCTAATGAAGGTGTAGTTATCGCGGTAGGTTTAGGTCGACAACTTGAAAATGGTCAACGTATCACTCCAGATGTTAACGAAGGGGATAGAGTTGTATTCCAAGAATATGCGGGAACTGAAATAAAACAAGGAAACGACACATATTTAATATTAAATGCTGATGATATTTTAGCAATTATAGAATAATAATATAATTTATAGAATTCAATTTTTACAGACACATATTTTAATGGAGGTTAAATAGAATGGCAAAAGATCTTAAATTTTCAGAAGACGCACGTCAAGCAATGTTACGTGGTGTGGATAAATTAGCAAATGCAGTTAAAGTAACAATAGGACCCAAAGGACGTAACGTTGTTTTAGATAAAGAATATGCTGCACCACTTATTACTAATGATGGTGTGACAATCGCAAAAGAAATTGAACTTGAAGATCCATATGAAGACATGGGGGCAAAATTAGTTCAAGAGGTAGCTAATAAAACAAATGAAATTGCTGGGGATGGAACAACAACTGCTACAGTGCTAGCACAAGCAATGATTCAAGAAGGACTTAAAAACGTAACGAGTGGTGCAAATCCAGTTGGCTTACGTCAAGGTATTGATAAAGCAGTTAAAGTAGCTATCGAAGCATTACATGATATATCACAAAAAGTTGAAAATAAAAATGAAATTGCACAAGTTGGGGCTATTTCTGCAGCAGATGAAGAGATTGGACAATATATTTCAGAAGCTATGGATAAAGTAGGTAATGATGGCGTTATAACTATTGAAGAATCTAGTGGTTTCAATACTGAACTTGAAGTTGTAGAAGGTATGCAATTTGATAGAGGTTACCAATCACCATATATGGTTACGGATTCAGATAAAATGACTGCAGAATTAGAACGTCCATATATATTAGTTACAGATAAAAAAATATCTTCATTCCAAGATATTTTACCTTTACTAGAACAAGTCGTTCAATCTAGTCGACCAATATTAATTGTTGCTGATGAAGTAGAAGGTGATGCATTAACTAATATCGTTCTAAACCGCATGCGTGGAACATTCACTGCAGTTGCTGTTAAAGCACCAGGCTTTGGTGACCGTCGTAAAGCTATGTTAGAAGATTTAGCTATTTTGACAGGTGCACAAGTGATTACTGATGACTTAGGTTTAGAACTTAAAGATGCAACGATGGATATGTTAGGTAGTGCCAATAAAGTTGAAGTAACGAAAGATAATACAACGATTGTTGATGGTGATGGAGACAATAACAATATCGATGCACGTGTTAGTCAAATTAAAGCACAAATTGAAGAAACTGACTCAGACTTTGACAAAGAAAAATTACAAGAACGTCTTGCAAAATTAGCTGGGGGCGTTGCAGTAATTAAAGTTGGCGCAGCTTCTGAGACAGAATTAAAAGAGCGTAAATTGCGTATTGAAGATGCTTTAAACTCAACTCGCGCAGCTGTAGAAGAAGGTATTGTTGCTGGTGGTGGTACAGCACTAGTTAATATCTATAAAAAAGTGAGCGATATTCAAGCAGAAGGTGATGTAGAGACTGGTATCAATATCGTCTTAAAAGCATTAACAGCACCGGTTAGACAAATCGCAGAAAATGCAGGACTAGAAGGTTCAATCATCGTTGAACGTTTAAAACATGCGGACTCTGGTGTTGGATTTAACGCTGCTACTAACGAATGGGTAAATATGTTAGAAGCTGGTATTGTTGATCCAACAAAAGTAACGCGTTCAGCTTTACAACATGCAGCAAGTGTTGCAGCAATGTTCTTAACAACAGAAGCAGTTGTAGCTAATATTCCTGAACCTGAAAGCAATAACCAACCACCAATGGGCGGCGGCATGCCAGGTATGATGTAAAAAGACCGTTGAACACTGTTGTAGTAGCTTTTGAAATCTTCAATGGTCATAATTTGGGCATATAAATTTTAAAATAAATCTTTTGAGACGTTTTCCATGAGTTTACTAAACTTTTGGGAAGCGTCTTTTTTGTATGAGTTCGTAATCTTAGCGTAGATGTTCATAGTGGTATTTATATCTTTATGGCGCAAGCGTTCTTGTATTTCCTTAATATGCACACCAGCCTCTATAAGTAACGCACAATGAGTATGACGAAATGAATGAGTGCTTATTTGTTTATTAGTTATGTCAGTCTTTTTAAGTATAGCTTTTATCCATAATTGTAGTTTTTTAATTACAAGAGGGTAGCCGTTAACATCAGTAAAAACGAAATTATTATCTACATACAATTCGTTTTTCCATGTGTCCTGAACATCCACTTTATAGTTTTTAAGTAATTTAATCACATGAGGATCAACTGGAATTTTTCCGATTGAGCTTTCAGTTTTTGGTGTAAGTATTTGATATTGCTTTTTATTGTTATTTGGATTGTAATAAGTCTTTGTAATATTGATTGTGTTATTCTCAAAGTCTATATCAGACCACTTCAATGCCAATAATTCACCTGCACGCATGCCTGTATATGCTAATGTACAAAATACTTCAAAGCTATTTTGTGGTGAATGGTGATTTTTGGCAATTTCCAGGAATTGAAATAATTCATCTTTTTCAAGAAACTTTTTATGTATCTCAGTATCTTCTAATTCTTCCACACTAACTTTCTTTTTAGGTCGTTTAATACCCTCGCTAGGCATTATTCTTATTAATTTCATATCGTATGCGTACTTAAATATCATATTCGTAGAGGCTATAATGCTATCAATATAATTCTTGCTATACTGTGCGCTTATATCATTTACAAAGCGTTGATAATCATGTTTATTGATAGTTTGTATTGGTTTATTGTTAAAGCGTTCTATGGCGTGGTGTATGGCTTTCTCGCGTGCTCTGACACTACTTACTTTTACCTCGTTAGCATATTGTTTAAGCCAATCGTTAGCAACCTGTTTAAATGTAGATGTGGACGGTGCGATATAATCACCGGTTCTTAATTGACGTTCTACCATTTCAGCGTGGTGTTTAGCGTCTGATTTGCGTTTAAAACCTGAGTTTGAAATATATTTATATTTGCCCGTTTTTGCGTCTTTTCCTAGTGATATACGATAGCGCCATGTATTTCCGCGTTTTTCATAACTTGCCATTTGATTACCTCGATTAATATTCTTTAAAAATATCACTAGATAAACGGCTATCAGTTTGTAAAATTTCTTTATGTAGAGTCGTACATTTTTCGCCTTTATTTGGAAAAAGCTCTTCAATATCGTCTATATTTTTTACTATTATTTCAGAAACATACCCACTTAACTTTTGGTTAATTTTTTTAAATAACAAGTTTTTAAGGCCTGCAGATAAACTATCAACGTATTTTTTTAATCCGATATTTTCATCTTCATTTTTAATCGTGAAAATAAATCTATGTTGTGAATTAGTTATCTTTTCAGTTTCTTTATATGAGACGTCTAAGTCAAAATTTAATTTTTGCCTATTATCTAATTCGACGTCTACTAAAATTTCAAAGTCAAAATTTTCAATCGAAAAAGCGTGAGTAATGTTTGCAGTTACTTCAAATCCCTCGAAAACATCATTAATTTTATAATTCGGTTCTTCATCAAAAGTAAAGTCAAAATTGATCGGATTATGTTCAAAAAATTCTGAAGGAGATATGTGCAGATAACTACATAATTTATCTATAGCATCATATCTTATCATTTCAGAATCATTTTGTGTCATTGAAGTAAGTGAACTTCTTGCTATTTTTACATCTTTTGCAACACGAGATATTTTTAGTCCTCTTTCTGACAGTAGTTCAGACAATCTATTTCTAATCATTACAAACCTCCTAATTATGTTAATAATAGCATTTTTTTGGACGTTTATGTACAAAAAAATAAAAAATGATTGAGAAGTCAGTCGAAAAACTATTGCAAAAGAAAAACGATTATGTATAATAAAGTTATAAATTGATTGAGAAGTCAGTCAAAAACGAAGGAGGATTTTAATTATGACTATTTTAGCGAATACTAGAAAGTTTAAAGAAGCTATGTTCTTAAAAGGTTTTAATTTATCTGATTTATCTCGTGAAACAGGTGTTGGAATTTCTTATTTAAGCCAAATTATTAATGGTAAAAAGATTCCAAGCCCTAAATTAGCTAAGAAAATGGCAGAAGTTTTACAAGTTGAGGTAAATGAATTATTTGAATTTGAAGTAAAGGAGGCATAAACCAATGTTCAACATTAATATTGATGAAGATGAAGCACGTGAGTTACTTGAGCAGGCTATCAATGTACGTGTGGACGAATTAGCGAAAGAGAAATATTTTATGACTTACAAAGAGTTGTCTAACTATCTGAATTTAAGTAAGCCTACTATTGAAGAATTACTTATTAATAATGGCATGAAATATTATATGGTCGGATCTACGTACAGATTCAAAAAGTCTGATGTAGATGAATTCATGGAACAGCTTACTGCTCATATGAATATCCAGAATAACGACTTTAAACAAGTCAATATCAAAAAGTTATTGGAGGCAAGGCAATGAAAATGTACTTAACTTATATCTGCTTAGTTTCATTGTTAACAATTTTATTACTAGCAATATCTAACATGTATGTCGCTTTTAGTGTGTACGGCATGATGGTAACTTATGGATTTAATTTAACAGGAGGATTAGAAAATGAATAATGAACAAAAAGAAGTAATAGAACACGTGGTTTATCAACTTGAGTTAAGTGTCATGAATAACTTGGAAAGTTATGAACACACGGAATATGTTGATGGTATTGAAGTGGTTTCAGAGGTTAGTCGTGAAAAGCACTTAGAATTGATAATGAAATGGTGCGCACAAGAATTAAAGAATAATTTTCAATTAGAGAAAGGAGAATAAAAATGAATTGGGAAATTAAAAATTTATTTAGCGATTTAAAGTTGTTGAAAGATAGTTTTGAGGATTTAAAGGATAATCATGGTTGGCATTTTGAGGAGTTATATCCACATGAACCAAATCATAACTTAAATAAAGATGAATTAATTAGAGAGGGTTTTTCTTATCATGAGAGACGTATTCACAATAATCAAATGTTTGATTTATTCCATCTCTATATAGAACAGTTCGATAAAATTATACAAAAGTTTCATGAATTAGAAAAAGCATCATCTGAGAACTTTGGCGAGGAATCAGATGACGCACAAAAATTAAAAATCACAGAGTAATTTAGAAATTACACATCTATATTATAACATTTTTTACTCTGTGAATCACTAGAGGTGCAAAAAATGAATGAAATTAAATTAGAATATGACACACATGTTTCAGTGGTACATTATGAAAGTTTAGACTCACGTTCATTTAAGAGCTTTTCAAAACCTAAATGGAGTAAGTTAATTAATAAACTGTCTGTGCCTATAGAAGCAAATTATAAGTATGCACGTGGTGTTGCTGTGTACGGTAATATTAAAGACGGTGCAAATGATCATGGTGAAATTATCAAAAAGCATCGAAACGATAAAAATGTCATATACAGAAATGTGATTGTACTTGATTATGATGAAATAAATGATTTAAAGCAATTACATGAAGCAATCAGCTCAGCTTTAAGCAATGTTGCATGGTTTTGGCACACATCGTTCAGCCATACAACTGAACAATCTAGAATACGCCTGTATATCCCTCTAAATGAGCGCATAAGTGCAGATGATTATCGTAAATATACAAAAGTATTAGCAAATAAAATTGGCCACAAAGTTGATGAAGGTTCATATCAGCCAAGTAGATGTTTTGCATTAACAGTTATTCAAAAAGGGCACATATTTATTAAGCGAGTGAATGACTGTCCAATTATGGATGTTGATATGCTCGAACAGTGGTCAAAGGAGTATAAACAATCAAATGCTAGTCCTAATGTTATAGGATATACGCGACGTGATAGTGCGTACTGGCGTGAGTTAAGCTTTGGAACAACCGAAGGCAATCGTAACAATGCACTAGCTAGCTTAGTTGGGCATTTATTAAGATGTCACGTTAATGATTATATTGTGTATTCATATGCTTTATTATGGGGACAATTCGCATGTAAACCACCTATGAAAGAACAAGAAATCAACGCTACTTTTCAATCGATATTAAATAAACACTATAACAATTAGAAAGGAGCTTTGTATGGAAACAGGTAAAAGTGATGTACTTGATAAAATTGAAAAAATTAATAAAAAAGATAGTGCCTTACAAGAAATTATACCGAAAGGATATGAAATTGAACATCATCAATGCGGTGTTGCCTTATATCAACTTATACCAAGTAAAAAAGAAGGTGAACCAGATAAAAAGGTTTTTATCACAAGTACAATCCCTCAAATCACTGAACGCTTTGAAGATATTGAAAGTAACGAGGTCAGCTTCAATATGCTTTTCTATGACAATAAAACGCCGGTAAATATAGCTGTGAGTGCTGAAGAGATTTCAGATAGTCGTCAACTCTTGAAATTGGTTAATAAAAAGCTAGATGTAACATCGTCGACATCTACTAAACTTGTTGACTATATTAATGTATCTAAACGGTATAATCCACCATTAAATGTTAAAGTTGCAACGCGTTTGGGGCATGTGAAAGGTTATTTTATTTATCCTTATCAAGAAGTAATGAAAGACAGCAATGTCAAGTTGTTTAGCAATGATAAAGGGTTTCAAAAGTTAATAGACTCTTTTCGAAGTAAAGGAACACTACAAGGTTACTCTAAAAAGGTGTTTGCTCAAATAAAAGATTTACCAATGGTAATGGTTATGCTGTATGCATCTTTAGGCTCAGTTTTATTAAGAGAATTTGGATTACAGCCCTTTATTGTAGAAATATCAGGTAGTACATCCACAGGTAAAACATTCACACTCAACTTAGTATCAAGTGTTTGGGGAACCAGTGACCTTATTACGACATGGAGTTCTACTCAAAATAGTATTGAATCAATGGCGTCATTTTTGAACTCATTTCCAATGTTTAAAGATGATACACGTAACACACATCCTAAGTTTGTTACCAGTGCCACATATAACTTTTCTAGTGGCGAAAGTAAATCAAGAAGTAATATTAATTTAACGCTAAACGCTAAAAAAGAATGGCGAAATATTTTAATTTCTACTGGTGAATCATCTATCGCAAATATGGCTGATGAAAAAGCGGGTGTATCAGCACGTGTAGTTACACTACAAGATCAACCATATCCAGATAATTTTGATTTTACCACATTAGACAAATCGTTTAGGGAGAACTATGGAACGTTAGGGTTGGCATTTATTAAACAATATGAGTCTAAAAAAGACGTGTATAAGAAAGCTTTTGAGAGCTATCAACGGTATTTTAATCAAAAAGGTAGTAATGAAATCATGCAACGTTTAGGACGTGCCTTTGCGTTACTACAAGTTACCGGTGAGGTTTTGAATGATATTGATGGATTTGAACATGATCATTTTAAGATTATTGAACAAGCCTATGACAGCATGGTTAAAAACAATAAGACAATTGATAAACCTAAGCAACTGTTAGAGGAACTATTACAATATTTAGATGCGAATAGAAATAATATCGTAGGTGACGGTTATGATTCAGTAAATTACGGAGATGTTAAAGCGGTATATAAACATGATTTTCTTTGTATTAAAAATGAAACTGTTAAAAATAAATTAGGTCATGAGATGCAGACTATTACAGGACAATGGAATAAAAAAGGTTATTTAATTACAGATAAGAAAAGATTACAAAAACAAGTGAAACATAAATCAGAAAGGCATTTGGGATATGCAATCAAAAAAGAAATAATTGAAGAGTTAGGTTTTGACTTTTCCCATTCTCATAATCCATATAATGAAAATTATTAGTACACTCTAGTACACAGTCGAATTTAAAATGTGTGTACTTAAGAAAAGTTGTCATATCAATGATTAAGAACGTTAGTACACGAAGTACACATTCATATATAGATAGTATAAATAAAAAAGATGAAAGTTTTATTATATGTTTCTGAATTATATATAAAGCTATCATTGGAAATTTAGTGTACTTTGTGTACTAAGTACTATATCCCTATGCTTATCAATGCGTCGATTGGTACACAAAAATTAAAATCGTTGTGTATTTAATTACGTATAGTACACAGTTATTAAATAATTTATGGCTCAAGTGACAAATGGTAATAATAAGACATAAAAATAACAGGAGGTTACACATGGAAAAAGAGCAACTTAAACAGTATATGTACGATTATGTAAAAGAATATGAGGAAATTCCTATTTATCAGTTAGAAGATTTATTTAAAGAGTTAGATCATGACTATAAAGGTAAAACGAGTGTGACACATGATCAGGATAAGAATATCGTTTTTTGGAGTGGTTGGAATAAGCTCACAATGTATGCGTTGATTGAGTTAGTTAAGGGAGAACATCTTGATCTAGTTTATAGAGGAAGCTATGTCATGCGCTATTTGTTAGATGGTAGAGTGCCAAGTTTACCATTAGCTATTACTTATCCAGAATATGGGCAACAAACTGAAGTACCTTCATGGGTACCGATGTTACTGAGAGTGACTAAATAAGGAGTGAATGAATATGAATATAGAAATTATCGCAAATCAATTTGAAACAAGAGCAGCTGCGTTATTAAGGTACTACACAGGATTATTAGAGAGCAGCAAAAAGACACCGTTTGGATTCAAAATATATAACGATCCGTTTGATATGGTGTATGTGGTCATGGAAGGTAATTTGTACGGTCATATCTACATCAAAGATTGTAATGTTAGAAAAGCGTTTGAATTAGCGTCTCCTAAGCACACTGAAGGGCTTATAAGAAGTATTGAGGGTCATTATGCAGGTTATGAAATACCAGATGGTACACATGACACTATAAGCGATATGATGGCTAGTTTTATGTTTGATAACGATTATTTTATGTATGGATTGGAAACATTCGCAGAAAGTAATAATACTGATATGTTCACTTATATTGAGGGTGGATTAAATGTTGAAGAACTTGAGGGTGTTCAGTCTAGTA
>NZ_KV809472.1:65488-131636 GCF_001812565.1 Staphylococcus sp. HMSC059F04 | reverse complement strand
CGGAGTCTGCGTCGCTATCTGAGTCTGCGTCGCTATCGGAATCTGCATCACTATCGGAATCCCCCGGTTGATCCGGTATTACAGGTTTATCTATACCGTCACCATTACCACTTCCTGCATGATATTCTACTTCATTATCCCATGCCATAGAAACTCTAGTGAAATTAGAATCGTAACCATATAATGTAGAACGTAAATACAAATTGCCATTACTATTCGGATCAACATGACCATTAATAACAACTACGTATGGAGAATTAATTTGATCATCTTCAATATTAAAGTTGATTTGATATATTCCTTTTTCAGGGAAAGTAATTTTGACGTCACTTGTAACATCTTCATAATTTGATGGATCAACATAATAGCTGTCTGTTAGATGCGCTTTTTCTTTAACTTTATAAACTTTTATTGATGTATTCTGCTCATCTATAATTACATTACTATTGGTACCCGGTATTGAACCGCCTCTTAAATAAGGATCCACTACAGTATCACTACTAGGATTTACATATACGGTTTGTCTATATGTGTTATTCACCTTATCAATTTGATCAATAGTTCCTTTGATTGACAAGTTACGAAACTCTCCATACTTTTCATAATCAACTGTCACAGTTTTCTTTGCAGTTGTTTGGCCAATAGATGTCTCTAAATTCACTTTACCCGTATGTGTTACATTTTTAGGATCAATATACCCAGGAATTGATATCTGTCCTGTAATATTATTTTTATTTGTTACATAATCTGTAAACGTATAAATTAAATTTCCTTCTTCATCGATTGTCCCAGTAGCTAATATTTGGTCACCTGCCATAATATTAGGTGCTTTAGCAGTAGCTGTTACACCATTTAAGTTTAATGCTTGAGGAATAGTAATTTTAATACTATCTCCTGCTTGAACATCATCTGGGGCTTGGAAACGATAATTTAAATTTACATATTCTGCTTTATGTGGGTAAATCGTATCTGCCGCTTCAATTGTCGCTGTTACATTTGAGAGTTTATTCGATATGTCTGAAGTCTGAGTAACGTTATTATCTGTATTTGTTGCTTCAACTTTTGCTAATCTTCTTACTTGATGATTATTGTTGTATGTTACTGTGGATGTATTTAGGTGACTGTTACGTGGTTGATTTGAAGACTGATTGTCATTGGTTGCTACTTGGGATAATACGTTGTTATTATCATCTTGCTTATAATTTGTTTTGGTTTGTGTTGTTGCATCATTGTTTTCCTGAGTTGTTTGATTGCTAGTAGTTGTATCTTGTTTCGTTGCAGGTGATACATCGGTGGATGTATTTAAAGTAGAGTTATTGTCTAGTGCTTCAGTGGCTTTATTTACTGTACGATGGCTGTCGCTTATTTCATTTATTGCTTGTGTCTCGCTATTTACATTGTCAGACTGAGTTATTTGTTGGTTCTGCGTTGTTGCTTCCTGATTTGATATTTCATTATTATAATTATTATCATCTTGCGTGTCACCAGTAGCATCATTATTTTGCTGCATTTGTTGTTTTGACAAATTACGCTCCACTTCTTCAGCTTCAGCTTCTTTAGTCATTAACATTGTCAGACCAATAATACTACCTACCAGTATGGATGATACGCCAAATTTATGCTTCCGAATTGAAAACTTTTCTTTCTTTGTTAGTTTCATTTAATCTCTCCTTTGATTGATATGATTATGCCCCTAATTTAAACGTGTACTAATAATTGTATTATTTATAGAATAAGACTTTAATTAACGTTTATGCAATAAGATAGCATTATACAGGCAAATTTCAATAAAATCAATTATTAAGTTTTTGAATATACACAAAAAATGACTCATTTTACACTATCACATAAAATGAGCCATTTCCAAAATTTAAATTTGAATAAGCAAAATATTTAATAAAGGTAAGACAAACATAAAACTATCGAAACGATCTAAAATACCACCATGTCCTGGTAAAATTCTTCCTGAATCCTTTACACCAAAGTGTCTTTTAAAACCAGACTCAACTAAATCTCCAAGTTGACCAAACATACTTAATATAATGGTGATGAGCAAGATGAGCCAAATATTCATGTTAAAATCCACAAAGAATATCATAACTAACGGCACGATTAAACTGCTAAATAATCCTCCAATAAAACCTTCAATTGTTTTATTTGGACTGATAACCGGCCATAATTTATGCTTTCCTAATAATTTCCCAAAAATATATGCACCTGTATCTGTAAGCCAAACAACTAAGAATGCATAGAGTATGAAATGTAAACCTTCTGAACGCGTTTCATAAAAATACATGAAACCAATGCCTACATAGGCAACTGACATTAAACAAAATGCTGCATCCATAAAACTAAATCGATTCTTTGATAAAACAGTATAGCTTAATAAGATAAAACTCATTGCAATTAAACTTCTAAGTTGAATCATTTGAACCCATGCTCCCGCATCTTGCGGTAACATGATAATTATTAAAGCAATAGCACTAAAAATGCCTGGAATAGATAAAAACTTTATCATATTCATATTGAGCAATTCTTTCAGCGCAATCAACGCTAATAAGAATGCAAATAACATGAGAATAAATCCACCCTTTAATAAAATGGGCAGAAATATAAGTAATGCAATAATTGCCGTCAGTGTTCTAACTTTCATAAAAGACTCCTTACTATAATCCTCCAAACCGTCGTTGGCGAGATTGATATATTTTTATGCACGATTTCAATTCTTGCTCATCAAAATCCGGCCATAACTTTTCATTAAAAATAAATTCACTGTATGAAACCTGCCAAATTAAGAAATTACTGATCCGTTGTTCTCCAGAAGTTCGAATTAATAATTCAGGTTCTGGATATGATTTAGTCATTAAATGACTTGAAATCATATTTTCATTAATACTTTCTTCATCTAAACCTTGAGCTTGAAGTTCTTTATAAATTGCTTTCACACTATGTACAATTTCTGCTCTCCCACCATAGTTAATCGCAAAAATTAATCTTAATCCTGTATTATGTTCTGTTTTAATTTTGGCTTCATTAATAGCCTTTATCGTAGACTCTGGTAATCCTTCCATAAATCCAATCGTTTCTACTTTAACATTCTTTTCAATCAACTCTGGCAAGAATGTTTTTAAAAAATTAACAGGTAAACTCATAATATAGTTAACTTCACTTTCAGGTCTAGACCAATTTTCTGTTGAAAAAGCGTAAAGTGTTAAATACTTAATACCAAGGTTATTGGCTTCTCTTGTTATTTTTTTGATTGTTTGCATACCTTCATAGTGGCCTTTTATACGTGGCATCTTTCTCTTTTTAGCCCATCGACCATTCCCGTCCATGATAATTGCTACATGTTCAGGTATATTACGCATGTCTAAATCAATATCATCTGTTATCTCAATCTTATTTCTATTTATTAGCTTCTTGAACATGGTCTTTCCTCCGAGCCTGATCATCTCTGTAGTATTATAAATATCATTATATAAGAAATCATCTATCATTTTATCATACTCATTCATGGCATTGAATAAGCAAATAGAAAAACTGTACCAAAGTCTGATGCAATATTTCTCTAAAAAAGGTACATTTCTTGTTAAACCTCAAGTGAAATAACACATGCAGCTTGATACAGTTAAGACTCAGACTATTCGTGTTTATATCTAATTTTTGTAATAAATCTGTTGAAATTAGTTTTAAACAGACATAATATCTTTTTCTTTGTCTCCAACTAATTGATCAATTTCTTTGATTGAATCATCCGTTGCTTTTTGTACATCATCACTTTGACTTCTTAAATCATCTTCAGTGATGTCGCCATTTTTTTCATCTTTTTTCAATTGATCATTAATATCACGACGAATGTTACGGATTGATACTTTTGCATCTTCTCCAACTTTTTTAACATCTTTAACTAATTCTTTACGACGTTCTTCAGTTAATGCAGGAACTGTGATACGAATCACTTCTCCATCACTTGTAGGGTTTACACCCAAATTCGCAGCGATAATTGCTCTTTCAATGTCTTTTACCGATGTTTTATCATACGGGGAAATCACTAATAAACGTGCTTCAGGAACATTAATGCTGGCTAATTGTTGTACAGGCGTAGGTGCACCATAATAATCAACTGTCACACCGTTTAAAAGATTAGAGTTTGCTCTACCTGCATTAATATTCGCAAGTTCACGAGATAAATTTTCAATTGATTTGTTCATTCTTGCTTTTGTATCTTTAATTATGTCAGCCATTTTTTTACACCTCAAAGTTTTCGACTATAATATTATATACTTCACTATATATACTATATGCCATTTATTAAAATTTCAATATGATTATTTTGTTATTAACGTACCAATTTTCTCGCCCATTACTGCGCGCTTAATATTGCCTTCTTCCATAATGGAGAATACATTTAATGGAATATTGTTGTCCATACAGAATGACGAAGCAGTAGAATCCATAACTTGTAATCCTTCTTGTAACATTTGAATATGTGTTAAATGTTCATATTTAACTGCATTAGGGTCAACTTTTGGATCAGCAGAATATACGCCATCCACGTTGTTTTTGCCCATTAAAATAACATCTGCTTCAACTTCAGCAGCACGTAAAGCTGCGGTTGTATCAGTTGAGAAGTATGGATTGCCGATGCCAGCAGCAAAGATGACTACCCGCTTCTTCTCAAGGTGTCTAATTGCTCGACGTCTAATATAGGGTTCAGCTACTTGTTTCATCTCAATGGATGTTAATACTCGAGTATCACAATCAAGTTGTTCTAAACTATCTTGCAAGGCAAGTGCATTCATCACAGTTGCTAACATACCCATGTAATCTGCTGTACCGCGATCCATACCTAAGTCGCTACCTGTCTTACCTCTCCAAATATTTCCACCACCAACAATGACTGCAATTTCACAATCCATTTTGGCAACTTCAGCTACTTGCTCAGCAACACTTTTAATGATAATTGGATTAATGCCAAAACCTTTTTCACCAGCTAGTGCTTCACCACTTAATTTTAATACGACACGTTTATATTTAGAAGTTTGAGTCATTTTTTTGTCCTCTCCATTAAAAAATATGTAACAGATACAAGTAAAGAAGACACGGTCGCGTCTTCTAAAATAAATATAATCATTTATATTTAGAAAACCTCAAAGGTGCCTTCTTCCTTGTAAACTTTATGACGGGTTATTTCATTTGTCCTTTAACTTCGTCAGCAAAGTTTTCTTCACGTTTTTCCATGCCTTCGCCTACTTCATAACGTACGAAGTCAACAAGTTTTCCACCTTTTGATTTTAAGAAAGCTTCAACTGTTTGATCTGGATCTTTAACGAAGTTTTGATCAACTGCACAAATTTCTTGAAGATATTTACGTAAACGACCTTCGACCATTTTTTCAACGATATTTGCTGGTTTACCTTCATTTAATGCTTGTTGCTTTAATACTTCTCTTTCATGATTGATTTCATCTTCACTAACTTGTTCAGAAGAAACATATTTAGGGTTAATAGCAGCAATGTGCATTGCCACATCTTTAGCTGCTTCTTCATCTGTAGAACCTTCAACTACTGATAATACACCAATGCGTCCACCCATGTGCAAGTATGCACCAAATGCATCGTTATCTGATTTTGATTTTACTGCGAAACGACGGATGCTTAGTTTTTCACCAATTGTTGAGATTGCTTCTTTCATTTTTTCATCAACAGATTGACCATTTGGTAATTTAGTTTCCATTAATGCATCTACTGACTCAGGTTTAGTATCAAGAATTTGATTAGCAATTTCTTTTACTAATTCTTGGAAACCTTCGTTACGTGCTACGAAGTCTGTTTCAGAGTTAATTTCAACGATAGCTGCTTCATTGCCTTTAACTTCAACATGTACTAAACCTTCTGCAGCGATACGGTCTGCTTTTTTAGCTGCTTTAGCAATGCCTTTTTCACGTAAGTAATCAATTGCTTTATCGATGTCACCATCAGTTTCAGTAAGCGCTTTTTTACAATCCATCATACCAGCGCCAGTTCTTTCGCGTAATTGTTTAACAAGTTTTGCTGAAATTGCCATTCATTATTCCTCCAATATTTTCATTGTAATAATCAATATACTTAAATATTACCATTATTAGTAGTGATATTTCCAATACTCTATTGTCATTTAAATATTTTTTCACTTTACTGCCGACTCAATCAATTTGATTTGAAAAAAAGGTGATAAGCATCACATCTTATCACCCATTTAAACTATTTCTTAGTTTGATTCAACAGAAGTGTTTTCTTCAGTTGTTTCTGCATCTTTAGCTTCTTCTTTTTCATCTAAATCGATGTTTTGCTCTGCAGCTACTTCTTCATTAGATACACCTTGTTGACCTTCTAAGACAGCATCAGCCATTTTACCAGTTAATAATTTAACGGCACGAATCGCATCATCGTTTGCTGGGATAACGTAATCAATTTCATCAGGATCACAGTTAGTGTCAACAATACCAACGATTGGAATATTTAATTTACGTGCTTCAGCAATCGCATTACGCTCTTTACGAGGGTCAACAACGAATAATGCTTGAGGCATTGATTTCATATCACGGATACCGCCTAAGAATTTGATTAAACGGTCATATTCTTTTTTAAGTTCAACAACTTCTTTTTTAGGTAAAACGTCGAATAAACCATCTTCTTCCATCTTTTCGATTTCAGAGATACGTTTAATACGTTTAGAGATTGTTTTATAGTTTGTTAAGATTCCACCCAACCATCTTTGGTTAACGTAGAATTGTCCAGCACGTTCAGCTTCTGCTTTCACTGATTCTTGTGCTTGTTTTTTAGTACCTACAAATAAGACTTTACCGCCATCTTCAGATACTTGTTTAATGAAGTTATAAGCTTCTTCAACTTTCTTCACTGTTTTTTGTAAGTCAATGATATAAATACCATTTCTTTCAGTGAAGATATACTTTTTCATTTTTGGGTTCCAACGGCGTGTTTGGTGACCGAAGTGAACACCAGCTTCTAACAATTGTTTCATTGAAATAACTGCCATGTTTCATTTCCTCCTGTTTGGTTATTTACCTCCATAACAAACTAATATAAAGACAATCCTCGGATTGCACCCTTTATATATTCATTTATTATGTGTGTATTGGCTTTATAGCCGAAAATTAATATATCATAAATAGTACGTCAAAGCAATACTTGAGTACATATTTTGACATTTTAAATTTATCATATTGTGTATGACTTCCTTACTAATACGTTACTTTATTTATTTCGCTCTAATTCATCAAGAAATTTTTCTTTTTTAACTTTAATAAATGTACCCTTCATTCCTAAGGATCGAGATTCTATGACACCAGCACTTTCAAGTTTACGTAATGCATTGACAATAACTGAACGTGTGATGCCTACTCTATCTGCTACTTTAGATGCGATTAATAATCCTTCATTTCCGCCTAATTCTTCAAAAATATGTTCAATAGCTTCTTTTTCAGAATAAGATAAAGAATTGATAGCCATATTAATTGCTGCTTTATCACGCGCTTCTTTTTCTACTTCATTGTGTTTCTCACGTAAAATTTCCATACCAATGACTGTTGCAGCATATTCTCCTAGAACCAAATCGTTTTCATTAAAGTCATCTTTAACTCGACCTAAAACAAGCGTCCCAAAACGTTCTCCCCCACCTAATATTGGGAAAACAGTTGTTCTGCTATTAATAAATGTTTCTCTATCTTCTGGTGGGAAAACAGTCAACACGTTGTCTATATCTATATTAGATTGTGTTTGTTTTACTTCCATAAGTTGCTCTGTATATTCTTCTGGGATATGTTTGCTTTCTAACATTTGATTAATGCGTTCGCTTTTTAATAACTCATTTAAACTTGAACCTAATATCTTACCTCTTCGTGATACTATAAATACATTGGTTACAGTCACGTTACTAATCGTTTGTGCAACATCTTTAAAATCAACTGCAATACCTTTATGTTTTTGTAATAATGTGTTTAACTCTCTCGTTTTCGATAATAAGCTCATAATTTTTCTCCTTTATATATATTATAAAATAAATGCACTTAAATCTTTGTTTGTTGAAATAGACTTCAATTTTTCATCCACGTATTGCGGTGTAATATCGACGACTGCATTAGGCATATTTGGTGCTTCAAATGATAAGTCTTCAAGCATTTTTTCTAAAATTGTGTGTAAGCGACGTGCACCAATATTATCCGTATCTTGATTAACTTGATACGCAATTTCTGCCAATTTCGTAATAGCTCCATCTGTAAAGTTAACAGTTACTTCCTCAGTTTTCAATAATGCTTCATATTGTTTAACTAATGAAAGTTTAGGTTCAGTTAATATACGATAGAAATCATTAACCGTTAAACTTTCGAGTTCTACTCTAATTGGAAAGCGTCCTTGTAATTCTGGAATCAAATCGCTAGGTTTAGAGACATGAAACGCGCCAGCACCAATAAAGAGCATATGTTCAGTATTAACAGTACCATATTTAGTTTGAATCATGCTACCTTCAAGTATTGGTAAAATATCTCTTTGGACGCCTTGACGAGAAACATCTTGGCCACTACTTTGATTATTTGTAGCTACTTTATCAATTTCATCAATGAAGATAATCCCCATCTGTTCTGCAAGTTCTATTGCTTCTTGATTGGCTGTTTCTTGGTCGATAAGTTCATCGGCAAAATCATCGGCTAGAATATTTCTTGCTGCTTTTACTGGCACTTCTCGTTCAACCTTTTTCTTAGGCATCAACTGATTCATCATGTCCTGCATTTGTTGATTTTGATTTGTACCAAGCATTCCTAAGGCCCCAGGATCTTGCTCTACTTTAATGCGCACCTTTTCGTCTTCGAGTTTTCCTGCTAGCAATTGCTGTCTTATTTCAGAGCGTTTAGTTTTAATTTCTTCTGTTGGTGGTTCTTCCTCATCTTCTTGGTTATTTCCAAAATTTGGAATGGCGCCACCAAAAAGATTTTCTAAAGGATTATTGCCTTGTGCTGCTTTCTTCTTCATACTTGGAACTAGCAATTTAACTAATTTATCATTTGCTTTGGCCACAGCTTCATCTTTAACCATGGCTTTCTTTTGATTTTTAACTAATCTAACTGCTACGTCTACTAAATCTCTGACCATGCTTTCAACATCGCGTCCCACGTAGCCAACTTCAGTAAATTTTGTTGCTTCTACTTTGATAAACGGGGCACCAACAATTTTAGCCATGCGCCGAGCAATTTCCGTTTTACCCACACCAGTTGGCCCAATCATTAAAATATTTTTAGGCGCGATTTCTTGTTTTGTTTCTTCATCTAATAAACTTCGTCTGTAGCGATTTCTTAAAGCAATGGCTACTTTTCTTTTAGCATCATCTTGACCGACGATGTATTCATTAAGTTGAGAAACAATATCTTTGGGTGTAAGTTTAATCCCATTTGTATCCATTTTGTTACCTCCATCAATTTAACTCAAATCATGTGTAGTATTATTTTTATAGTGTTTCAACAATGATATTATCATTAGTAAAGACGCAAATGTCAGATGCTACTTTAAGACTTTCATAAGCCATTTCTTTAGCAGACAAATGTGCTGCATGGCGTTTTAATGCGCGACCAGCACTTAATGCGTAATTGCCACCTGAACCAATCGCAATAATGTCATCATCAGGTGCAATAACTTCTCCTGTACCACTCACCACTAAAATGCCACTTTTATCCATAACAATCAACATTGCCTCTAATTGGCGTAGTTGTTTATCACCACGCCATTCTTGGGCAAGCTCAACAGCTGCACGTTCTAAATTACCGCTAAATTGTTGTAATTTAGTTTCGAATTTTTCAAATAAGGTAAAGGCATCCGCGACACTTCCAGCAAATCCTGCTAAAACTTTATCATCATATAACCGTCTAACTTTTCGTGCTGTTTGTTTCATGATGACTTGTTGCCCTAGCGTCACTTGGCCATCCCCAGCCATTGCTGCTTCACCATTATGTCTTACAGCATATATTGTTGTTGCATGTATTGATGTACTCATTTAATTACGCTCCTTTTTTGCTCTAGGATGAGCATTTAAATACACTTTTCGTAATTGATCTTTTGAAACATGTGTATATCGTCCTGTCGTCGATAAATTAACATGTCCTAATAAAGACTGAACTGTCCGTAAATCTGCGCCTTGATTAAGCAAATGCGTTGCAAAGGTATGGCGTAGTTTATGAGGGTGTATGTCTGTAACACCCGCCGTACGTTTTACAATATCATTTAACACATAGCGCACACCACGTTCAGTTATCGGTTGTCCATTCATATTTACTAATAAAAATGGATGGTCATTCTGTTTTACAGGACCAAATTCTAATAAGTATTGTTCTATGCTTTGCTTACAAAACTCTCCAAAAGGAAGAAAACGCTCTTTGCTCCCTTTTCCTAGCACTTTAACTCCTGGCAATGTTAAATCAATGTCCATTTTCTTAATATGGACAAGTTCTGAAACACGCATTCCAGTAGAATAAAGCAATTCTAATATTACTCGATCACGTAATCCCTTTTTAGCATCGTGTAATACCGTTTCAAAAAGTGCATCCATTTCTGCCTCATAAAAAAATTGTGGTAAGTACTGCTCTTTTTTAGGGTGTACTAACTGCACAAATGGATTAATAACAGTTTCGTCCTGTGTCATCCAATATTCATAGAACGAACGCAACGTCGAAATTTTGCGTGAAACTGTTGTTCTTTTCAAATTTTTATTATACAAGTAGCTCAAATAATTTCTAGCATCTTTATATTCAAACGTTGATAAAGTCAACATCTCTTGTGCTAAAAATTCATTGAATTGCATCAAATCATCATGATAGGACTTAATCGTATGGTCGGAGAAATTTCTTTCTACTTTTAACATATATAAAAACGCTTTCTGAATCTCGTTCAACAAAAATCCCCTCCATCATATGCATTGTAGCATATTACATGAAGGGGGCTAAAATAATTTGATATTTTATTCAAAATTTTTTGAGAATTTGTCAAAATTAGTTTACAATTTAAGACTTGTTTTTGTATAAATTATAATGTTTTTTTATACTTTTCAAGATATTCTAATGCACGGTTTGCAAGTGTTTCATACCGCTCTTTTTTATCTTTTATACGCTTTTCAAGCACCGGCAATAAGCCAAAATTAGCATTCATTGGTTGGAAGTTTTTGTCATTTTTCGCATGCGAAATATAATAAGCCATGCTACCAATCATCGTTTCTCTAGGGAAAATCACTTCACCTTTTGCAAGTAATTTATGTGCTAAATTGACGCCAGCAACAAGACCACTCGCCGCACTTTCAACATATCCTTCAACACCAGTCATTTGACCAGCAAATTGTATGTGTTCATTCCCAATAAGTTCATATTTTTCATTGAGTACATCTGGCGAATTAATAAAAGTATTTCTATGCATTACACCATATCTTACAATTTCAACATTTTCTAACCCTGGAATTAATTGAATAACCTCTTTTTGTGCGCCCCATTTCAAATGCGTTTGGAACCCTACAATATTGTAAAGCGTTCCTGCGGCATCATCTTGTCTGAGTTGCACAACTGCAAATGGGCGTTTTCCAGTCTTAGGATCTTCTAACCCAACCGGCTTCATTGGACCAAATAGTAATGTTTTACGCCCACGTTCTGCCATAACTTCAAATGGCATACATCCTTCAAAATATTTTTCTTTCTCAAATTCATTAACTGGCGCAACTTCTGCTGCTAATACCGCATCATAAAAACGGTTGAATTCTTCTTCAGTCATCGGACAATTTAAATAAGCAGCTTCACCTTTGTCATAACGTGATTTTAAGTATACTTTGTCCATATCAATTGAATCTTTTTCAATGATAGGTGCAGCAGCATCATAAAAATAAAGTTGATCTTTACCAGTTATATTAACGATTTCTTGCGCTAAACTTGAAGTTGTCAATGGTCCGGTGGCAATAATTGAATGCCCGTCAGGAATTTGTGTTATTTCTTCATTCAATACAGTTACATTGGGATGACTGCGTAATGCGTCGGTAACATAACCAGCAAAATCATGTCTATCTACTGCTAATGCCCCCCCAGCAGGGACTTTAGCCTGATCCGCTGCTTTAATTATTAACGAATCAAGCCTTCTCATTTCTTCTTTTAACACGCCTACCGCATTTGTTAATGCATTTCCACGTAAAGAATTGGAACACACGAGTTCAGCAAATTTATCTGTATGATGCGCTGGTGTTTGTTTCACTGGTCTCATCTCTATTAAATTGACATTAATCCCGCGTTGGGCTAATTGATACGCAGCTTCAGAACCTGCAAGTCCAACACCAATCACATTGACTGTTTGTGTCATTTCAATCCTCCTATTTTAGCCATACTTTATTTTTAGGCTTTATTGATAATACTATTTTTGAGCTTCTTCTTGATAATCACAATTAGAACAAACTACTTGACTACTGCGTCCTTTTTTCTTCTCTACTAAATAATGCTCACATTTTGGACAGT
This sequence comes from Staphylococcus sp. HMSC059F04, assembly GCF_001812565.1. Taxonomy (NCBI): domain Bacteria; kingdom Bacillati; phylum Bacillota; class Bacilli; order Caryophanales; family Staphylococcaceae; genus Staphylococcus; species Staphylococcus sp. HMSC059F04. Next base: position 119,107 of record NZ_KV809472.1, on the reverse strand, counting down.
CTCTTCCAATTGGTTTATCCCATGAAATAAAATCACATTCTGGATAATTAGAACAACCATAAAATATGCGATTTTTCTTAGATTTTCTTTCAACAACATCGCCTTTTTTACAAGTTGGACATGTAACACCAATTGTTTTAACAATCGCTTTAGTGTTACGGCAATCTGGAAAATTAGAGCATGCCATAAATTTGCCATAACGCCCCATTTTAATGACCATTGGAGACCCACATACTTCACAATCCTCGCCAGCAGGTTCATCTTTAATTTCTATTTTTTCCATTTCTTTTTCTGCTCTAGCGACATCTAGTTTAAAACTATTATAAAAGTCATCAATAACCTTGCGCCACTTCATATCGCCTTCCGCAATTTTGTCTAATAATGTTTCCATATTAACTGTAAATTCAACATCAATGATTTCAGGGAAGTATTCTTTCACTTGCTCATAGACAATTTCACCTAATTCTGTAGGCACAAAACGCTTACTATCTAATTTGACATAGTTACGTTTTTGGATTGTGTCTATTGTTGGCGCATATGTTGAAGGTCGACCGATTTTTAATTCTTCTAACGTTTTGACTAATCTAGCTTCGGTATAACGTGGAGGTGGTTGAGTAAAGTGTTGTGCTGGCTCTATTTGAGTTGCAGTAACTTTATCTCCTTCTTTAAGATTTGGCAATTTATTTTCTTTATCATTTTCTTTATCGTCTTTTGCTTCTACGTATAATGTCATAAAGCCTTTAAATTTAATCGTTTGACCGTTCGCTCTAAATTTAATGTCATTTTGCGTTACATCTAAGGCAACGGTATCAAGTATCGCTGGGGCCATTTGGCTTGCAACAAAACGTTCCCAAATTAATTTGTACAAACGATGTTGATCTCTTGATAAATATGATTTCATTTCATTAGGCGTACGCATTGCACTTGTAGGACGAATTGCTTCATGGGCATCTTGGTCCCCCTGTTTACCTTTGGCTTGACGCTTAGATACATAATTGCTGCCATAATTCTCTGTAATATATGATTTAGCTTCATTTTTAGCAGCGTCTGATATTCTAGTAGAATCTGTACGCATATACGTGATTAAACCAACAGTACCTTGCCGTTTTAAATCTATACCTTCATATAATTGTTGTGCAATCATCATTGTTTTACGCGCTTTGAAATTTAATTTACGCGCTGCTTCTTGTTGCAATGTTGAAGTTGTAAAAGGTTGTGCTGGATTTCTAGTTTTTTCCTTTTTATTCACATTTGTTATTTCAAACTGGTCACCATCTAATTTAGCAGTTACTTTATTAACGTCATCTTTGTTTTGTAATTTAAATGGTTTATTTTTATAATGTAAAAATTTAGCCGTGAATTTGGATTTTTGATATCTAAATTCACCTTCAATTGTCCAATATTCTTCTGGTTTGAAATTGCGAATTTCATTTTCACGGTCTATGACTAATCTTAAAGCAACAGATTGTACACGCCCTGCTGACAATCCTTTTTTTACCTTTTTCCACAATACAGGTGAAATGTTATATCCTACAAGTCGATCTAAAATACGTCGTGCTTGTTGCGCATCAACTAAATCCATTTCAATATCTCGTGGATGTTTAAAGCTTTCTTTCACCGCATCTTTTGTAATTTCATTAAATACGACTCTATTTTCTTTTGAATCTTCAAGTTCTAATATGTTTGATAAATGCCAAGCAATCGCTTCACCTTCACGGTCGGGGTCACTAGCAAGAAAAACCTTTTTAGCTTTTTTCGCATATTTCTTTAATTCCTTTACTACCGGCCCTTTACCGCGTATCGTTATATATTTCGGTTCAAAGTTATCATCAACATCCACGCCCATTTGGCTACGTGGTAAGTCACGTACGTGTCCCATTGAAGCGATAACTTTATATTTTTTACCTAGATATTTTTCAATGGTTTTTGCTTTTGCAGGCGATTCAACAATGACTAAATTATCTGCCAAAGTGATTTCCCCCTCGCTGAACTAATTACTAAAGATAAATGATAAACGCTTAATTTTGTTTTTGTCAATCTTTTAATGTTCTATTTTTCATTTTATAACGATATTGTTAAAAAAATTGCATAAATTAAGATACTATATTTTTTCTATCTGAGCACACATTATTTAATAATTTCAAAAAACTTTATTAATATCATAATCCATTAAAATATCTTCAGCTCCAGTGACAATACACGCTCCTTCTCGTGCACGGTATAAATTACCTTGTGTAAGTGGATTAAATAGATCTCCTGGAAGAACATAAACATTTCTATTTTGGTCAAGTGCATGTGCGATTGTAATCTGACTACCACTACGTTTTTCAGCTTCGGTAATCAGTACACCTTTAGAAATACCGCTTATTAAGCGATTTCGTTGTGGAAAATGATATTTCGTTACTGGTTCGAAAGGTAAATATTCACTGATTGATAAGTGATGTGCTTCAATTTTTTGACGTAAAATATATGTTTCTTTAGGATAATGTGTGAGATGTCCAAATCCAAGCACTGCGATTGTCGCATGATGGTGTTGTATAGCTAATTCGTGTGCCATGCTATCGGCTCCTTTGGCTAAACCTGAAACAATCGTGAAACGACGATTAAATTCGCTAAATAAAAAGTCTAAAGCTTTGTAGGAATAACTTGTGGCTTTACGAGAACCGACAACGGCTAATGTAGTGTTTGAATTAAGGAGTGAAATATCACCACGATAAAATAGGATTGGTGGAAAATCATAAATTTCTTTTAATAAGGTAGAATAACATTGGCTATTGATAGTGATAAATTTGACAGAGGCATCGTATAATGATGTTAAAATATAATCTTCAGAAATCCGTTTGTATTGTGCAGCTATGTCTCCGAACCATTTTTTAATTTCTGTCTTCGATAATAAATTAAGTAAATCATCCTCTGAAAATGATAAAAAGTTAGGGTACGCATGTATAAGCCGTTGAAATTGAGGCGCTTGTATACCACTATAACGTAATTTTAATAAAACAATATCGTCCACTAGGCCACTTCCTTTTTTACTCATTATAACTTGCCAATGCAACAATCTATATCTCAATTGTTTAACAATTCTAGCTTTAATTTAATCTAATTGAAACAAGTAAAAATGCTTATTTCTATATCAGTTTCTTCTATTTAAATGACTGATTGTGATGCATCTACATAAAATAAACAGTCTAAAAATAAAAGTAACAGATTAAAATTGTGATGCCAAAACCTTTTCTTCAATATTATCTCCACAATATAGTTAATATGATATGAAACATCATTTGAAAGTATTAAAATTGAAGTTTCTATTGGCAGCCTATATTGACTCTTATTCATAAAACACCTCATTCATTTAGTTTATAAATGAGACAAAAAGGCCTTATTTAAAGGGGTCCCAACAGAGAGGATTTCGAGAAGAAATTCGACAAACAAAGCAAGTTGGGGTGGGGCCCCAACAGAGAGAATTTCGAAATGAAATTCGACAAACAAAGCAAGTTGGGGTGCGGCTATCTTCTATACAAGTCGATAATTCAAAGTCTTGTAAATAAAGAAGAACCTAAAACTTAATGATTGTGCTTTAGGCTCTTATCTCCATATTGGCAGTAGTTGACCGGATTGAAAATGCGCTTATAATAAGCTTATTTTAATTCTAGTCCATTTTATAAATTATCCTATTTTCTTAAATAGAATTTATACAACCATGGTCGCAAAGGCTTAATGAAATCGCCAATATATTCCTCTACAAACGCATTAAAGCCTTTTTTAAATTGTTGCACACCATAATCCTCCGCCTGTGAACTAAAATCACCTGTTATACCATAAAAATTATAACGATGAATATGATGAGACTTGGCAAAACAAATCATATCCCATTGTAAACGATATGCCCCCATATATTGGTTATATTTAGGATTTGAACCACTTGATAAATAATACATCTCATGATTGTTATAGACATATAATGCAGCTGCTAAATCAAGAATATTACCATCTTCCTGTTGTAAATCTTGAGTTTTAGCAATATTTTTATCGATACTCGCTAATTGTTGTGTTAACTGTTGATATTTTGTTTTACTTTTCTTAGAATTTGGATTAATTTCTAAAGTTTCTTTTACATCGTTTAATAATACTATTAATTTTTGTCGTTGTTTTTCAAGCCGCGTCAAATAATCAGCTAAATTGATATACGCTAATTTAATAAATCCATTGTCATGATAAATCTTTTGCATTTCTTCAAAGTATGACTCTTCTCTGAAATTGAAGCCATGTTTTTCTTCAGCCATTTTAAACAATCGATAAAATCTATCCGTCTCTTCTATAGGTAAGGTAATGACTTCAACACCCATTTCAAAGGTTTTGTTAATATTACGTCTTGTTTGATAAGACATTTCTTTTAACAATTGATCTTCAGATTTTTGTTGTAAATTAAGTACTGAATGCCATCTAATTTGGCTCATATCGGAGTATCCAACGCTAAAACCTTGATGTTCATATCCTAAACGGTGCATCGTATCGATCAACTTTTCATTGTTATACGTATGAATAATTTCCCCCTCTGCATTACGAATATTTTCTAAAATATAAGGGTCAATAAGAACAAATAAACCACGCTGTTTCTTTAGGTAGCGCGTAAGATGCTTAAAGAAAAATTTAACAAGCGATAAGTCATTATAATCCATCACAGGTCCACGATGACTATAAAAATATTTAAATATTTTGAGTACCCGTGCTTCTGTTAATAGACATGCTGCTATAACTTCCCCATAAATATTTTTCACACCAACGAGATGAACGCCTTTATGCTGCTGCTTACGATATTCATATAGTTGTATTGATTGAGTATAATGTGAGAAGTGTTTTGATGCATAGGTATTAAACTCCTCACAAGTCAAAGTTGTAAAATTCATTGTTCCCTACCTTTTATGCTTTTTTGTATGGTCTGATGAAATACATATCATAATCATAGTTATGAACTACCTTATGTGCGATATCAGCTCTTCTAGAATCACCACCATACCAGTTTTGATCTAAACTTTGAAATTTCATTAGTTTTCCATCATAATTGCCATTTAAAACTATCGCAGTATGACCAAAGCCTCCACCATATCGACCACTAAAAACAGCAACATCTCCTAGTTCTGCTTTAAAAGTAGGTGTATTTCTATATACTGTAGCTTCTCCTCTAAAGTTATTTGCAAAAGGTATATCTTTTGCTCCATATCCACGTAAGCCATGACCATATAAGTGATTCCAATAAACATTAACTAAATCAAAACATTGGTTACCATATGCACCATCAAAGTCCCAGCCTTTATAAGCTAAACTATTCAAATAATTAAGTGTACTAGAGCTATTATTTCTTCTATTGGTATTAGTACTAGAATTATTGCTTGAAATGAAAGGAACTTTCAAAACTTGCCCTATTAATATAAAATTAGGATTTTTAATATTATTTAATTTTTGTATTTTGGAAACAGTTGTATTAAATTTTTTTGCGATAGCTCCTAAATAATCTCCTTTTTTCACAACATAATTTTGAGTTCTTTCATTATAGTTTTCAGCAGATCTAAAACCGACTAAGCCACTATTACTAAATGTTTTATTCAACAATTGTTTTTGCGGTTTTTCTTTTGAATCTTTAGATTTAGTTATTTTGATATTAGTATTATTTCTATCTTTTCTATTTAAATAATCATTGGATAATTTAAATTTATTATTCTTTGTCGTCTTTTGATTATGTTTCGAGTCGCTATAATTCACTATAATATTTCTTTTTTTAGTTTTATTACCTATTAAATTTCCTTTTTTATTTTCATTATTAAAAACAGAAATTTTATTATTAATAGTTTCTTTATAGCTTGCTTTATCGTCTACAGATTTTAGTGAATTTTTTTCAACTAAATTAATTGTATTATTTACATTAATATTCTTTTGACTATTTACAGTTTCTTCTGCTGCCCATGCATGATTTAATTCTCCTATCATTAGAAAACTAGCAGAAAAAATTAAGCTAGTTATCAATACTTTGGGATTGATAACTTTTTTACAATATAGTTGTTGTCTTTCCATGATGATCTACCTTCTTGTTAATATTGTTTACAACATTATAATATCACTTTAAGATATATAATCAACTTTGTAGTTTGTATATGTGACAAAAATAAAATCTAAGTATTACTCTTTAAGATTAAATGCCCAACAAAAAAACAGATAGATGGCTTATTAGTCATCTATCTGCTAATCAAATATTATCTTTATTAGACAGTTATTTATCTATTGTTAATAATTGTTCATAAATGCCTGCTTCTTTAGCAGCTGCAATTAATGTTGTACCAATTTCAGATGGTGTATCAGCTGTTTTCACGCCACAGCTATTTAATGTTTTAATTTTTTCAGCTGCAGTTCCTTTTCCTCCTGAAATAATTGCACCAGCATGTCCCATACGTTTTCCTGGAGGGGCCGTTTGACCACCAACAAAACCAACAACTGGTTTAGTCATATTTGCTTTAATCCATTCTGCTGCTTCTTCTTCCGCAGTACCACCGATTTCACCAATCATAACAACCGCTTTAGTTTCTTCGTCATCATTAAATGCCTTAAGTACATCGATAAAGTTTGTTCCATTAACTGGGTCACCACCAATGCCTACAGCAGTTGTTTGACCAATACCTTCTTCAGTTAATTGATGAACTGCTTCGTAAGTTAATGTCCCAGACCGTGATACGACACCAACATGACCTTTTTTATGAATATAGCCTGGCATAATACCAATTTTACATTCATCAGCAGTAATAACGCCTGGACAGTTTGGTCCTACTAAACGTGTTTTTCTGCCTTCTAAATATCGTTTCACTTTGACCATATCCACTACAGGAATATGTTCCGTGATACAGATTACCATATCTAAATCGGCATCTGCTGCTTCTAAAATAGAGTCTGCTGCAAATGGAGCTGGTACGTATACTACAGATACGTTAGCACCTGTCTCTTGTTTAGCTTCAGCTACAGTGTTATATACTGGTACGCCTTCAACAACTTGTCCACCTTTACCCGGTGTTACCCCTGCGACAATTTGTGTACCATAATCAAGCATTTGTTTTGTATGGAAAAGGGCAGTAGACCCTGTAATACCTTGCACCATTACTTTAGTATTCTTATCTATAAATACACTCATCTTAGTGTTCCCATCCTTTCCTTACGCTTCTTTAACAAGCTTAACAATTTTTTGAGCACCTTCAGCCATAGTAGCTGCTGGCTCGATTGCTAAACCTGAATCATTTAAAATCTCTTTACCGCGTTTAACATTCGTACCTTCTAAGCGCACAACTAATGGTAAAGTTAATTCTACTTCTTTCACTGCTGCTACAATACCTTCTGCAATAACGTCACATTTCATAATTCCTCCGAAAATGTTTACAAAGATACCTTTAACATTGTCATCACCTAAGATAATTTTAAAAGCTTCAGTAACTTTTTCTTTCGTAGCACCGCCACCTACGTCTAGGAAGTTAGCTGGATTTCCACCAAAATGATTAATTGTATCCATTGTTGCCATTGCTAAACCAGCACCGTTAACCATACAACCGATATCTCCATCTAATGCGATGTATGATAAGTCATATTTAGATGCTTCGATTTCTTTTGGATCTTCTTCTTCTAAATCACGTAATTCTTGAATATCTTTATGTCTGAATAATGCATTATCATCAAAGTTAATTTTAGCATCTAAAGCTAATACTTCACCGTCTCCAGTTGTTACCAACGGGTTAATTTCCACAATAGAACAATCTTTTTCTATAAATACGTTATATAAAGAAATTAAAAATTTTGCAGCTTTGTTGATAGATTCTTTAGGAATATTAATATTAAATGCAATTCGACGCGCTTGGTAAGGCGATAAACCTACCACTGGGTCAATCGTTTCTTTAAAGATTTTTTCTGGTGTTTTTGCAGCTACTTCTTCAATTTCAGTACCGCCCTCTTCAGAAGCCATTAAAGTGATACGATCGGTTGCACGGTCAATAACAAAACCAACATAATACTCTTTTTGAATATCGCAACCTTGTTCTATATATAAGCGTTTCACTTCTTTACCTTCTGGACCAGTTTGATGCGTTACCAATTGTTTACCTAATAATTCATTTGCGTATGTTTCAACTTCAGAAAGTGATTTAGCAATTTTAACACCACCTGCTTTACCTCTACCCCCAGCGTGGATCTGTGCTTTAACCACATATACATCTGAATTTAATTCTTTCGCTTTTTCCACCGCTTCTTTAGCAGTAAATGCAACACGTCCTTCTGGAACAGCTACGCCCATAGAACGAAATATTTCTTTACCTTGATACTCGTGGATATTCATCTTCCATCCTCCTGTTTCTTAGGTTAAGTTCTACTCAATTATAAAAAATGAAAGCGCTATTGTAAACTGTAAGTCATTTACTTTTTGCAATTTATTTAAAATTCTAATAATTATAACATAGATTTAACTGGTTCAAAGGTTCTTCGGTGTATAGGTGTGACACCATATTGTTCTAAACCTGCTAAATGTGCTTTTGTACCATATCCTACATTTTTATCAAATCCATAATATGGATATACTTGTGCGTAGTCACGCATTAAATGATCACGATATTCTTTTGCCATAATACTCGCTGCAGCAATGGATACACTTTTGGCATCTCCTTTGATGATAGCTGTTTGTGAAATCGTACTATCTATTGACATTGCATCAATTAATAAATGTGTTGGACGAACTTGTAGTTGATTAATAGCACGTTGCATCGCTACTTGCGTTGCTCTATAGATGTTTAATTGATCAATTTCAGCTGCTGAAGCAATTCCATAGGCATAACCCCTAACATTAGCCATTAAATCTTGATTCAGCTGTGCTCTATTGACCGCCGAAACTTTCTTTGAATCATTTAATCCTAAATAATGATGATTTGCATTTAAAATGACCGCAGATGCAACTACTGGCCCAGCTAATGGACCTCGACCTACTTCATCGATACCACATATTATAGCGTCTGGTTGTTGCTGCAATATTTCTTGTTCATACTTCATCATTCTCTGATAATCCTGCTCTAACTTTAACTCTTTTTCAAGTTGGCGCTGTCTAACACGAATTGCTTGCTGTATACCTTTACGTTCATCAAAGTGTAAAGCATGATTTGAAAGTGCTTCTAATGTTGTTACCTTATTTAACTGCGCTTTAGCTTCTTTAATCGTTATTTTCATGTGCAATATCCCTTTTCATTTCTGAATATAAATCAAAACAGTAGGTACCCATTTTGGCATTGCGTAAATCATTAATGAGCAATTCAATTACTGCTTCATAATCGACTTCGTTTCCTTTTTGTAATAATCCTCGACGCCGTCCAATTGCATCAAACCATTCCAAAATTGCTGCGTCTTCTTCTACAGAAATATGATAATGTTGGCGCAATGTTTCGATATCATGTTGGATAAGAAAATTAAGTCCGAAGATAGCTACATCATCTAAATGTACAATACTATCTTTGATTGCACCTGTTAAGCTGAGCTTTTTACCTACAAGTTCATCTTCAAATTTTGGCCATAAAATACCTGGTGTATCAAGTAATTGCAATACTTTTCCAACTTTAATCCATTGTTGTTGCTTTGTAACACCTGGTTTATTACCTGTTTGCGCAATATTTTTGCGCGCGAGTTTATTAATTAATGTCGATTTCCCTACATTGGGTATGCCTACAATCATTGCCCTTATTGCTCTTGGTTTAAGACCTTTAGCTTGTTCTTTCGCAAATTTATCTTTGGTTGCTTCGATCGCTGCTGCTTCAACACCTTTTAAATTTTTACCATGTTTTGCATCTACAGCAACTGGATAGAATCCTTGTTCAACAAAATAGTGTTCCCACTTTGACATTTCTTTTAAGTTAGTCATATCTTTTTTGTTTAAAATAACCACACGTGGCTTTTGTTTGATGACATCATCTATCATTGGATTTCTTGAGCTATATGGTATTCTTGCATCTACTAATTCAAACACCACGTCTACTTTTTTTAGTTGTTCCGTCACTTCCCTTTTTGCTTTTGCCATGTGTCCTGGATACCATTGTATTGCCATCATTGTCACCTTACTTCCTATGTATTGTTAACTGTTTGATTATACTGTATATTCACAGTGCTTCCCAACATTGAGAAAGAATTTATGTCAACTATCACTTTTATTTTATAGAATTTAACTGTAATAGTAAAAATTTAATGTTATGTTTAAATGCATACTCCTAAGTACAAATACTTTTCATCGTAACCAGCATCCCCTACAATTTAAACAGAGTCAAAAAAGACAATAACAAATTGACTTAATCGAGGCTAAGTTATGACAAAAAAGTTACTCATGATTATGCTATTTTTAACACTTGCTATTATTGGACATACATATATTCTTTACCGCTTCATTCACGATGGTATTTTGTTTACTGGTCCAAATGATGGCATAGAACAAATGATTCCAATGCAAATGTATCTGTATGACAAATGGAGTCAAGGTCAATTTTTCTATGCTACTGACTTTGGTCTAGGAGGAGACTTTTTTAGCGATTTAAGTTACTATTTTTCAACTAATTTATTGTTCATTATAAATGCCATCATAATATATATTACTAACTTAATAGTATCGTTACCTACCGGAAATGTTACTTTTTGGACCATAAATGCAATTGTTATATCAATTGTCAAAGCTACAATTGCGATGCTTGTTACATATTTATTTAGTATGCGAATTGTTAAACATCGAGTGAACAGTAGTTTAATTGCTTTTCTCTTTGTTATGTCACCATTGTATTATCGTTTTACTGTCTATTGGCCATTCTTTAGTGATGTATTTATCGGATTACCTTTATTACTTTATGCAATCGAACACATGCTACAACAAAAAAAGATAGGTCTGTTAATTTTAGCCATTACCATCATCATGATAAATAACTTTTATTTCGCCTATTACTTTTTACTCATTGGTGCAGGTTATTTGCTTATTCGCATCACCTTTCCACATAAAGATGATAGGATGAAACGCATAACAGCTTTATGGTTATCTGTATTGTGCGCGTTTCTAGGTTTAGCTAATGCCTTATTTATGTTTTATTATAGTGCTCAAAGTTATATTAACAATCGCCGTATTCCGTATAAAGATCATGTTCCTGTATTCGAATCTTTAAATATTAATAATAATATCTTTATTGAGAATTACTTAATCATCTTGTTATTTATCACGATACAAGCATTGCTAACATTTAAGCTATATAAGCACTATTATTTTAGACTTTTTGCATTTTTAACGTGTATTACTATCCTTTTTAATTTTATGCCTATCGTAGATCAAATATTTAATGGTTTTTCGGCACCGCAAAAACGTTGGCATTTTTTACTAGCGTTTAATTCTGCAATGGTTATCGGGCTGTTTATAAAATATTTTAGTACAATTCGTATAAAAACGTATATATGGACAAATATTGTAGCACAATTAGCTGTTTTTATTAGCGTCATTGTTTATCATCAATATGTCCCTTGGTTAGTTTTAGTGCCCATAGTTTCTTTGATTGGATTATTCACTCTAATCATAAAAGATGCTACATCACGTTTAATAATAAAGCAGATTTATGTATTTTCCATTATTTCATTAAGCATTCTTGTTTCTGCTGTTTTTATTAAAAATCAAATTTATTTTAAAGATCACGAACAGCGTGCGAATAATATGTATATCCATTCTAGCCTATACAATTCTGAGTTACAACGGCAGCTTTTATCATATATGACACATACAAAAGAGCCATGGGAGCGTATTGATTGGCGTGTCAATGAGCAAGATAATACACCTATGTATCAGAAGTTTAAAGGCTTAAGTCTGTATTCAAGTATTTTTCATCATAATATTTTAGATTTATATTATGATGACTTGAAAATTAATTTAGCCGAAGAATCATTAAGTCGTTATCAATCTACTAATGGACGTCAAAATATTGCAAGTTTATTCTCTGTTCGTTATATGATGTTAAAAGATTATCAAAATAATTTACCTGCCTATTTTCAAAAGATAAAATCAAGTGGACAATATGCCATATATGAAAATAAATTGAATTTACCTGCAGTGAAAGTGACCAACCATCTTTATAATGACCAGTCAATAAAAACTTCGATTGATAGAGAACATGCCATGTTAGATGGTGTCATTGTACATAATGGTGGAAACAATTATCATAAGCACAGTAAAAATTTATTAAATAAAGTTTCACAATCATCCCAACATATTCAATGCTTATCTAATAAACATATAAAAGTAAACAGCCAACAAGGTGGCACGATTAAATTACATTTACCCAAATCAATACGTCAACACTACACTGATTTTTATCTCACTATGTATATTAAACGTGGTCAACCCGATAGTAATTATAGTGTAGCTATCAATGGTTATGTTAATCACAGGTTGTATAATCAATCTACGTATCGCACAGGCGTCAACACACAATTGTATCGCACACAACCTGATGAGAATGGTAATATTAGCATTCAGCTCACACCTTCTGGTACATTTGATATGAAGTTAATTTCGTTACATGGTGAAAATTATCATAAGTTAGTTCAGACGCATCGTCAAGCTAATTTTGACCATCGTTATCAAGATATTCAAGATGGCGTTCGTATTACTTTAGCTCCACATTCACAAGGAATGGCGGTTGTTAATATACCTTATCGTAAAGGTATGATGGCGTATGTAGATGGTAAACGTATCAATCCAATCAGAGTAAACACCATGATGACAGGTATTCCTGTTAAGAAAAGTACAACTTCAATTATCATTAAATATTTACCACCACATTGGATAGTCATGCTGCTGTTATCATCAATAAGTATCCTTTGTAGCATAATGATCACACGTATTTTCACTAAAAAAAGGAAAGATGAGGAATAACGTGATGCAAAAAAGAACTGTTCAAGCGATGAAGACATTTGTAATGATCACTTTAATCTCATTTATAGCAACACTAATCATTTATTTTCCTTTTATTAAAGATTGGATAAGTAAGGGATATGTATTTAGTGGTGTTGGTGATGGTTTTAGACAAATGATGCCTTTTCAAATGTATTTATATGAACATTACACACAATTAAAAGGATTTTATGATCACTCATTTGGTTTGGGTGGCGATTATGTTAAAAGTCTTGCCTATTATTATTCGCTATCGCCAACAATGTGGTGTAACTTTATCATGATATGGTTGGGCGAACGCTTATTACATTGGAATCCTCATGTCATTGGATTTTGGCCATTCAATCAACTTATTGTTGCTTTAGGTCGTTCACTATTGACATTTATTTGTGCATTTTATTATTTTAGATATTTAAAATTAAAACAAGCACCCTTGATGATAGCCACGATTTTATATGGCGCATCAACTGTTGGTCTTTATTATAATTTCACGTGGTCATTTTATGGAGATTTATTAATTTTTTTACCACTCTCATTGTGGGGGATGGAAAGATTTTTTCAACGTGGTAAGATAGGCGTTTTTATCGTCGCAATAGCTATAACATTATTTTCTAATTTCTATTTTAGTTATTATCAAGCGATTGTTTTAGGAATATATTTCTTATTACGTATTATTTTTGAATATCGCTATGATATCGTTACACGTTGGCAAAAGTTTTATCTACTTATGTTTGGTACGATACTAGCACTATTTTCAAGTATCATTGGCTTTTATACGGGAGTATCATCCTTTTTAAATAATGACAGACAACAAAACTCTGATTTTAAAATCAGTCTGTTTACTGATTTAACACAGGATAATTATTATATTTTTTCTAATGGCTTTTACATCACAATTTCGATTATTGCACTTGTCGCTTTGTTGAGCTTCAAGTTGTATAAGCATTATTATTATAAATTATTCGCGATCATCACTTGGTTTTTATTAATCGGATCATTAACACAATATTTTGATAGCGCATTTAATGGCTTTTCATTGCCTCAAAGGCGTTGGGTATACTTCTTAGTGCTTTCAACAAGTGCTTTAATGGCTTTATATATCCAACATATATCAGAATTATCGATAAAACAGTATTGCTTTGCTGCTATTCCTGTATTTATCTTTGGGTTATGTCGATATCTATTAGCGGAACATTTTGTCAATTGGATGCTAATCTCACTCATACTTATTATTATCTTAGCCTTGTTAGTTTGGAGAAAAAAATGGCTTTATCATCCATTGGTTTTACTTGGTATCGTTGTCATCTTCTTTGTTCAACAAGTCGTGATGACAATTGAATCAAGTAAACGTACGATAGGTCCATACTCAACGACGATGTCAACGATCACAGATCCAAGTTATTATAATACGAAGCTTGCAAAAGTAATTCAGCAGATTAATCACAAAAATAACAATCCACTACATCGTATTGATTATATGTCATTCTATGCTTTAAACTCACCATTTATTTATCATTATAACGGCATATCCTTATATTCAAGTATTTTTGATGGAAGTATCTTAAACTACTATGATCATCTTATGCAAATCAATATGCCGGTTGATAAAAATAGTACATATCGTTATTTGAGTAATCGTGCGAATTTAGAAGCACTCTGGAATGTTCAAGATCGTTTTAGACATCCAAATGATCTCAATATACCCTATGGATTTAAAAAGATAGACACTATTAAAAACGGTAATGATACATTAATCCATTCTAAAAACACAATAAATTATCCTGCAACTCATGTAACAAATAAAGTATTTAATGCGTCAGATTTAAAATCACCGTTAGATAGAGAGCAAGCCATGTTACAAGGCATCGTCCCTAGCGATGGTTCAATTAAAGCAAACACAGCGTTTAAAGCTAATCAAAATTTAATAGATGAAGCAAAGCGGTCTACTCATAATGCAACTTGGCTAAATCATTCTCGTTTAAAAGTAGATAAAAATAACGGTGGCGTTACGTATACTTTACCTAAAAACGTAGCTAAAAAATATAAAGATTTATATGTTGAAATGGATGTTGAGTTGCTCACACCTGATAAAAATCATGAAGTTGGTGTAAATGAATATGTCCAAGATCGTAATGAATTAACTTACAAATATCGTCGCTTTGTTACACCGGTCACGATGCGTATAAAAGCGGCTGATAAGCTAAATATACATCTATCTCAAGGAACTTATCGCTTATCAGTTAAAGGAATATATGGCGAAGATTATTCGTCCTTGCAACAATCAGCAAAAGACTTAAAAGCTGTTAGTGTAAAAGAAAATAAAAACGGTTATACGATTTCGAAATCAAAATCAACATCTGGCTATGTCGTTCTCCCTATGGTTTATGCAGATGGCATGAAGGCTACTGTGAATGGTCGCAACGAAGATGTTAAGAAAGTAAATGGTATTATGACAGCAATTCCAGTTAACAAAGGAGACACAAATATCAGATTAACCTATACACCTCCACACTGGCATTTACTTTTCATCATGAGTATACTTGGAATATTTTTAAGTATTGCATTTCGTTTTTGGGTTAAAAGAAAAGTATAACAAACCGGGACAGAAAACCTAAAATTTATAAGGAGCGGCACAGATTCATAATCAAGTCTGTTCCGCTCCTTATTATAGGACTAAATATTAACATGTATCTGTGACTTTTTATTCTATGAGCACTTTTATAGCCTATTTCAAATTGAAAAACTTCCAGCCTCTGCAAACCATACATGAGGCTGGAAGTTTTTGTATATGACAAGCATTACACTAACCCTTGTCTTATCATTACCTTCGATATGCTGATTAACGAATTTCTTGGATTCTAGCAGCTTTACCACGTAAATTACGTAAGTAGTATAATTTAGCACGACGAACTTTACCACGACGTTTAACTTCGATTTTTTCGATTTTTGGCGTGTGTAATGGGAAAGTACGTTCCACACCAACACCTGAAGAAATTTTACGAACTGTAAATGTTTCAGAAATTCCTCCACCACGGCGTTTAATTACAACACCTTCGAAAACTTGGATACGTTCACGTGAACCTTCAATAATACGTACGTGTACACGTAAAGTGTCACCTGTACGGAATGAAGGTAAATCTGTACGTAATTGTGATTTTGTTACTGCTTCAATTAACTTATGATTACTCATTATAATTTCTCTCCTTCAACCTATGTTCTTGCCTAGACAAAAGTATAGCAGCGGATCATAGTGATTTTTAGTGTCTTTTCACACTTAAACTATGTTAGCACATGGTCAGCCTTTTTTCAATTGCTTTTTAAAGCTTTCTATTATTTCTTTATCTTGTTCACTTAGAGGATAAGCCATTAATAAATCCGGACGCTTAAGATATGTGCGTATAAGTTTTTGTTTGTGTCTCCATTTTTCAATGTGTGCATGATTTCCTGATAATAATACGTCGGGGACAGTCATACCTTGAAATTCTCTTGGACGCGTGTATTGCGGGAATTCTAGTAAGCCATCTGAAAACGAGTCGTCTTGATGAGATTGTTGGTTACCAAGGACACCAGGAATTAAGCGCACAATAGCGTCCGTCATAGTCATAGCTGGTAGCTCACCACCTGTTAAGACATAATCACCCATAGAAATTTCATCTGTAACAAGATGTTCTCGAATACGTTCATCATATCCTTCGTAATGACCACAAATAAAGACAATATGCTCAGTCGAGCTTAGTTCTTGCGCAATCTTTTGTGTAAATGGACGCCCTTGAGGACACATCAGGATAACACGTGTCTCATCATTATGCTGAATATCTTTCATTGCATTGAACACAGGTTCTGGCTTCAGCACCATACCTTGCCCACCACCAAAAGGGTAGTCATCAACTTGATTATGTTTATTGACTGCATAATCTCTAAAATTAATTGTATTCACATTGATGATCCCTTTATCCTGTGCACGTTTTAAAATCGAATGGTTAAGCACGCCTTCAAACATTTCGGGAAATAACGTTAAATAATCAATTTTCATTAATCTAACAACCCTTCTAACGGTGTGATCATAATCGTTTTATTTTCAATATCAACATCTTTAACTACATCAGCAATATAAGGAATCATATATTCCTTATCGCCTTTTACTACCCAGACATCATTCGCACCGGTTTCAATAATATTTATGACACGCCCAATAGGTATTTCTCCATTAAAAACCGTACATCCTATGATGTCAGAATAATAAAATTCATGCTCTGCTAATTCAATGCCTTCATGATCTCGCTCTTGATACAAATAGTCACCTTTAAATGATTCAACATCATTGATATTATCAAATCCTTCAAATTTTAGCATGTGGAAGCCTTTATGAATACGATATGATGTCACTGTTAACTCAACATTGTCGTTATTGTGCTTTAAGGTTAATACTTCTCCTGGTTGAAAACGCGTATCTGTAAAATCAGAATGAGATTTTACTTTTACTTCGCCCTTAATACCATGCGTATTTACAATCTGTCCAACTTCAACTTGCATTATCTTCGCTCCCTCGGTCATTAAAGTTATGAATGCCGCTAACTATATACTTTTACCTTTTTAAAATAGGCCGAGACAGTTATGTTTGTCCCGGCCTTTATAAAATTCAGCAATTATAGTACAAGCTAATTATTTAGCGTGTTTTTGTTCGTCAAATTTTTTCATAATACCTTCTTTTGATAAAATATTATGAACTGTATCTGTTGGTTTTGCACCATCTTTTAACCATTTTAATGCTAATTCTTCATCGATTTTAACTTCTGGTGCATTAACATGTGCTGGATTGTAAGTACCGATTTGTTCGATAATACGTCCATCACGTGGTGCACGTGCATCTGCTACTACGATACGATAAAATGGATTTCTTTTAGAACCTAAACGTGTTAAACGAATTTTAACTGCCATTGATAAAACGCTCCTTTAAATTTCAATATTTATTTTCTACAAGAATAAATATTAACAGGTCTGTTATACTTTGTAAAGAGTTTTTTCTTTACCAATTTTAACTCTGTAAATGTATCTCACTTTTTTGACCAATGTGCTATTAAAAGTGTTGTTATCATAAAGCTTAAATCATCTGTTAAATTTGAAGATAATATTATCTCAATGCCATCGCTTATTAAAGTCTATTATAAATGATTAATTTTAGTTCGTGTTGCTGATTGAATACTTTTACCGATTGCTGTTCTTTTTGTATATATAATTTTTCATTAATCTGAATAGGTCGTTGATATTTTACTTTAAAGGAAGACCATGTCAGTTGATAATTTTGAAAAATATATTCACAAACAAGTTGTCCTGGCACAATATGTGAGTGTAATGGATTTTTATCATGAACAAGCCTTAAATATGTGTGTACCATCTTTGAATCAAACTGCACCGCTACCACCTTCTTTAATAAAGGTTTGCTCAATTTCAACACATACCTCTTCTTGTATAATAAGCTGTAAACAAAACTGATATTTTGTAATATTCTTGATTTGACGTTGTGATATACACGTTAAATGTGCATGGTATGACTGATCGACAATTAACTCTTTATTTTTAGCCACACGAGTTTCAGTTAATATGATTTTATCGTTAAGAAACTGGCTAAATAAATCAAAATGAGGCCATAGTTGTGCACACATCAATACAGGTACTTTGCCGGTATATTGTTGTTGGAATAAAGCGCAATATGCACGTACATCCGCTTCAATAAATTGAATG
The DNA here is from genome assembly GCF_001812565.1 of Staphylococcus sp. HMSC059F04. Lineage (NCBI taxonomy): Bacteria > Bacillati > Bacillota > Bacilli > Caryophanales > Staphylococcaceae > Staphylococcus > Staphylococcus sp. HMSC059F04. Next base: position 100,392 of record NZ_KV809472.1, on the reverse strand, counting down.
GTTTTAAAAGTGTTCTCGTTGTAAGAGGGCCGCATTACCCATTCCTCCTCCAATGCCCATTGTAGCAATGCTCGTCATCTTATCTTCCATATTAAATAAGCGTGTTATTAGCGCTGCACCACTCGCTGCGTATGGATGACCAGTCGCTATCGCACCTCCCCAAATATTGAGTTTATCTACAGGTATATGTAATTGTTGCTGACAAGCTAATACCTGTGAACTAAATGCCTCATTAATTTCAAATGTATCAATATCATTTATAGAAAAAGGCGTTTGTGATAATAATTGTTGGACAGCAGCAACTGGTCCAATGCCTAGTAAGGTTGGATCAACCCCTTTTGTTACAGCTTGCTTAAAGACGAGTCCTTCGTTAAATCCAAATCGTTTTGCGAGTTGTTTCTCTAAGACCAATATCAAAGCTGCACCATCATTTTTCATACAACTATTTCCTACAGTTACCGTTCCTCCTGGCAAAAGTGGCTTAAACCGACTAAATTTAGCCGGTGTTAATCGTGGTTTTAAACTTTCATCTTGCGCAAAAGTTTGTCCTTTTGAGTGAATCGGAACAATCTCTTTCTTAATTTTACCGTTTTGATAAAAGGATGCAGTCTTCTGATGACTACGAAAAGCAAATTCATCTTGTTCATCACGGCTTATATGATAATGTTGCGCTACATTTTCAGCCGCTTGAATCATTGAAACATCTTGATTATCAGGTGCAAAAGAAGCACGCTCATAAAATTGAGGTAAGTTAGTATCATAAACTGATTGAGGTCTTTTAATTTTCCAAGGCGCACGACTTGTACTTTCAACGCCACCAGCTAGATATACTGACCCTGCACCACATTGAATCATCCGACATGCATAAATGACACTTTCCAACCCCGAACCACATTGGCGATCCAATGTTAAACCAGGTATGCCGTATTCTAAATTTGCCGTCAACAATGATTTACGTGCCACATTACCTCCATTCCCTACTGTATTACCAATGATAACATCCTGAATATGACCACATATATTGGGATATTTATTCTGATAAAATTGAAATAGTGGAAGTAATAATTGTTCTGGTTCTAAATGTTTAAGTTGACCCGCATACTTACCAAATGCTGTGCGTTTGGCTGCAACAATAACGGCTTCTCTCATGTCGATAATTCCCCTTTTATGTATTTTTCTTGCATCATATGCCGTGCTATTTTACCGCTTTCTGTATAAGTCATTTCTTTAACACGTTGTACGATTGAAGGTATTTCATATCTTGTCACTTTTGAAATTAAATACTGTCGAATGTCTTGGTAAGTTAATGCAACCTCTCCCGTATAAAGCAAAACTGCTACTTCACCAAATTTAGCATGCGGTCTACCAATGATGATTGCTTCATCTATATCCGGATGATTATGTAACAGCTGTTCAATACGTGCCGGATAAATATTGTTACCACCAATGATTAAACGTTCATTGTGCCGACTCATCAAATAGAGAAAGCCTTGTTTATCCACATAAGCAAAATCTCCCGTCTCTAGCCAATCAATATGATTGTAGTTTGTATGATCTATATAGCCACTGAAAGCCATTTTACTATTAATGGATAACATACCAATGCCTTGTTTATCTATGTGTGTCAACTTTATATCAACACTTTCACATATCTTTCCAACCGAATCTAATGGCGCATGACGGTTATAGTTATAACTGATAAAACTTGCTTCAGAAGTACCAAAGAATTCTACAACATGAACCGATGGCATTATATCTTGAATACGACGATAAAGTGATGTAGATAATTTTGCGCCACTGCTCAATATCGTGCCTATTGAAATATGCGACAAGTCATAAGTAAGGATTGTCGACAACATGGTAGGTACAACAAATAAGGCCATTGTTGCCTGATTTGTGGATTCAAGTGATTGAATTAATTGCTTAGCATCAAAATCATCTTGCCCGCTAAAAGTACGCCCACTATAAAGTGCATACATACATGTGTAAAGTGTTAATGAGTGCTCTATTGGCCCAGGTGCCACTAAAACATCATGATTTTGACTGATGAGTGTTTCGTTCATTTTATAAGACGCTATCCAAGAAGGTTCATTTCTGTAATAAGCTTTTGGTAACCCTGTTGTCCCTGAAGTAAAACCAATGTGCAATAACTGATTAGGCTGTTGTATTAACGTATCATCATCATAGTATTCCGTTTTATGATAGCCTGAAGCATCAATAATCATATGAATATGACATTGAGTTGTTACATCAGCAACCATAGACTGATGCCATTGCGAATTCATCATTACTGGAATACCTCCAAGTTGATGCACCATAAAATAATGTACTATTCTCACCATTGACGATGGGTGCATTAAGCCTACTCTTTTATTATGTATCGAGTAAGGCATCTCACCACATGCTTGTATTATTTTATGATTAAGTTCTTTATATGTTAAATGATTATTATTTATGATTAATGCACGATTATGAGGTTGTGTTTTACTATATTGCGTTATTTTTGTCATTGTTTCAATCATTATCATCACCATATTGTTAACTATAAATAATTTCGTGTTTACAATTATACATGATGCTATTACTTTTTGGCTAAAAAAACATACTAAGATTACAAATGGGGACATAATTCCAAAATAAGCGCATAAAATGATTTGAAATTAAAAATCGTCTTTATGCTCCTATGATAGTAGTTAAAAGCACTGAACATTGTTTTAATAGCGGTTAATATAAAAAAGAAGCAGGCAATTTCTATTGAAAATTAATAGAAATTGCCTGCTTCAACTTGTTAACAATTATTTATTTCCAGACTGATTTTAATGGGTTTAAAATGGTAAATTCATACCTTTTAGCATATTTTGCATTTGGCTACGTTTACCCTTTTTACCCTTGCCACCACCAGTAAATTGTTTCATCATTTTCTTCATATCATTAAATTGTTTCATTAAACGATTGACCTCTTGTAATGAACGTCCAGAACCTTTGGCAATTCGCTTTTTACGTGATACGTTTAACGTTGCAGGATTTGCTCTTTCCATTGGCGTCATGGATTGAATAATTGCTTTAATATGGTCAATTTGCTTATCGTCCATATTTAACTTATTCATACCTTTCATCTTGTTCATACCAGGAATCATTTTCATAATATCATCTAGCGGTCCTAAGTTTTTCACCTGATCTAATTGGTCTAAGAAATCCTCTAACGTAAATGAGGAATCACGCATTTTTTTCTCTAAATCTTTCGCTTTTTCTTGATCAACATCTTGCTGCGCTTTTTCTATTAAACTTAGAACATCACCCATACCTAAAATACGTGAAGCCATACGTTCAGGATGGAACAGCTCTAGTCCATCCATTTTTTCACTCATACCGACAAATTTAATTGGTTTTTGTGTCACTGAACGAATAGATAACGCTGCACCACCGCGTGTGTCCCCATCTAACTTTGTTAATGTCACACCAGTTACATCTAGCTGTTCATCAAATGATTGTGCTACATTAACTGCATCTTGACCTGTCATTGCATCGACAACTAACATGACTTCATCTGGTTTAGAAATCGCTTTAACTTCTTGTAATTCATTCATTAATGCTTCATCGATATGCAAACGACCAGCTGTATCGATAATGACAAAATCTAAATGTTCCTCTTTGGCATGTTTTAAAGCATTTTCAACAATTTGTTGTGGCTTAACTTGATCACCTTCACTGTATACTGGAACATCTAGTTGTTTACCCACTGTTTGTAACTGATCTATAGCAGCTGGACGATAAATGTCTCCTGCTACAAGCATTGGCTTTTTATTGTATTTTTTACGCATTAAAAGGGCTAATTTACCAGCAGTAGTTGTTTTACCTGCACCTTGTAAACCTACCATCATCACTACAGTTGGTGGTTTGTTTGCCATTTTAATCGTCGTATTTTCACCACCCATGAGCTGTGTTAACTCATCTTGGACTATTTTTATTACCTGTTGACCAGGCGTTAATGACTGCATGACATCTGAGCCTAATGCGCGTTCTGACACAGTATTAATAAATTGTTTTACAACCTTAAAGTTAACATCTGCTTCTAACAATGCGAGTCGTACTTCACGCATCATTGTTTTAATATCAGCTTCTGTTACTTTTCCTTTACCACGCATTTTTTGCATCGTGGCTTGCAATCGCTCGGACAATCCTTCGAATGCCATGATATTGCCCTCCTTATTTATTCTAGTTCTTCTAATTGTTCAATATAGTCTTTTACTTTATCTGGTTGATGTATGACTTGCTTCATTTGATAGTATAGTTGACGTCGTTGTTCAAATTTTTCATATAGTTTAAGCTTCTGCTCATAATCTTCTACTAGATCACCAGTTCTTCTTATATTATCATAAACTGCTTGCCTGCTCACTTCAAATGTATCCGCAATTTCGCTTAATGAAAAATCTTGTAAATAGAAGAGTTCCAAGTAATTGCGTTGTTTTTTGGTTAATAATGCTTGATAGAAATCAAATAAATAATTCATGCGTAACGTTTTGACTAAATCATAATCACTCATGGTTATTTCCCTCATTAGCTGCTGTTTCTTGTTGTTGCTCAGGTATTTCTTCATTTTGTTCAATCATATCGGCAAATAAACCATATACATAGCTTTCAGGATTGAAAGGTTGTAAATCGTCAAGTTGTTCACCTAGACCCACGTATTTTACTGGAATATGCAATTCATTTCTAATGGCTAAGACGATACCACCTTTAGCAGTACCATCAAGTTTCGTAAGCACAATACCTGATACATTTGTAACTTCTTTGAATGAACGGGCTTGTGATAACGCATTTTGTCCTGTCGTAGCATCCAGACATAGTAATGCTTCATGCGGTGCACCTGGCACAGCTCTACCAATAACACGTTTCATTTTATCTAATTCTTGCATCAAGTTCGCTTTGTTTTGTAAACGTCCAGCCGTATCACAAATTAAAATATCCACGCCTTTATTTTTCGCTGCATTAATAGCATCATACATGACAGCTGCAGGGTCTGAACCTTCACTTTGGCTTACAACATCAACGCCAACACGCTCTCCCCATACTTTAAGTTGTTGAATAGCGCCGGCTCTAAATGTATCTCCAGCAGCGAGCATTACTTTTTTGCCTTCCATTTTATAACGATATGCTAATTTACCAATAGTTGTTGTTTTACCAACACCATTAACACCAACCATTAAAATAACATTCAAGCGACCATCTTCGAGATTCATCACTTCTGATTGGTCATCCTCTTGATGATAAATTTCGACAATTTTTTCAACAATTACTTCTCTTAAATCAGCTGTGTCTTGAATATTACGTCGTTGTGCTTCCGTACGCAATTCATCAGTTAACTGCATTACCGTATTGAAACCAACGTCAGCAGTGATTAGCATTTCTTCTAAAGCTTCAAAGAAATCTTCATCTACTTTACGATAGCGTGCTATAAGATTATTTAATTGTTCTTGGAAATTTTGTCGTGACTTTTCAAGACCAGCTTTAAATTTAGCACCAATTTTTTGTGCCTCAATTTCTTCAAAGTCTTCAATTGATATTAAGCCATCTTCATCAAAATCAGCTTCGCTCAATTTTCTCGGTTTCTTTTTAGCTGGTTCTGAATCAGCTGGACTATCGGCCGATGTATCTGATGAGAGTTGTTGTTCCTCATCACTTATATCTGTTAAATCTCTTTCTTTATCATCATTAGGCTTACTAGAAAACTTATCTTTTAATTTTTTAAAAAAACTCATTCTAGTTCCTCCTTCATTACTTCATCTATAGTGTTTAAATTTACGCTAACTAAATTCGATACCCCAGATTCTTGCATCGTAACACCGTATAGTCTATCAGCATATTCCATCGTACCTTTACGATGTGTAATAACGATAAACTGCGTTTCATTAGATAATTCATTTAAATACCGGGCATAGCGAATAACATTAGCTTCATCAAGCGCTGCTTCAACCTCATCTAAAATAACAAAAGGTGCAGAACGAACTTTCAATATTGCAAAGAGTAAAGCAATCGCACTTAATGCGCGTTCACCACCACTAAGTAAAGATAGATGTTGTAAATTCTTACCTGGCGGTTGCACAATAATATCTACACCTGCTGCTAAATAATCATCTTCGGTCAATTCTAACTTAGCATGCCCACCACCAAATAGCGATTTAAAGACGTTTGTAAAATGTGTTTGCACTTGATGGAATGTTGCCTTAAAGCGTCCTGCAACCTCTTGATCCATTTCTGAAATAATTTGTTCCAGTGTTTCTTTAGCTTCTCTTAAATCGGTACGCTGCTCATTTAAAAAGGTATAGCGTTCATTGAGTTCCTCAAATTGTTCAATTGCATTGATATTGACATGTCCTAGTTCATCGATAGACATTTTTGTAAGTTTAACCTTTTTACGCAATGACTCAATCGGCGCTTCAGCTTTATATAAATCACGTGCACGCTCAACAGTCAATTGATACTGTTCATTAAGGTGTTCAATTGCGTGATTAATCAGCACATCAAGTTTAGATTGCTTTGCTTTAATATCTTGGTAATAACTCTCTATTGATAAAATATCTTGATGATAGCTTTGTAATTGCTGTTCGCTGTCTTCAATATTATTATTTAATAATTGTCGCTGTTCTTTAAGTTCCGTTAATTTATCGTTTAATATGGTTCTTTCTTGTTGCTTATCGTTGATTTGAGCTTGTAATTTATCAAATACTTCTTGCCCCATCATCTCATCTGAATTAAATAATTTAATTTTGTCAGCAACATTGGTCATTTCTTTTGTTGTTTGTGCTTGTTGCTGTGTGAGACGTTCTAAAGCATCACGTTGCGTTTGAATTCGCTCTTTGATAACTGCAAGATCTGAACGTTTTTGGTTCAATGTTTGCTGTGTTTGAGTCGTTGATGCCTTATCTTCTTTTGTTAATTGCGTATAATGCTCAATGTCATTTTCTAATTGAGTTAACTTTGTTTGTATTGTCTGTAAACGCTGTTGTTTCTCTACTAAGGTTTGACGACTATTTTCACTTCGGTAGCCATCATTTTTCTCAAACTCAAATTCTTCATGTTCGTCTTTTAAATGTTGTTCTTGTGTTGTTAAGCGGTCTAATGATAATTCGTAATTGTGTACTTGCGCTTTGAATTGATTAAACTGTTGACTTACTTCTAAATATTGATTACCTAACTGTTCAGTTTGCGATTTCTGTTGTTGTAACGCTTGTTCAAATTGTTGAGTTTGTCTTTCATATTCTTGTAGTTGTGCACGCATTTGACTTAATTCATCTTTTTGGGTCAATATGCTTTTCGTTTTACGAGCGCCTCCACCAGTCATAGAGCCGCCTGGGTTAACAATATCTCCCTCTAACGTCACAATACGCGTCCGATAATGAATTTGACGAGCCAAATCATTCGCGTGTTTTAAATTATCAATAATAATCGTGTTTCCTAATAAATTCTCAACAATATTGCGATATGATGCATGAACATTAACCGCATCTGCAGCAATATTCACAAACCCTTCTGCTTGTTGTGCAGTTTGTTTAATTTCTTGCGCAACTCGGCGAGGTTGTATCACATTCAGCGGTAAAAACGTTGCACGTCCTAAGTTACGTTGCTTCAAATATTGAATTGCATGACGCCCATCTTGTTCAGATGTCACAATAATATGTTGAAGTGAAGCACCTAGAGCCGTTTCTATCGCTTGAGTTAATTGCGAAGGTACTTGGATAACTTCGGCTACAGCACCATGGATTCCATCTAATGCTTTATCTTTCGCTTTTAGCACATGTTTGACCCCATTAAAGAAATAAGTATAATCCTCTTCTTGAATAGCTAAACTATCAATTCTTGACTTTAACTTATCTGTATAACGATAGGCTTGATATAATTGATTTTCTTGTTCTGTTTGACGTTTTTTAGCTTGGGTCATTTGTTGCTCAAGGCGTTTAATTTCATTTTCAGCATGGGTTAACTTTGATTTAGCTTGCTTATATGCTTTTGTAGTTTCTGCCACATCATTTTGTATTTCTTTTAATTGGTTAAACGCTTCTAGTAATCGTGAATCAAGACGTGATTTTTTAGCTTCATTTTCACTAATTGTATGTTCTAAAAAGCGAATATCATTGTTGACATCTGATTGTTCAGACATCAAAGCGTAGTAGTCGTTTTTGATGTTCTCTAATTTTTCATCATGTTGTTCATCCGAAGAATATAACTGACTCTCTAACGTTTGAATTATTGAATTTAACTCTTTTTGTTTCTTTTTTAGTGTTTCAAGTTGTTCCTTTGCTTGCTGTTCTTCTATCTTTAGCTTGTCTAATTGTTGTTGCAAATTGTCCTGTTCTTCTTCATAACGGGCATTGGTAGCCGACTGATTCTTTTTGCGCTCTTCAAGTACATTCAATTGACCAGAAAATTTTTCATAATCTTCAGTTGTCTGTACTAAATCTTTATTTAACTGTTCCAGTTGATTGTCTATATGTTGACGAGTACCTTTATATTTTTGTAATTGTTGTTTTACTTGTGCTTGACTGCTTTCCTTTTGAGCTTGTTGACTTTTTAGCTCGTTCAAGCGTCCATCCAACTGCTCATTGTCTTCAGTGTAAGTATCGATATCATAAACAGTAACGATGACATCGCTTTCTTTCATTTCTTTCGTCAATTGCAAATATTCTTTTGCGATGGCAGCTTCTTCTTTTAAAGGCTCAACGCGTCCCTCTAAATCATATAGAATATCTTCCACACGTGTGAGGTTATCTTCAGTTTGATCAAGTTTCTGAACTGACTCTGCCTTACGCTTTTTATACTTTAATACACCTGCAGATTCTTCAAGAATTTGACGACGATCTATTGGTTTCGCGTTTAAAATTTCATCAACTCGACCTTGTGAAATAATGCTAAAAGCATCTTTACCTAACCCAGAATCTAAAAATAAATCTACAATATCCTTTAATCTAGCACGCTCATTATTTAAAAAATATTCACTTTCACCACTGCGATATAAACGTCGAGTGACAACGACTTCATCTGCATCTATTTGCAAATCTTTTTTGGCATTATCCAAATGTAGTTTTACTTCAGCAAAATTTTGTGCCTTACGATGTTCTGCACCAGAAAAAATAATATCTTCCATTTTAGAACCACGTAAAGATTTGGCTGATTGTTCACCCAACACCCATTTAATCGCATCGGTAATATTACTCTTACCGCTTCCATTTGGCCCTACGATAGCAGTGACGCCTTTATCAAACTGTACATTTGTATGTTCTGCAAATGATTTAAAGCCAATGGCATCTATTGATTTTAAATAAACCATGTTAATCTCCTCAATCTTTACCTCGTTGTTAAGTTATAAACATAAAGCTTGTTAACAGCTTATTTTAAACATTGTCGAAATGCCATTATTTATGTTGTCGCATAATATGATATGCGCGTTCAGCTGCTTTTTGTTCTGATTCTTTTTTAGTCTTTCCTTGACCATGTGCTATCGCTTGTTGTTCTAATATCACTTCAGATGTAAACAAACGGTGATGTGCTGGCCCTTCTTCTTTAACAAGACGATACATCACATCCCCTTTATTTTGACTATGAACAAATTCCTGGAACTGCGTTTTAAAATCTACAACTCCAATAAGTTCATCATCTTCTACATAAGGGAAAATTACTTTTTCAGCAAAATGCCAAACAGCTCCTAATCCTTGATCCAAATAAAGTGCACCGACAAATGCTTCAAAGGCATCAGAAATAAGTGAAGGGCGTGTGCGACCACCCGTTTTTTCTTCTCCTTTACCTAATAATATTAATTGGTTTAATTGAATTTTATTAGCAAATATTACAAGTGAGGGCTCACATACAATTGTTGCACGCATTTTTGTCAAATTGCCTTCCGGTAAGTTCGGATGTTTATCAAATAAATAACGTGAAACCGTCACTTCTAATACCGCATCTCCTAAAAATTCTAATCGTTCATTATGCTCCAAACGATTCATATTAAAATCATTAATAAAGCTAGAGTGAGAAAACGCTTGTTGGTACAATTTTATATTATCAAAATGGATACCTAATTCATTCATCTTTTGTTCAAACCGTTGTCTGAAATCTTTAATCATCTCATCTTTTTTTACGTTAGCCACACAGATACCTCCTAATTCAGTGTATAATAAAACACTTCACTCCCTATTTTAAGTGAATTAAATTAAAAACTAAAGAAAAAATCTGAGCCATCTCCTCGACGACCCAGATGTCATTTTATTATTTTTCAAGACTGTTAATATATTTAACAGCATCACCAACAGTGTTGATTTTTTCTGCTTCTTCATCTGGAATTTCAGTACCAAATTCGTCTTCTAATTCCATTACTAATTCAGCGATATCAAGTGAGTCAGCGCCTAAATCATCTTTAAAAGATGCGTCTTCTGTTACTTTATCAGCATCTACACCTAAACGGTCAACGATGATATCCTTTACTTTGTCGAAGTTTTCCACGTCGATTCACCTCCTTTAAAAAGTCCATTCATAGACTATTACATTTTCCCATTTTAAAAGCCAAAATACAAGCTAAAGTTTTATGGTAATTTTAAAATGCTGCTTGAAATTTAGACATAGTTAAATCTGGTTATTCTACTTAGCATGACGTAAATATTTTAAATGAACATGCGATATATACTTTACATATACATGCCGCCGTTAACATGAATGGTTTGACCTGTAATATATTTAGCTTTATCTGATGCTAAAAAGGCGACAGTATTAGCGATATCAGTATCTTGACCAAATCTAGCTAATGGTATTTGTTGTAGCATTTGTTCTTTAAGATCATCGTTAAGTGCGTCGGTCATATCTGACACAATAAATCCTGGGGCTACTGCATTAACAGTAATGCCTCGTGAAGCAAGCTCACGTGCAGCAGATTTAGTCAAGCCGATCACACCTGCTTTAGTAGCAACATAATTCGCTTGTCCTGGATTTCCTACTGCTCCAACAACACTAGATAAATTGATAATTGCACCACTGCGTTGACGCAACATTTGTGGCGTCACTTTTTGAATACAATTGAATGTACCTTTTAAGTTGGTATCAATCACATCATCCCATTCTTGTTCTTTCATACGCATTAATAAATTATCTCTTGTAATACCAGCATTATTAACAAGCACATTAATCGCGCCAAATTGTGCTACAACTTCTTTTATCATCGCTTTTACTTCATCACCATTTGCTACATTTGCTTGTATCGCAAAAGCATCCACACCAAGTTCTTTTATTTCGGATACGACTTCCTCTGCTTTTTCTTTATTGCCAGCATAATTTACTGCAACATTGTAACCTTCACTTGCTAATTGTAATGCAATGCTTCGTCCAATTCCGCGAGAAGCACCTGTAACTAATGCACTTTTAGCCATTTTGATTCCATCCTTTCACATCTTCTATAGTTTGAATTGACGTTAGTTTAACATCTCGGTTAATTTTTTTGATTAACCCTGATAGTACTTTTCCTGGTCCTATTTCAATAAAATGATCGACACCTTGTGCAAGCAACCATTCAATAGATTGAATAAATTGTACTGGTGAATATAATTGCTTAACCATATTTTCTTTAATCACTTGTGCATCTGTCTCACCCAGTGCATTCACATTTTGTACTACTGGGAATTTGGCATTCTGCCATTCAAATCGATCAATATATGTAGAAAATGCATCTTCAATGACCTGCATCATTGAAGAATGAAATGGTCCAGAAACAGCTAAAGGCATTACGCGTTTTGCTCCTAAAGCTTTTCCTTCTTCTACAAGCTTATCTATTAAAGTTTTATGGCCAGATACTACAATTTGTCCTGGACAATTAATGTTTGCTGGTTCGATGATTTCATCTTGTGTAGATAAGGTTTGGCATATGTGGTTTACCTCTTCATAGCCTAACCCCAAGACAGCTGCCATGCTACCTACACCATTAGGAAAAGCTTGAGCCATTAATAGACCACGTTTGCGCACAATTTTTACAGCATCCTCAAAGTCAAGTACGCCGGCTGCCACTAAACTAGCATATTCGCCTAGGCTATGTCCTAACGTATAATCTGCATCAATATGTTCTAATGCATGCAGTAATGCAATACTATGCGCAACAAGCGCGGGTTGCGTATATTCTGTTTGACTTAATTTTTGTTCTTGGTCTGTAAACATGGTTTCGAATAAATCAAAATCCATCACTTCTTGGGATTGATTAAGTATCTTCGTTGCAGCTTCATTATGTTGATATAAATCTTCAGCCATACCAACTTTTTGCGCACCTTGACCTGGAAAAATTATTGCTGTTTTACTCATCGTTTGCACCTACCGTTTCTCGCATTGTTTGCACAATATGTTGTTCCCCTGCAATTTTTGCTTGTCTAATTGCAGAGTAAAATGCTCTAGCATTTGATCCTCCATGTGCTTTGACTACCGTACCATCAAGGCCTAATAGCACTGAACCACCGTATTCGGCATAATCCATTTTTTTAGCAAAATGAGCTAAATCTTTCTTTAACACTAAAGCAGCTAATTTATTTTTAAAGCTACTTAATAATGTTTCTTTTAACATCTTGCCAATTGACTTTGCTGTACCTTCAATATTTTTTAATACCATGTTTCCGGTATAACCATCGGTAACAACAACATCTGTCGTGCCATCCATCAACGTCTTAGCCTCAATATTACCAGTAAAATTAAAACTACCATCATCTTGTAATAATGTATAAGATTTTTTCGTTAGGGTATTGCCTTTAGCTGCTTCTGTACCAATATTCAATAATGATACTTTAGGTTCAGCAATACCGCGTATTTTTTGTGCATAAATATTACCTAATTGTGCATATTGCAATAAATGTTCTGGTTTAGCATCAGCATTCGCGCCTACATCCAAGAACACAAATCCTTTACCATTTATTGTTGGCAAAGTAACAACAAGTGCTGGTCTTGCAACACCTTTAATACGTCCAACAATAAATAATCCCGCTGACATTAAAGCACCTGTATTACCAGCAGAAACACAACCATCTGCTTCGCCATTTTTCACTGCTTCAGCCATGCGGACCATAGAGCTATCTTTTTTTCGTTTAATTGCTCTTACAGGCTCATCTTCCATTTCAATTTTTTCCGTACAATGCCTAAATTCTATACGTTCATGATTGAGTGTATATTGTTGCTTATCCCCAAATAGAATGATTTCTAAATCTTTGAAATCTTTAATTGCTTGATCAACTGCTTCTAAAACAATACCAGGTGCATCGTCGCCACCCATCATATCAATTGCAATTTTAACCATTATATTCATCCTCGCTTATATAGAACATTTTAAAATGACCTTTAAAAACTAATATTTCTTTAACATATGATGTAACATCAATATGATAATAGTTTTCACTATGCTTTACCACTTTAGCGCGTGCTCTTACCGTATCATTTAATTTCACTTTCTCGACAAACGTTACATTACTTTCAGATGTTAATACAGTCGGTTTATGAATTAAAGCAACACATAATGAATTCGCTTGCGCAAATAAAATATGTCCTCGTGCGATATTATTCTTTGAAAAGACAGAATCTGAGGCAATATGAATGATTGATTCTGCCTCGATATTGGGATTCATCTTAATGATATCACCAAATATTTCGTTTGCTTCTAGTGATTGTAAATGTTGATAATTTTGTTCTGCAACCAATTTAATTCGCTTGCGCAACTCTGGAATTTTGAGATGTGTACGATCTAGTCGTATCGTCTGTATACTGACGCTGAATTGCTCACAAAGTTCATGATCAGTGATAAAAGGGTTATGCTCAATCGCTTGTTGAATGGCGATGCGTCGTTCATTTTTTTTCAATTTCATGCCATCCCCCCTTTTATTTAGTACCAAGTCTTAAACATCTTCACATATCATAACATTTTATATTTAAAAAGCTCAACAAATAACCTAAGTTGAGCTTAAAATTTGCATATGTCATTAGTCAAAACTTGTATGCAACAAATGGTTTTCTATAAAGCTGCGTAAATGATGATATGTTGCTGTAAAAAATTCACCGGATTGTATTAATTCAGATGCCTCATCTCGGGCAACTTCTAGCATGCGATAGTCTTCAACTACATTGGCAACCATGAAGTCAGGTAAACCACTTTGTTTGACACCGAAAAAGTCACCTGGACCTCGCATTTCTAAATCACGTTCACTTAGCTCAAATCCATCATTCGTCTGTGTCATTATCGTCATGCGTTCAATACCAGTTTCAGTCTTTGGGGAAGCGATTAATACGCAATAACTTTGATGTTCACTACGACCCACACGACCACGCAATTGATGTAATGTCGACAATCCAAAACGATCGGCATCATAAATCATCATAAATGTCGCATTTGGGACATTCACGCCTACTTCAACGACGGTTGTTGATACTAGTATATCTATTTGATGACAACTAAATTGATTCATTACGTCGTCTTTATCTTCTGTTGATAATTTCCCGTGTAATAGTCCGACACGTTTAGCTCCATAATAGTGCTGCAGCGATTCATAAATAGCAACAACATTTTGCACATCTTCGAGATGTTCAGAACTCTCAATCAACGGACAAATCACATAAGCTTGGCGACCTTTTTGTAACTCTGAAGTCATTTGATGTAATACTTGTTCGTATTGCTCGTGTTTCGCCCAGCTTGTTTTAATAGGCTTTCGTCCTTTAGGCAACTGTTTAATAGAGGATACGTCCATCTCTCCAAAAACAGATATAGCTAGTGTTCTTGGAATAGGTGTTGCAGTCATAAATAAGACATTAGTCATTGCACCTTTTTCTCTCAGTAATTGTCGTTGATTAACACCAAAACGGTGTTGTTCATCAGTGATTACTAATCCTATGTTATTAAACTGAACATCTTCTTGAATCAGAGCGTGTGTACCAATTACACAGTCAATCGTACCTTGTGCTAATTGCTCTAATAACAGCTGACGTTTCTTACCTTTAACCGAACCAGTTAACAGTGCAACATTCATACGTTCACCAAAAAGTTTAACTAAGCTTTCTGCATGTTGCTCAGCTAAAATTTCCGTTGGCACCATAAGTGCAGACTGATATCCAGCTGTTTTTAATGCATACATACAAATCGCAGCAACTACTGTCTTTCCTGATCCTACATCACCTTGCAATAAACGATGCATTCGAATAGGTGCTTTTAAATCTCTAAATATTTCATTCACACTTTGTTTTTGTGCATCTGTTAAATCAAAAGGCAACACATCTATAAAGTCTTTAACTTGCCTTAAATCATAATTAATTTCTATTGCATTATCTGCGGCCTTTTCTAATCGGTTCAACCACTGCATGCGCAACTCAAACATGAACAATTCCGTAAAGGCATATGTACGTCTTGCACGCAATAACGCAGCCTTATCTTTTGGGTGGTGTAAAATTTTGATTGTTGATTCGAGAGATTCTAGCTTATATTTTGCTTTTAGATCCTCAGAAAGCCATTCATGAATTGTCACATCACGAAGCGCTTCGCGTATCATATCCCGCATATTTTTTTGTTTAATCCCATCTTTAATACGATAAATGGGTTCGAGTTCGTCCTGTTTACTGCTAGACTGATTAAAGAACATACGGTTACCATTTATTTCTTGCTTAGCACGATTCCATTTCCCTTTAACCGTAACTCGTTGATTTAAGGCGATTTTATTTTTTAAATAAGGTTGATTGAAAAACACACATTTAACAGCAATATTGTTAATCATTAAATGTATCGTTAATTTTGATTTATTACGTCCAAAAAATGCAACGGTTGGCATTGAATAAACTTCACCCTCAACTGTTACCATCGTTTGATCTTCAGCCGTCGATAAATCAACTACTGTATTGTCTTCATAGCGTGTAGGTAAATACAACACTAAGTCACCAACTGAATATATATTTAGTTCATTTAATATTGCTATACGTTTAGGGCCTAGTCCTTTTATATGCGACAATGGATACGGGCTCTCTATTAAATTTACCTTAGTCATATCAATCACCTTATTATATCTAAATTATGACAAGCTTTATTTATATTCGATTCGTTTATTTTTCATATTATTCACTACACTTATGTTACCATCTTATGTTTTAAAATAGAAAGAGAGCGCACAGATAAAAATTCTGTAACACTCTCATCATATGAGTTGACTTATGGATACACATCGTACAAATAATACAAATCTCACTATATATCATTTAAATTGTCAACCGTTCACTAATAAATTATCTTCACATATCTGCAATTGAGAACAGATGGTTACAGACTACTCAACTGATAATAAATAGTTGTATATTGGTTGACCACCATCATGGAGTTCAACCTCTAAGTCTGGATAACTTTCCTCAAGCCATTCCGAAAGTTCATCTGTTACGGCTTGTGTTGCATCTTTCCCAGTTATAACCGTTAAAATTTCGCTATCATCTGTTAGCAATTGCTTTAATAAGCCTTGTAATGCAGCAAATTCATCGGCATCACTAATCACAATCTTATCTTCTGCTAAGCCCATAAATTCATCTTTTTTAATTTCAACACCATCAATTTTAGTGTCTCGAACTGCAAACGTTAAAGAACCAGACTGAATAGTTTCAAGTGCCGTTTCCATGTGCGCCTTATTATCTTCTAATGACGAGCCTTCATCATATTGGAATAAAGCTGCGATGCCTTGAGGAATGGATTTGGTTGGAATTACGATTGCCTCAGCATCAACGATACTTGCTGCTTGTTCACTAGCCATTAGAATATTTTTATTATTTGGCAAAATAATAGCACGTTTACATTGTGACTGTTCGATTACTTTAACAATATCTTCTGTTGATGGATTCATCGTTTGTCCACCGCTAATAATGTGTGTTGCACCCATCGATTTAAATAATTCTGAAATGCCTTCACCCATAGAAATAGTAATAATTGCTGTTTCAACTGTTTCGTGCTTATCTTGTTTCTTTTGATTCCCACTAGCTTCTTTGCGAATTACTTCTCGATGTTGCTCACGCATGTTCTCTACTTTTAGCTTGATTAATTCACCATACTGTTGTCCATAGTTAAAAACGTCACCTGGCGTTTCGGTATGTACATGAACTTTTACAATTTCATCATCGTTAATGACAAGTAACGAATCGCCGAATTTACTCATATCACTTCTAAATTCTTGTTCATCGAACGGCTTTTTGTCTTTGCCAAAGCGCACCATCATTTCTGTGCAGTAACCATAAATAATATCTTCTGTATTAATTACACCATGGAAATCATGTTCCTCATTGACAAATGTTTCTGTATCTAATTTAGGTGCTTGAGCTTCAACTTGCTCACCTTTAAGTCCTTTTAAAAAGCCTTCATAAACACATAGTAAACCTTTGCCACCGCTGTCAACAACACCAACCTCTTTTAGTACTGCTAATAAATTAGGAGTGTTATCCAATGATTTTTTAGCTTCTTCAATTGTATGTGTCATAATTTCAATAATATCACTAGTCTCTTCCGCTTTTGCTACAGCACCCTTAGCAGCATCTTTAGCTACAGTTAAAATTGTCCCTTCAACCGGCTTCATCACTGCTTTATAAGCTGTATCTACCCCCGCTTGAAAACTAGCTGCAAATTGTTGTGCATCTATGACTTTAGCATCTTCGATATTTTTACAAAAACCTCTGAATAATTGAGACAAAATAACGCCTGAGTTTCCTCGTGCACCCATCAATAAACCTTTAGAAAACGTTTTGCCCAATTCTCCAATATTTTGAGAAAGATTATTTTCAACTTCTTCTCTTCCAGACGTTATCGTCAGATTCATATTTGTGCCTGTATCACCATCGGGTACAGGATAAACGTTTAATGAATCTACCAAATCTGCATTATTAGATAAATTTTGTGCCCCTTGTATAATCATATCGGCAAATAATTTACCATTTATTTCGCTAATCATTATGATTGTCCTCCTAAACCTTCTTGCCCTTAGTATTCACTCGTACACCTTGTACAAATATATTAATTGAATTTACCTTTACATTAAGTGCTTGCTCTAATGTATATTTCACTGTAGATTGAACATTATTAGCTACTTCAGAAATTTTCACACCATAGCTAACAATGATATACATATCAACATCTAAAATACCATTGTTTTCATGAACTACAATGCCTTTAGCGTAATTTTCATGACCTAATATTTCAGCAATTCCATCGCGCACTTGCTGTCTGGAAGCCATGCCTACAATTCCATAACTTTCTACGGCTTTACTACCGACCACAGATGCTATTACTTCATTTGAAATATCAATTTTGCCATATTCGTTTGAAATTTCTAATGTCATCTTAAAGTCCTCCTGATTATTGGTTAAATATAAAATGACGCATGCTGAGATGATGGCTAAACATTGTCTTATGACAAGCCATTACATCTCTTTCAACTTGAATTTAACTTGGTCGACAAACTCTGACCGATTCATCTTATTTACTTATTCATTTTGGAACTTTGCTATTTGCTTTAGCTATGTCCTCACATTCACTATACTTTAACTTATCTTTAAAAGTATCATACTATATAACTCCACAGCTAACAATTATATCACAAAAATTTGTAAACGATAGATAATAATGAAAATCAAACGAAATTTTCTTGCTTATATAGTGTGATTATGGTATCTTATTCAAGTATATAAGTATCTAAGTGTATTTATATTTATTAAAGGAGGTACTTTGATGGGTAAACAATGTTACGTAACTGGTCGTAAAGCATCAACAGGTAATCATCGTTCACACGCTTTAAATGCGAACAAACGCAGATGGAACGCTAACCTTCAAAAAGTTAGAATCCTTGTAGACGGAAAACCTAAAAAAGTTTGGGTTTCTGCACGTGCTTTAAAATCTGGTAAAGTTACTAGAGTTTAATAAATATAATGCACACATTAACATGATCATATGTGGTGACCATGTTAATTCACTAGTTTGATTATCTAGTCATAAAGGAGCACATCGTTTTAAGCCGATGTGCTCCTTTTATGTTTACTCTTATGTTAATCATTATCGCGACTTCTTATTTGCAATACTTGTCCTTGATGTATGTCGATCCATGCATATGGATGATTAATTTCATTTGAAATTGTTAAAGTCGAACCAATTTCTA
The DNA here is from genome assembly GCF_001812565.1 of Staphylococcus sp. HMSC059F04. NCBI lineage: Bacteria > Bacillati > Bacillota > Bacilli > Caryophanales > Staphylococcaceae > Staphylococcus > Staphylococcus sp. HMSC059F04. The sequence continues at coordinate 81,229 of NZ_KV809472.1, read as the reverse complement.
ATTGTCGTCGTTCTAAATTGTATTTAAAGCCTTCTAATGAAAGTACGACTTCACCGTTGACAGGTATAAATGAAATATAAGGGAAATGTTCATCTTTAGCTATTTTGTGTCGTCCCATTTCCAACAATTGAATGACATTTTGGGCATCAACCATTTTAATAGCAATTCCGTGGCGACGATAATGTTTTTTAAGTAATATCTGAAGTGCTCCCATAAAATGATCTAAACGTCCACCCGTAGCGCCATAGATAAAAATATCCGTATAACCATGTGCTACAGCTTGCTCCACTCCCAAAGCTAAATCCGTATCATCTTTCTCTGCTTTAACAGGATGAATATCTAATTTTTCAATTAATTGTTGTCGCTCATGCTCGCTAACTGAATCAAAATCTCCAACCGAATAAACTGGGTTTATTCCATGTTCGACCAATATAAGTGCACCACGGTCAATACCTGCCCACGCTTCATTACGATACTGTTCTAATACACCTATAGGTAAATGTCTATCCGCACAAAGCAAATTGATTTTCATGACGTCTCAACCTTTCAAATCTTGAGTTACAACTGCATAGTCATGATGTTTAAAGAAGTAAGAACCAGCGACAAACATTGATGCACCAGCTTCAGCACACAGTTTAATTGTTTGATCATTAATGCCACCATCGACTTCAATATCAAAATCATAGGAATTGATTGCTTTAAGTTCTGCCAATTGTTGAACTTTTGCAACACAACTTTGAATGAATTGTTGTCCACCAAATCCCGGGTTTACTGTCATCACTAAGACATAGTCAACAATACTTAACACCGGTTTTATCAGTTCTACTGGTGTACCTGGGTTAATTACAACGCCAGCTTTAATATTTTGTAACTTGATGAGTTCAAGTGCACGATGAATATGTGGCGTTGCTTCAACATGAACAGAAATAAAATCGGCCCCAGCTTGAGCAAATTGTTCTATATAACGTTCAGGTTGCGCAATCATCAGATGTACGTCAATTGGTAAAGTAGTCTCACGTCTCACAGCCTCTAATACTGGAAATCCAACCGATATGTTAGGCACAAATTGACCATCCATCACGTCAAAGTGAAGACCATCAACGCCTGCTTGTTCTAGTTTGTGAAGTTCTTGATTTAATTGGCTGAAATCAGCTGATAATAACGATGGATATAATTTTTTCACTAGTATCTTACCTTTCTGTCTGCAATTTCATTATAAAGTTGTAAATAATGATCATATCTAAATTGTGCAATCTTGCCTTCTGATAGTGCAGCTTTTACTTGGCATTGGGGTTCATTAATGTGATTACAATTTCTAAACTTACAATGTTCACCATACTGATTAAATTCTACAAAATAATGTTTGATTTCATCTTTCTCAATATGATTAAAATCTAAAGCACTAAATCCTGGTGTATCGGCAATATATCCTTGATTACGATCAAATAATTCAACATGTCGTGTTGTATGTTTACCGCGATTTAAAGATTTTGAGATATGATTTGTGGTTAATTGTAAATCGGGGCGATAGTGATTGATAAACGTTGTTTTTCCAACGCCAGACTGACCACTCAATACGATTAATCCTGATGGCCATTGTTGCATCATTGTTGCTTTATCATCATCTATACCAACAAATTGAGTCATATAACCTATTTGTTTATATATGTTTAATACTTCTTCAATATCTTTAATTTGTTGAGAATTTGCTAAATCTCTTTTTGTTACTAAAATAGATGGATGAAGTTGATAAGAATGTGCAATAACGATAAAACGGTCTAACAATTGTGTTGAAAATTGCGGTTCTACGGCACTCATCACGATAACTAAACCATCAATATTGCTAACTGGCGGACGTTTTAAAGCATTTTTACGCTCTCGAACATGCTGAATATAACCTGCCGTGTTATTTTGTACTTCAAAATCTACAATATCTCCAACTACTGGTGAAAATTTATTTTTTCTAAATAATCCGCGTGGCTTAGTATTAAACCGATCACCATTGACATCTACTTGATACACGCCACTTATTAATTTAACGATGCGTCCTGTTTTCAAACTGACACCTCTCAATTTTTATGATACGAGGTTATTATATCAAAATGCATCATATTAATATATCTGTAATTCACTTATTATATAATATTTTGTTGTCTAGACATTAAAAAAACGGATAAACAAAGTTAACATTATCTTTGTTTATCCGGTAATCATATAATGGTGACTCAACACTTAATGATATTAATAATCCACATCTTTATCCAATACAATTTTATTATCAACACGCACTGTATAGCCTGCCGTTGTTCCTTTTTTTATTTTCAAAGAAATCGTAGTGCTTTTATCATCTTTAATTTTAAAACTTCGTGCAACTTCTGACGCTTTATGGTCCTCATCACGAATGTAAATATCTACTGTTTGGCTTTCATCATCTTTTCCAGAGTATGGAATATCTACTGTTTCAGAATGGGTTTTAACATCATCTGAATCACCATCTTCATCATTTTTATCCTCGTCTGAATCTGTATCTTCGCCTTTTGAAACTTTCAATTGAATCGTCGAACCTTCATCTACTTCTTTATCTTTTGGTGATTGTGAAATGACGTTTCCTTTTTTGACACTATCACTTGCTTCTGTAGTTACTTTAACTTTTAAACCATCTTCTTCTAATTCTTTTTTCGCAGTTGAATAGGCTTTGCCCTCATAATCTTTAACAAATACTTGTCTAACACCTAGGGATTCAATTAGTTCAATATGATGGTCATTAAGCCTAACCTTGCTGTCAGCTGGTAGATTTTGTTTTGCTATCAATCCTTTAGCCACTGTGCGACTGTAATCTTTTTTGATAGAGATATGATTCAAACCTAATGACTTTAATTTTTCTTGGGCTTTTGCCTTTGTCATTCCAACAACATAAGGCATTGTGACCTTTTCAGGACCTTTTGATAACACAATATCTACTGCATCACCTTGATTGATACGTGAACCTGCTTCTGGCTTAGAGTTAATGATTTGATTTTCCGCATACTTATCACTATAACTTCTAGATATATTGCCTAACTTCAAATGTTTCTCTTTGAGTAATTGTTCTGCTTCTTTTTCCGTTTTACCACTTAAATCTGGTGTTTCTTCATATTTATCTCCAAAGACACCCCATGCGATAAAACCAGCTAAACTAGCAATTAATAATATTATGATTAAAGCAATTAAAAACTTTTTCCCTTTTGACGATTTTTTCTTTTGAGGAACAAAAACATGCTCCTCTGCTGATTGAAATTGTCGTTGATTTACAATAGGTATTTGCATTGTTTGCGCAATTTTACCTTTATTGTCAGATTCTTTCATTTTACTTTTAATATCATTTTTATCGATAGCCAATGTTTTTACAGTTTCTTCTTCGTGTTGATATTTATCCTCATTTGCACGGCTATCGATAAGTGCACTACTCAAATCATCCATCATAGCTTGTATATTAATATAACGATCGCTTACATCTTTTTCCGTCGCTTTTAAGATAACATTGCTAAGTGCTTGAGGTACATCTTGTCTAATATCTGTAACGTTCGGAATTGCATCTTGGATATGTTTAATTGCAATACTAACTGCCGTTTCTCCATTAAAAGGTGGCTCACCAACTAACATTTCATACAATACGATGCCAATCGAATATATATCGGTTGATTCATCTGTTGGCTCACCTTTTGCTTGTTCTGGTGATAAATATTGCACGGTACCTAATACGTGATTTGTTTGAGTTAATGATGTCTCACTTAGCGCTTTTGCAATCCCAAAATCAAATATTTTTAGTGTTTTATTTTTATCGATTAAAATATTTTGGGGTTTAATATCACGATGAACAATTCTTTTATGATGCGCTTCCTGAATTCCATTCAATATTTGTTGCGTGAACTGAATTGCAGTATCAATGTTAAGTGGCCCGTGTGTATGTATATATTCAGATAACGTTGGTCCATCAATATATTCCATAATTAAATAGAAACAATCGTCTTCTTCATCAACATCATAAACATTGACGATATTTTCACTGAAAAGTTGCGTCGAGTTATTCACTTCACGCTCGAAACGGCGAAGAGTTTCTTCCTTTTCGTTTGGTGGAATAGAAATTGCCTTAATCGCTACTTGACGTTCAAGAATCATATCTTCAGCCAAGTAAACCATACTCATTCCGCCGCCACCAAGCTTATCAATCACTTTATAACGATCACTAATTATTTTTCCGATCATACTTTGTCACCTTCTATAGCTGCAAGAATTACACTTATGTTGTCTCTAGATTGATAATCAAGTGCTAATTGTATGAGCTTATTTCCTAACTGTTCTATAGTTAACTCTTCTAAAAGCGCATCCTTGATTACGTCATTTCTTATATAATCTGTCAATCCATCAGAGCATAATAATAAATAATTATAGTAATTGATTCGCTTAAAATAAATATCAGGTGTCACATGTTTATCTGTTCCCATTACACGTGTAATAATATTTTTTTGCGGATGATGAAATGCTTCTTCTTCAGTAATTTGACCTGTCATCACTAGATGATTAACAAATGAATGATCCTGTGTAAGCTGTTCTATCTCTCTTGAATTGACGACATATGCTCTTGAATCTCCAATGTTAGCAATAACGACTTTTTTCTCAAAAATCAAGGCACAGACACATGTCGTCCCCATGCCTCTATATCCTGGGTCTTCTTGTGCATAATAATATAATTCGAGATTAATTTGTTTTAATGTTGTACGCAACCACGTTTCAGCTTGAGACTCTTCAATCAAATTTTCTTGTTCAAAACGCGCTTGAAGTTCATTTGTTACAAACTGACTCGCTATTTCACCCGCTTGGTGACCACCCATACCATCACATAATACTAACAATTGCTGATGCGTTTTATTTAAAAATATACCACCAGCATCTTCATTTTTATCTCTATGTTGACCTGTATCAGTGAAAAATTGTGCGTTTAGCATTGTCTCTTACCTCGTTTCTACTTGTCGTTCCTTTGCTCTTAATTGACCACATGCAGCATCAATATCTGAACCTTGTTCTCGTCTTATTGTAGCATTTACACCCAATCTTTTTAATTCTTTTTCAAACTTAAAGATATCATCTTTTGATGTTTTTACATAATTTCGCTCTGGAACATGATTGACTGGGATTAAATTAACATGACAGTTTAGATTTTTAATTAGATGTGCTAATTCTCGTGCATGTTCAAGTTGATCATTGACGCCACCAAATAAGCCGTACTCAAATGTAATACGTCGGTTTGTTTTTTGTTGATAATAACGGATGGCTTCCATTAATTTATCAACATTATAAGCGCGATTGATTGGCATTAATTTAGAGCGTACATCATCTTTCGCAGCATGCAAGCTTACAGCAAAGTTAATTTGAATTTCTTCATCTGCAAAGTCATAAATGCGCGGCACAATTCCAGAGGTAGATACCGTAATGTGACGTGCACCAATGTTTAGACTATTATCATCATTAACTATTCGTAAAAAGTCCATCATTTCATCGTAGTTTTCGAATGGTTCACCAATGCCCATAATTACAATTTGTGATACTCGTTCCTCTGTTGCATCGAGCGCTTTTTGTACTGTAAGTACTTGTGACACTATTTCTCCAGCCTCTAAATTACGTTTTAAGCCACCTAAAGTAGACGCACAGAATGTACACCCAATGCGGCAGCCCACTTGTGTTGTTACGCATACAGAGTTGCCATAATCATGACGCATTAATACGGTTTCTATTGTATAACCATCTTGCAGTTCAAATAGAAATTTAATAGTGCCATCTTTACTTTCTTGTTTAACCACTGTCGTTAATGTCGTCATAACAAAATGATCTGCCAGTAGTTTACGCAAATCTTTGGATAAGTTAGTCATTTCTTCAAAAGAATTAACCCGCTTTTGATATAACCATTCATAGATTTGTTTCGCTCTAAATTTTTGTTGCCCCTGCTCAACTAGCCATTGTTGCATTTCATCAAAACGCAACGAATAAATCGATTGCTTATCAAAATCAGGTAAAAACTTATTCTTCTTCTTTTTTTGAGTGGTTATCATGCTTAACTTTCCTTTCTTTTTATCTTCGTGATAAAGAAGCCATCTGAATTAAAATCTTGTGGCAAAATTTGAAGGGTTTTGATTTGCTCACCTGTTTGTGGGTGTATCATTGGCTCAAATTCGAAATCTTTATTTTCCTTTAAAAAACTATAAATTACATTTTCATTTTCTAATTGTTCAATAGTACAAGTTGAATAAATAATTGTCCCACCAGGTTTTAAATGATGTTTTACATTATTTAAAATGTTTAATTGCAAGTCTACTAGTGCTTGTGTGCCTTCTTTGGATTGCGTATATTTAATTTCTGGCTTATGTCTCAGCACTCCTAAACCACTACATGGTGCATCCACCAAGATTTTATCATACATCTCTGTATATGGTTGAGTTGCATCATGTTGAAATGCATGTACGTTGTTTAAGCCTAATTTTTTGATATTATATTTTATTAAATTAATTTTATGTGCATGGATATCTGTAGCATCGACACTCCCTGTTGGAGTTAAAATTTCTGCCATGTGACATGCTTTACCACCAGGCGCACTACAAGCATCTAACACTTTATCATGTGCTTGTAAATTTGCCAATTGTGCTACAAACATAGAACTTTTATCTTGTATGGATATTAAACCTTCTTTAAATGCACGTGCCTCAATAACGGGGCGTCCTTGTATATGCAAGCAACTTAATATATCAGAATCCTTTGTAACCGTGTACCCGTCTTGTTCTAATGCATCAATAATATCATTTATTGACGCTTTAACAATATTAGCCCTAACAGTCGTCTCTGTGGGTGTGAGCAATGCTTGGCCTATACGATGCGTTTGAGCTAGGCCATAATGAGTTACCCAATGATCAACAATCCATTTAGGCAAGCTATATGCAATTGACATTCGCTTCTTTTCATCAGTTATATCATCCACATTAGGTAAATCACTACGCATTATCTGACGTAAAATAGCATTAACAATATTACCGTTGTGTGGCCCACCTCTATGTTTAGCTATTTCAACAGCTTCATTGATAATCGCATGATTAGGTACTTTATCTAAATAAACATATTGATAGATGCTCATCCATAGTAATTGTCGCACCCAGCCTTTAATTTTCGTTTGTACAAAAGGTCTCAAGTAATAGTCTAGTGTGAATTTTCGTTTAATTGTTCCGTATACAAGTTCAGTGTATAACCCTTTATCAACAGCTGACAAGTCTTGAGAGCTAAGCACATCATTGATTTCTAAGTTACTATAAGCCCCTTCATTCAATATCGCATGGATACTATCTAGTGCATGGCGTCTTACAGATTGTGTCATATTAATTTCTTCCCAACTAAAGAGGTTTGAACACCACTTAAGTAATTTGAAACGGGCATACGTTTTTTACCAGCCAACTGCATATCCGTTATTGCAATAGCATCATCTGATTGCGTACCAACAATGATTGCTTGCTTTGTTGTTGCAATAATTGTTCCTGGTTCCCCAGCTTTATTTTTAATGATATGTGCAGCAAAAATTTTCATATTTTTATCATCCATTGTAGTATATGCAACCGGCCATGGTGCAAGTCCTCTAATATGGTTATGAATCTCTTGAGCGTTGCGCTGCCAATCAACACGTTCGTCGGCTCGACTAATATTTGAAGCAAATGTTGCCTTAGAATCATCTTGAGGAATACTCTGATTCTTTCCTTCTAAAATGTCCGGCAATGTTTTTTGTAATAAATCTGCACCTAAAATGCTTAATTTATCATGCATAGTACCAACGTTATCATCTTCAGTAATACCAATAGCTTGTTGCGCAATGATATTACCAGCATCAAGCTTTTTCACCATGTACATAATGGTTATACCCGTTTCTGTTTCACCATCAATAATGGCTTGATGGATTGGTGCGCCTCCTCGATATTTAGGTAATAAGGAGGCATGAACATTGATTGCACCATATTTAGGTTTTTCGAGTAATACTTCTGGCAATAACTGACCAAAAGCTGCAGTGACAATTAAATCACTATCCAACTGTAATAATGCTTCCAACTCTTCAGAACCTTTTAGCTTTTCTGGTTGATAAACTGCAATATCATATTCGAGCGCCACTTTTTTTACAGGTGGTGGTGTCAGTACACGTTTTCTACCTACTGGACGATCAGGCTGAGTAACAACGGCAATCACTTCATGTTCCTTGATTAACATTTCTAATATTGTCGTTGAAAAATCTGGTGTGCCCATAAATATGACTTTACTCATTATCAAAATACGCCTCCACTTCTTTGTCAGTTAAAATTTTTTGTGCTTTATTTGTAAATGCTATGCCATTCATTTGGTCAATAATATGTTGCATCATGCGTGCCACATCATCATAAGCCGTTAATTCTAGGGTATTTCCCTGTACATCATAACTTTGAACCACAATCATCTGACTACGTGCTACTTCACCATAAATGTCTGGTAAACTAATAGAGCCTTCAAGATCAATGACCTGTTCGTCAGAAGCTTTTATAATAGTAGGATTGATAAGTTGTAATAAACCTTCCATTTCCATATCAACGATAGCCACTTGCTTATCTATCCCTATTTGAGAAGCGCAAAAAGCTGAAGCTTCTTGTTGATATAACGTGTCTTCAATATCTAACAATAGTTGTGTTAATGATTTATCAAACTCAGTCACTCTTTGTGCTTTCCTTTTTAATAAAGGATGCGTCGATTTGATTAATGGTTTAACTGTCATGTATAGACTCCTCTTTAAAATTCATCATATCATTATAACTTATCTAACAAGAAATTGCGACCACTGTTCAAATAACACCATCCATTTTAACATATGTCGTTAACCTGAAATGAATTATTTCTTAAATGCGTTGATTATTGTTCCACTTAAAACAAGCGAGCAGGACAGAATTCATTATGAATTCGTAGTCCCGCCCCGGAAAAGTTGACTAGGATTGAAACAAGCTTGATATAAGTGTATTTTCAATCCAATCAACTACTGTCAATATTTAGTTCATAACTTAAAACATCAATGATGTCACAGACTGTCAGGTTACTTCTGTTTTATAATTTAATATTCTTAAAATGTCATTACATCATGACTTGTGGATCGATATCTATTTTCAATGAGAGTTTATCTTTTATATATTGTTCATGATAGTAGTCATCTAAATATTGTAAAGCTGTTAATAGTTCTGGTTCTCGTTTGTATTTAACTAAAATTTGAAAACGATATTCATTATTTATTCGAGATAATGCTGCTGGAGAAGGGCCTAACACATATGATTTTGAGGTGAGATGTTGCAATAAAATATGATGAATATGCTTAGAAGCCTCCATTACTTTTTTCATCTCTTTATGTGAAATAGTGAAGTTAATTAAAAAATAATATGGTGGGTATTTTCCTAATTTTCGATAAGTCATTTCTCGTTGATAAAATGTTAAATAATTATTTTGTTTAACATCTTGAATTGCATAATGCTCTGGATTATAGGTTTGAATGATAACTTGACCTTCTTTTTCATGGCGACCAGCGCGGCCTGCAACTTGTGTTAATATTTGATATGTTCGTTCACTCGCTCTAAAATCAGGCAAATTAAGCATAGTATCAGCATTTAAAACACCAACTAAAGTAATGTTAGGATAGTCTAAGCCTTTGGCAATCATCTGCGTACCTAATAAAATGTCGCCTTTTCCTTGTTCAAAATCGCTTAGCAGTTTTTCGTGTGCACCTTTACGTGATGTCGTATCAACATCCATTCGTATGATACGTGCATCCGGAAATTCTTGCTGCAACAGTTCTTCAACTCTCTGAGTACCTGTTCCCATTTGTCTAATGTGTTCGCTTTCACAATTAGGACATTGATTAGAAGGCGTTTCTTCATAACCACAATAATGGCATTTCAACTGGTCAGTGGTTTTATGATAGGTTAATGAAATATCACAATTAGGACACTGAGGTACATGACCACAATCTCTACACAACATAAATGAAGCGTATCCTCTGCGATTTAAAAACAACACAATTTGCTCTTTTTTCTTTAATCGTGCATTCATTGCATCTCTCAAATCATTTGAAAACATAGAACGATTGCCACGTGACAATTCTTCTCGCATATCGATAATATCAATATTAGGAAGCGCTTGCTGATTGACTCTATGTGGTAATGAAAGCAACGTGTAAACCCCTTTTTCAGCACGTGCAAATGATTCCAAACATGGTGTTGCACTGCCTAAAATAATTGGACAGTTATGGTATTGACTTCTCCATTGAGCGATCTCACGTGCATGATACCGTGGATAGTCTTCTTGTTTATAGGTAGATTCATGTTCTTCATCGATGATAATTAATCCGAGTTCTTTAAAAGGGGCAAAAATACTTGAGCGTGCACCCACACTTACTCGAGCACGTCCATCTCGAATTTTTTGCCATTCATCATACTTTTCTCCTGTCGATAAACCTGAATGTAAGACAGCTACATCATCACCAAAACGTCGTTTAAAACGTAATACCATTTGCGGCGTTAAGGCAATCTCTGGCACGAGCATCATAGCTTGTTTACCTTTATTTAAAACTGCTTCAATAGTTTGTAAGTAGATTTCGGTTTTTCCTGAACCAGTGACGCCATGTAATAAAAAGGTACGGGCTTCGTCGCCATCGAGCGTTGTTTTCACAGTGTCAAACGCATGTTGCTGTTCTATAGTGAGTTTTTGTTTAACTTCTTGTTCAAACACGCGATTTGCAAATGGATCTCTATCAATTTCTGCATCATATTTTTCAACGTATCCCTTTTTAATTAGTGCATCGAGACTCGAATTTGAAAATCCCATATCGTTGATTTCTTTTAAAAAGACAAAATGTTGCTGCTCATCTAATAAATATGCATACAAATCATATTGTTTTATATATTTTTCCAACTTCGCTAATACTTCGTCTGGATGGTATCCTTGGATAATTTTTACCGCACGCTGTGTTTTTTTCTTTAATTTTTGTGATAATAATGTAACCTCTCGTATGTCACCATTATTCAACAACTGCACCAATTCAGCTAAATCATTGTTTTTTTGTGCATCCTTATATAAGTAATGACCTTCTTTATTAAATTTTACGCGTAAACTTTCAGCAACTTCTTGTTCTTTCACAAGTTCAAATGCTTTTTGATATTTCGCTTTTATGGCACTTGGCAACATTGCTTCAAGCACCGAAATTCTTTTGGTAACATGATAATTACTCATCCATGCACTTAATTGTATTAATTCCGAAGTTAATTCTGGTTGAATATCTTGTACTTCTTTGATTTCCTTAAGCTTAGTTTCATCGATATCTTGATCTGGATGTGATTGTATATCCATAACATACCCTTGCACTGTTCTTGGTCCAAATGGCACAACAACTCTAACACCTACTTGAACAAATGCAGCTAATCGTTTGGGTATGACATAGTCAAATGTGAAATCAACACTCTTTGACGGTATATCAACAATAACCTTTGCTATCATTAATGCCACCTAGTTTCTAATTCATCTAAAATTCGTTGGGCTACGTCTATTTTCTTCCCTTTACTTATATCAATTTGTAAATGATTTTTAAAATGCATTGTTAACTCGTTATCATCCGAACTAAAACCAATCGATGTATCACCAACATTATTAGAAATAATTACATCTGCATTTTTACGTGTTAATTTTTCTTGTGCATAACGCTCGATATCTTGCGTTTCAGCAGCAAATCCCACTAAATATTGATGTGATTTATGCTCACCTAAATATTTTAAAATATCCGGGGTGCGTTTAAAGACAACGGATAACTCACCATCTTGCTTCTTCACCTTATGGGGTTGAACCTCTTTAGGCGTATAGTCTGATACTGCTGCTGCCTTGAATACAATATCCTGGGTCTGATAACGTGCTGTCACTTCTTTAAACATTTCTTCAGCACTTTGAACATGCACAACTTCAATGCCTTGTGGGTCGTCTAGTTGTGTTGGTCCAGTGACTAATGTCACTATTGCACCGCGTTGCTTTAAGGCTTGTGCAAGTGCATAACCCATCTTGCCAGATGACCGATTTGATACAAAACGCACTGGATCTATAACTTCAACTGTAGGACCAGCTGTTACTAATGCGTGTTTACCTTTAAACGTACTTTGTTGTAAATGTTCTTGCTGATCAAAATAACGATTAATTACGTTTAAAATTTCCAGTGGTTCTTCCATACGACCTTTAGCAACATAACCACAAGCTAAAAATCCATCACCAGGTTGAATAAAGTGATACCCATCATCTTCTAAAATGCTTATATTGTGAAGCGTGCGTGGATTCTCATACATATGTACATTCATCGCTGGTGCGATAAATTTTGGCGTCTTTGTTGCCAGCAATGTTGATGTCACCATATCATCTGCAATACCAGCACTTAACTTAGCAATCGTATTTGCTGTTGCCGGTGCCACAACAATAACATCTGCCCAATCTCCTAATGCTACATGTTGAATCTCTTCAGGATGCGCTTCAATAAACGTGTTTGTATATACATGATGTCTACTAATTGCTTGAAACGCCAGTGGTGTAACAAATTGTTGTGCATGTTCAGTTAACATGACTTTCACTTCATAGCCAGCTTGTGTTAATTTGCTTGTTAAATCAATTGCTTTATATGCCGCAATGCCCCCTGTAACCGCTAATAATATATGCTTCATTGTTTGAACTCCTCTTTGGTCTACTTAGCCATCCTTATTTATCTTCATTATACACAAATGTATGTAAGATGAAAAAAAGATAACACAGCAATAATTGTCAGCTTAACTAGTGCTAAAAAGATAAAACACACCTTTTAACCAATGCCTAAGTTGTAGTCTCATTGACTGCATTGTATTTAAAGGTGTGCTATTTGTATGACATCAATATGATTATGAATTAAAAGGATTATCCGCGATATTCTGCAGGAATTTCTGGTACGATTTTACCACTTGCAATTTCTTCAAGCGCTTTGCCAACAGGTTTAGCTGAATGATAATTTGCAAGTAATGCCGTATTCGCTTTTTCATCTAATTCTCGTGCACGTTTAGCTGCCGTAGTGGCAATCAGATATTTAGAATTAATTTTAGCTGTTAATTGATTTAACGGTGGGTTTAACATTATTTTTTGGCCTCCAATATCATTTTTCTATATTTTGCTTCAATACGCTCTCTCTTCAAATGCTCTGCTTCAACAATCGACTGGATTCGCTGTTTAGCCAAATTAACTTTATCATTGACTACAACGTAATCATACAAATTCATCATTTCTACTTCTTTACGTGCCTCACTTACACGTTTTTGAATCTTTTCATCGGATTCTGTACCACGACCTACTAATCTTTCTCTTAGATGTTCTAAACTTGGTGGCGCTAAAAATATAAAAAGTGCGTCCGGGAATTTCTTCCTTACTTGCTTAGCACCTTCAACTTCAATCTCTAAGAAAACATCATGTCCAGCTTCCATCGTATCTTTGACATATTGAACAGGTGTGCCATAGTAATTACCAACGTATTCAGCATACTCGATAAACTGATCTTGTTGTATTAATGTTTCAAATTCTTCTTTCGTCTTAAAAAAATAATCTACGCCATCGATTTCTCCGTCACGTTTATCACGTGTTGTCATAGATATAGAGTACTTATATGATGTGGTTGGATCATCAAATATTTGCTTACGTACAGTTCCTTTTCCTACGCCCGATGGTCCGGAAAGAACTATGAGTAATCCTTTTTCATTATCCATGCCCTACGACCTTTCTATGCTATTCTTCTATTATTTTAATATGATATCACATTGTCATTAAAATTGTATAGCATATCTTAATTAAACTTCTTTCATGACGATAGTCGTCTATCATGTTAAAATATGATGAATGAATTAAGATGAAGGTGGCAAAAAATCATGGCATTTGATGGATTATTTACAAAGAAAATGGTAGAAGCATTACAATTTTTAGTGTCCGGACGTATTCATAAAGTGAATCAACCTGAAAATGATACCGTCATATTAGTAATTCGACAACAGCGACAAAATCATCAATTACTCATGTCGATTCATTCTAGCTTTTCAAGATTACAATTAACATATAAAAAGTATGACAATCCATTTCATCCACCAATGTTTGCAAGGGTATTCCGTAAACATTTAGAAGGTGGTATTATCAAAGCAATTCGCCAAATTGGCAACGATCGTCGTGTTGAAATTGACGTTGAAAGTAAAGATGAAATTGGCGATACCATCTACCGCACTATTATCTTAGAAATCATGGGTAAACACAGTAATCTTATCTTGACAGACCATGATGGAAAAATACTAGAAGGCTTAAAACATTTAACACCAAATACAAACCAATATCGTACTGTTATGCCAGGCTTTAAATATGAAGCACCACCAACTCAGCATAAGCTTAATCCTTTTGAGATTACTGGACAACAAACGTTAAAATATATTGATTTTAATGCAGGAAAAATTGCCAAACAATTACTTAATACCTTTGAAGGTTTTAGTCCATTAATTAGTAATGAAATCGTACAGCGACGTCAATTTATGACTAACGAAACGTTACCATTAGCCTATGATGAAGTCATGCAACAAACATATAATCAACCACAGCCTATTTTCCATAAAAATCATGAAACTGGTAAAGAAGATTTTTACTTTATGCCGTTGTTACAATTTTCAGATGATGTATCTGAATATGCATCTTTGCATGAATTATTAGATCGTTACTTTGATGCCAGAGGTGAACGTGATAGAGTAAAGCAACGTGCAAATGATTTAGTGCGTTTTGTGCAACAGCAATTAAACAAAAATGAACATAAGTTATCTAAATTAATTTCAGAATATGAGGGAGCTAAAGATAAAGAAACACAACGATTATTCGGAGAGCTTATTACAGCAAATATTTATCGAATTAAACAAGGTGATAAAACGGTAACTGCACTCAATTATTACACAGGTAAAGACGTCACAATCCCATTAAATCCAACTAAATCCCCTTCTGTAAATGCACAATATTATTATAAGCAATATCAGCGTATGAAGACACGCGAACATGAGTTAAAACATCAAATTCAACTAACGAAAGAAAATATTGCTTATTTCGAAACAATAGAGCAACAGCTACAACATATTACTGTTGATGAAATTGATGAAATTCGTGATGAACTAGCTGAACAAGGCTTTATGAAACAACGCAGACAACGCCATAAGAAAAAGCAGACAGCCATACGTTTACAAACATATTTATCCACGGATGGAGATACTATTCTTGTCGGCAAAAATAATAAACAAAATGATTACTTAACTAATAAAAAAGCGCATAAATCACATTTATGGTTTCATACAAAAGATATTCCAGGTTCTCATGTTGTGATTTTAAATGCGCATCCAAGTGAAACGACGATTAAAGAAGCGGCAATGTTAGCGGGTTACTTTTCAAAGGCGGGACTATCTGGCCAAATCCCTGTAGACTATACAGAAATAAAAAACGTGCATAAACCTTCAGGCGCTAAACCTGGATTTGTAACTTACGACAATCAAAAAACATTATATGCTACGCCTGATTACGATAAAATTCAAAGCATGAAACAATCTTAACATCAGTAGTTGCGAGTCTGGAATATAATTATATTTTAGGCTCTGAGTTCTATATTGG
>NZ_KV809472.1:14435-65388 GCF_001812565.1 Staphylococcus sp. HMSC059F04 | reverse complement strand
ACGCTTATACCAAGCTTTTTTCAATCCTAGTCAATCTTGCCGGGTCGGGACTACAAATTCATTATGAATTCTGTCCCGCTCCCATAAACTTATAACACGTGCAAAACTAGCTTCAGTTTCTTTTTGTTGGAGGCTCCTGTGCGAGCTGAAAGCTAACGCCATACTTGTCTTGAACCCAAGCAAATTGTTTATATGGCGGCATTTCTGTTTTAGGCATGAGGATTGCGCCTTCTTTTTTTAGTCCATTATATAGCCGTTCCATTTCGGCGTTGTCTTTTACTGTAACATATAGTGATATCGCTGGGTTCATTGGAAGTTCTTGGCCACTGTTTGCATCAATAGCCATAAAAACTTGACCATTTAATGTAAAGATGGAATGTTGAACTGTTCCAGGTTCTCCTGGACCATCTTCATCATATTTAACCATCGTTATAATCTCGCTATCATCAAATAATGACGTATATAAATTTATTGCTTCTTCTGCTTGATTATTATACATAAGAAATGTCGTAATTTTAGGGATTTCCATTTATCTTGTCCACCTTTAAGTTTATTTTTCTTTGCTCTTATTTTAATATATATACAAGTCATAAATAAATTAAACTTATGCTTTATTAAATTACGTAACTCTAGATGTTGATTTTTATATAAAAAGGTAAAAATCAATTCTAAATGAAGGGAGTCTTATTAATGTCAATTGGCATTATTTCGCTATTAGCCTTTTTTATCGTTTTGTTTCTAGGATGGTTATGCGTCAAATTCTTTATTCGATAATTTAATCACTTTTATTAAAAATGCATGTCACATAAACGCGCACTTACCTGCTTATGTGACATGCATTTGTTTAATTATATATGACCCTTTTCTCTTAAATTAGCTTTGGCTTCTTTAAATATATCACTTGGACGTACAAAAACATCAATTTCTTGGTGTATGCCTTGACTTTGTGACGTATGTTGTTCATATTCTTCAACATTTTGTGCAATCGGAGAGTTAAAGTCTTCTGGTCTTTGTAAAAATTCATTTACATGCTTAAGCTGATGATAAAAATCATTGCCTTGGTTACTTTCATTAGACATTATTGTCCCCTCCTTTTATACACTATATTATGCTAAATTATCGCGCCAATCAACTAATGTTTTTATATCTTCTTCCTTAATTGCACCCATTTCACGTGCAACCTGAATTAACTCATTGTAATGGCTCAACGTGTAAAACGGCAATTTTTGTTCCTCAAACATTTCATCTGCTTTAGCTAAGCCATAAGTAAATATAGCAACAACACCTAATACTTCTGCACCAGCCTCTTCCAATGCTTGTACGGCATTGATAGAAGAACCACCTGTAGAGATTAAATCTTCAACAACAACAACCTTTTTCCCTTTGCTTGCAGCACCTTCAATTTGATTTTGTTTACCATGACTTTTACTTTTAGAGCGCACATAATTCATTGGTAGATTCATTGTTTCTGAAATATATGCAGCATGTGGAATACCTGCTGTAGCTGTACCAGAAATAACCTCAACCTCTTCAAAATGCGCTTGAATTAAATTAACTAATCCATCTCTAATTTGACGACGTACTTTTGGAAAACCTAACGTTACTCGATTATCACAATATATCGGAGATTTAATACCTGAACTCCAAGTAAATAACGCATCAGGTGATAATGAAACTGCTTCAATTTGTAATAAAGCTTTTGCAATCTCTTTTGCCATTTAACTTAACCAACTTTCTTTTATAGAATGATAACTTTCAACTGGGTGTTCACTTTGTGTAATTGGTCTACCCACAACAATATGAGTTGAGCCTAACTGCTTAGCGTCTTCTGGTGTTGTAATACGCTGTTGGTCGTCCGCTGTTACGCCTTTTGGTCGAATCCCTGGTGTCACTTTTAAGAAGTCAGCACCTAAATGTTCTGTAAGTAATCTGGCTTCTAGCGGTGAGCATACCACACCATCTAAGCCAGCTTGTTGTGTAAGCTGTGCATAGTTTAATACGGCCTCTTCAATTGATGTTTGAATATTTTGCTCTTGATGTAACATCGCTTCAGTTGTAGAAGTTAGCTGTGTAACAGCAATTAGTTTAGTGTTTTGATTAAACACGCGTAACCCTTTCATTGCTTCTTGCATCATAAGTGTTCCACCTGCTGCATGCACGTTAACTAAGTCTACATCAAGCTTGGCTAAACCTTGCATCGCTTTATTAACGGTATGTGGTATATCATGCAATTTTAAGTCTAAAAAAATATCATGGCCTCGTGCTTTAATATCGCGAATAAACTGTGGTCCACTTTGATAAAATAATTCCATACCTACTTTTACAAATAATGGCTCGTTAAATTGATTTAAAAAGTCATTGACTTTGTCTGTAGACTCAAAGTCTAATGCAATAATTGGTAGATTTTTCATATTAAATTTCCACCTCCAATTCTATCTTGAAATATGGGTATGGGACACCATTATGTTTTAGGATACAAACTAAATATTGGCAGTAGTTGACTGGATTGAAAATAAACTTTTACCAAGTTTTTCTCAATCCTAGTTAACCTTGCCAGGGCGGGACTACGAATTCATAATACATTCTGTCCCGCTCCCTAATTACATATTTCTCATTGTAAAGGTCATGCTCTCTATCACATTTGTTAATGCATTTGCTGTATCTAATGATGTTAAGCAAGGCACACCATTTTCAACTGTTGTGCGACGGATTTGGAAGCCGTCTCGTTCTACTTCTTTACCTTTAGTCATGGTGTTAATAACAATTTGAACATCACCATTTTGAATGCGCGTCAACAAATCATTTTCTCCACCAATTTTACCAACTACTTCAGCTGGAATATGATGCTGAGCAAGTTTATCCGCTGTGCCTTTCGTCGCTAAAATTTTATATCCCACTTCATTTAAGCGCTGTGCGAGTTTAACTATTTCTTCTTTGTCTTTATCACTCACTGTCATGAGCACCGTTCCGTGATCTTTAACTTCAACACCACTGCCTGTCAAGCCTTTGAACAATGCCTTTTCAAGTGTTAAGTCTTTACCCATCACTTCACCTGTTGATTTCATTTCAGGTCCGAGTGTTACATCGACATTTTTTAGTTTATTAAAACTAAACACCGGTGCTTTAACAAAAACACCTTCACTATATGGTTGCACACCTGGTTGATAACCTAAATCTGCTAATTTCTCACCTATAATTGCACGCATTGCTAATTGTGCCATTTGTATATCCGTAATTTTACTTAAAAATGGCACCGTACGACTAGAACGCGGATTTACTTCTAATACGTAAACACCATCATGAGCTATCACAAACTGAATATTAATCAACCCTACAATATTTAACCCTTTGGCTAACTTGATTGTATAATCTTCTAACGTATCAAGTTCTTCTTGTGATAATGTTTGCGGTGGATAAACAGCGATTGAATCACCACTGTGCACGCCAGCACGCTCAATATGTTCCATAATACCTGGAATGATAACTGTATCGCCATCACTAATAGCATCGACTTCTATTTCTTTACCCGTCAAATATCTATCAACTAATACAGGATGTTCTGGACTAGCTTTTACCGCTTGTTCCATATAATTTTCTAATTCTTGATCATTGTCGACAATTTCCATAGCACGTCCACCTAGTACGTACGACGGTCTTACAACTACTGGATAACCAATTTCACGTGCATTATTTAAAGCTTCTTGTGGTGACGTAGCCGTTTTTCCTTTTGGTTGTGGCACATGAATATCTCTTAACAATGCTTCAAATTCTTTTCGATCTTCAGCTCTATTCAAGTCTTCTAGTGAAGTACCTAATATTTGAACACCATGCTTTGTTAATTTATCCGCTAGGTTAATTGCTGTTTGCCCACCAAATTGCACAACCACACCTTTAGGTTGTTCTAAATTAATGATATTCATTACATCTTCTTCTGTTAACGGTTCAAAATATAATTTATCTGAAATTGAAAAGTCTGTTGATACGGTTTCTGGATTATTATTAACAATAATTGCTTCATAACCTGCTTGCTGAATCGCCCATACAGCATGAACGGTTGCATAGTCGAATTCTACACCTTGACCGATACGAATAGGCCCAGAACCAAGTACTAAAATCTTTTCTTTATCTGTTACAACTGATTCATTCTCAGTTTCATATGTTCCATAATAATATGGCGTTGATGATTCGAATTCTGCAGCACATGTATCTACCATTTTGTAAACTGGTTTAATTTGATGTGCCATGCGCAGTTGATAAACCGCTTCTGTTTCCATATCCCAACGATGGGCAATAACTCGGTCACTAAAGCCATAATCTTTAGCATATTTAAGATAATCTAAATCTCCAGGATGTGCTTTTAATTCATGCTCAATATTGATAATGTTTTGGAATTTATGTAAGAAGAAATAATCAATTTTAGTCATTTCATGTATTTCTTCTAATGTTGTACCCCTACGAATTGCTTCACCAATAAAGAATAAACGTTCGTCATCTTGATGACTAATTCGCTCTTTAATATAGTCTAAATCAAAACTTTCACCATTAGGTAGTCCAAGGTGATGCACCCCATATTCTAACGAGCGAATCGCTTTCAATAACGATTCTTCATACGTGCGCCCTATCGCCATCACTTCACCTGTAGCTTTCATTTGTGTACCTAATTCACGTTCACCTTTTTCAAATTTATCGAATGGAAAACGCGGAATTTTCGATATAACATAGTCTAATGTAGGTTCAAATGCTGCATAAGATGTGCCTGTAATAGGATTAAGCATTTCATCTAATGTTAATCCTACTGCAATTTTAGCGGCTAATTTCGCAATAGGATATCCCGTTGCTTTAGAAGCTAATGCTGATGAACGAGACACACGTGGATTAACTTCTATAATGTAGTAATTAAATGAATGCGGATCTAAAGCGAGTTGAACATTACAACCCCCTTCTATTCCTAAGGCTCTAATCACCTTCAGTGAGACATCACGCAACATTTGATATTCAACGTCTGATAATGTTTGACTTGGTGCTACAACAATAGAATCCCCAGTATGAATACCTACTGGATCAATGTTTTCCATATTACAAACCACGATAGCATTATCATTTTTATCGCGCATCACTTCGTATTCGATTTCTTTAAATCCTGCGATAGACTTTTCAATCAAACATTGCGTTGCTGGACTATAATGTAAACCATTGCTAACGACTTCTTTTAGTTCTTCATCATTGTGACAAATGCCGCCTCCGGTACCACCCATCGTAAATGCTGGTCGCACAATTAACGGATAACCAACCTGTTCTTTAAAACTAAACGCTTGTTCAACCGTATTAACGATATCACTTTCTGGTACTGGCACATCCAAATCATTCATCAAAGTACGGAATAGTTCTCGATCTTCTGCTTGTTGAATTGACTTTAATTCTGTGCCTAACAATTTAACATTATTCGCCTCTAACACACCACTCTCATGAAGTTGAATTGCCATGTTTAATCCCGTTTGACCACCTAATGTTGGCAATAAAGCATCGGGTTGTTCTTTGCGAATAATACGCGCAATAAAATCATGTGTTAACGGTTCGATATATACTTTATCTGCAATTTCTTTATCAGTCATAATCGTAGCAGGGTTAGAATTAACTAGAATGACTCGGTAGCCTTCTTCTTTAAGTGCTAAACACGCTTGTGTACCTGCGTAGTCAAATTCTGCTGCTTGTCCAATGATAATTGGTCCTGAACCTATTACTAAAATCGTTTTGATATCGTCACGTTTAGGCATGAGTATTACGCTCCTTTTCTTTAAACTCATTAATCATTGCTATAAAATCATCAAACAAATAATTAGAATCACTTGGACCTGGTCTTGCTTCAGGGTGATACTGCACTGAAAAAGCTGGTAATGTTTTGTGACGTAAACCTTCAACCGTATCGTCATTTAGTGCAATATGTGTAATTTCTAAATCAGTTTGTGCTAATGAATCTTTGTCAATCGCATAGCCATGGTTTTGACTTGTAATATCTACTTTTCCAGTTCTCAAATCTTTAACTGGATGATTAGCACCTCGATGACCAAATTTCATTTTAAATGACGATGCCCCTTGTGATAATGCAAATAGTTGATGTCCTAAACAAATACCAAAAAATGGTATTTTCCCTAAAATTCCTTTTATCATGTTGATGGCAACTTCAACAACATCTGGATCACCTGGTCCATTTGATAGCATGACGCCATCCGGTGACATCGCTAAAATTTCTTCAGCAGTTGTATCGTAAGGAACCACAATCACATTACATCCTCTTAAATTGAGTTCACGTACAATATTTTGTTTTTTCCCAAAGTCTAATAATACTACGCTAAGATTCGAACCAGTAGATACATATGGTGTCTTTGTTGATACTGTCATTACTTCGTCTCTCGGTAATTCCGTTGACTTTAATTTGTTAATAAGTTCATCAATATTTTCTCTGCAATCTGTAAACGCTGCGCGTAATACACCATGCTGACGAATTTTGCGTGTAATACTACGTGTATCTACGCCAGAAATTCCAGGTATCTTGTATTGAACAAGTACTTCGTGCAATGTTTTTTGCTGTCTAAAGTTACTTGGATGTGTACTAGCTTCTTTGACGACAACACCATTTAAAGTTGGTGTTAACGCTTCAAAGTCATCTCTATTAATTCCATAATTACCAATAAGTGGATAAGTAAAGGTAATAATTTGTCCAGTATATGACGGATCAGAAATCGTCTCTTGATAACCAGTCATAGCAGTGTTAAAGACGATTTCGCCTATTGATAGTTCATCAGAACCTAACTTATAACCTTCATAGAATGTTCCATCTTCTAATACAAGATAACGTCGTTCCAGCATATTACACTTCCTCCTTATATTTAACATCGCCTGCTACCATTGTTAACACAGGGTTCCCGTATACTTTATACCCTATAAATGGTGTGTTATCAGCTTTAGACAAGAAATCTTCTCCTCTGATTTCTCGCTCTTCATCAAGGTTGATGATTGTTAAGTCAGCAAAACTTCCTTCTTCTAATCGTCCGTATGGCAAATCAAAAGTTTGAGCTGGTTTAATAGTTAAATAATCAACTAATTGTTGTAATGACCAATCCCCATTTTTAACAAAATGTGTGTAAAGTAATGGAAAAGCTGTTTCACTACCAACGATACCAAATGGCGCTTTCGTCATTGGTTGTGCTTTTTCTTCTTTTGCATGAGGCGCATGATCTGTTGCAATACAATCAATTGTACCGTCTAACAAGCCTTCTAATAACGCCTCTCTATCTTCTTTACTTCTTAAAGGAGGATTCATTTTAAAAATCGCATTATCTCCAGGTACATCATCTTCTGTTAATAGCAAATGATGTGGCGTTACTTCTGCAGTTACATGAATGCCCGCTGCTTTAGCATCACGAATGGCTCTAACGCTTTCTTTTGTTGAGACATGACAAACGTGATAATGGCAATGAGCTGCTTCAGCTAATAGCACATCTCTCGCAATTTGAACGGCTTCACAAATATTGGGTATACCTGGTATGCCTAGTTCTTCACTCCGCTTACCTTGATGCATTGCACCACCGTATATTAAGCTATTATCTTCACAATGTGCAACAACCGCTTTATTAACTTTGGCAGCGGCCTGCATTGCTTCGTACATCATTGCAGATTCTTGAACACCTACCCCGTCATCAGTAAAAGCAAATGCACCATCTTGAGCTAACGCTTCAAAATCAACATGTTCTTTACCTGCTTGTCTCACTGTAATAGCAGCATAAGGTAAGACTCTAACTTGTGCAGTTTCTTTAATTAATTGTTTTAAATTATCAAAATGCGTCACTGAATCAGGCACTGGACGCGTATTGGGCATAGGACATACTGTTGTAAATCCACCGCGTGCGGCTGCCTTAGTTCCTGTTTCAATTGTCTCTTTATGTTCTCCACCCGGTTCTCTCAAATGAACATGAACGTCTACAAATCCTGGTGCTACAAATTGTCCATGAGCATCTATCACTTCAACGTTATCATCTATGTTAATCGTGTCATTGATTTCTTTAATGTATTGTCCATCGATTAAAATTGACTTTTGTTTAAGTTCGCCATTATCTAAGATTTGTGCATTTTTAATTAATTTCATTAGTGATTCTCCTTTTCCTTTAAAAGTTCATTAATGACTGCCATGCGTAAGTACATACCATTTTCCATTTGCTTAAAAATACGAGATTTAGGTGCTTCAACCAAAGATGTATCGATTTCAACACCACGATTTACTGGTGCCGGATGCATAATAATCGCACTATCTTTTAATCGTTCATATCTTGACTTTGTCAAACCAAATTGTTCATGATAATGCTGCGCTTCAAAAGATGTTTGTGACGCTGCTTCATGACGTTCATGTTGCACACGGAGCAACATCACGATATCTACTTCTTCAATCACATCATCGATATCAACATATGGTGCTGATAATGTATCATCAATCCATTGTGGTGGACTTGAGAAACAGACATGTGCACCTAGTTTAGTCAAACTATCATAATTGCTACGTGCAACTCTCGAGTTCTTAATATCACCACAGATGAGTATGTTTAAACCAGCAAAATCTTTAAATTCTTCATAAATGGTCATAATGTCTAATAAACTTTGAGTTGGATGTTGACCACTACCATCTCCTGCATTAGCTATTGGGATATTAATATCTGCAAGTTCTTTGTAATAAGCATTCTGCGGATGTCTGATAACTAATAAATCTACCCCTATATGCTCTAATGTCTTACATGTATCATATAAAGATTCACCTTTTTGAACTGATGAAGTTGCTGTTTCAAAGTTAACTAGTGATAAACCTAACTTTTGTTCTGCTACTTCAAAACTACATTTCGTGCGTGTTGAATTCTCGAAGAATAAATTAGCAACAAACTGTTGTTGATGCGCCTTATCAGGATAATGTCCAGCTTTATATTGACTCGCAGTTTCAATTAAATGATAAATTTCTTCAATACTTAATTCTTCCATAGACAGTAGATGCTTCATCATTCATCCTCCTTATACATTCATTATTTTATTTGCTGTGCTTTTTCTTTTGGTAAAATCAAATTAAGTATAATTCCAGATAAAGCGGCTAAAGCCATACCTTCTAATTGAAGATTGATGCCAATGTCCTTTAAATTAATCACTAAGTTTCCTATACCCACAACTAAGACAACAGAAGCAATCACAAGATTACGATTATCCGCGAAATTAACATTGCTCTCAACTAACATGCGTAAACCACTTGCAGCAATAATTCCGAATAATAGAATGGACACACCGCCCATAACTGGTGTCGGTATAGATGAAACTAAGGCCGTGAATTTACCTATAAATGCTAAAACAATTGCGATGACAGCTGCACCACCTATAACATAAATGCTATATATTTTCGTAATAGCTAGTACACCAATATTTTCACCATAGGTTGTACTTGGTGGTCCACCAATAATACTTGCAAACATAGTCGAAATACCATCACCAATAATTGATCGATGCAAACCTGGATCTTCGAAAAAGTTCTTCCCTACAATCTTATTTATTACTAATTGATGGCCAATATGTTCACTTACAGTTACAAAGACAACTGGTATTAAAACCAAGATAAGCCCTAAATGAATAGACGGCTCATAATCTCTAAACGGTAAATAGATATGAGGCACATCTAACCATTTAGCTTTAGCTATAGGTGCAAAATGTACAAGCCCCATAAATATTGCAACGATATATCCAACAATAATACCGCATAATACTGGAATTAATGATAAGAAACCTTTAAAGAAACCTTGAACAACAATCGTAACTAGCAAAGTGATAAGTGCTACGACTAAATAGCTCAAGCTATAACCTTTCATATGTGCTGAATCTTGATAAACAGCCATATTCACTGCAGTTGGCGCTAAACTTAAACCGATAACCATAATTACTGGTCCTACAACTACAGGCGGTAAAAGATGCATTAACCACCCTGTTCCACTTATTTTAATTAAAATACCAATGATAATGTACATCACACCACTCATAAATAATGCGACAAGCATATCACCTAAACTATGTGTACTTAATCCAGTAATAATTGGCGTAATAAACGCAAAACTAGATCCAAGATATGCTGGAATCTTAGCTTGTGTAATCAATATGTATAATAATGTCCCAATACCAGAAGCCAACAAGGCTGCTGATATAGGAAGTCCAGTCAAATAAGGAACCAATACTGTTGAGCCAAACATTGCAAATAAATGTTGCAAACTTAACAGTCCCCACTGAGCCGGTCTAGGCTTATCCTTTACATCTAACACGGGTTTAACCGTGCGTTCAAACATTTGTTCATTCTCCATATTTGTTCTTCCTTTCTTATAAAAAAAGCTCTTTACATTAATTAATGTAAAGAGACTAAAAATCAAATTTATAGCACATTCTTACTCAAGTCGTGCTCAAATGATTAAAATGAAGTATGGTATTATACACAATCGGTAACGGTTAAATCTACTTTGCAACTAAATACAGAAATACTTATCAAGGTTAACTTCTGATATTGTTGCGCTGCTTTCATTAATACAATCGGATTTTTGTGTATATTCATTTACTTCACCTTTTCCAGTCTCTCGTACTGCTTTAAAAGGCGGCTATGATATAACGACTGCCGTACGCGAATCTTTTTCTGCTAAAAATACTGAAACTGATTCGTTTTTGGAAGTCGGTATGTTTTTTCCAACAAAATCTGCGCGAATTGGCAATTCTCTATGTCCTCTATCGACAAGTGCAGCTAAGCCAATTTTGATTGGCCTTGAATGTTTAAGTATCGCATCAAGTGAAGCTCTAACAGTCCTACCCGTATATAGAACATCATCAATGATAATAACTACTTTACCAGTAATATCGACATCGATATCATAAGCAAGTTGCGAAGACGTTTGCTCAGTCAGTTCAATATCATCTCTAAATGATGTAACATCAATTGTTCCAGTAGGCACGAGTTGTTGCTCAATTTTTAATATACGTTCTTGAATGCGTTGTGCTAAAAATTCTCCACGCGTTTTGATGCCTAAAAGCACTAAATTGTCAGTGCCTTTATTATATTCTAAGATTTCATGTGCTATTCTTGTCACTGTACGTTGAACAGCTGCTTCATCCATAATAATACGTTCTGACACATTAACACCTCTTTTAAGAATTACAACACAAAAACCTCATGTCTTACAAGACATGAGGTTATCTATACAAAAGGTGTACAATATTTCTCAAGCAACTATAGTGAAATAGGCTATTTAAAATCGACAAATACACCATACATATATTAAACGTTATCATGCCTTTGAAGTCTCTCTGGACGTTCAATTAAAGACGTTGTTGGTTTTAAACTGTCCTTAGTTTACCGTTATTTTAGTAGCTTGTCAATCATGTTTTAATGCTACAGTTATCTCATTTTAAACCTCAAAGAAATGGTCACATCATACGCTACGCATCTCTCTTGCGAATGTCTTCAAGCAACTGTTCAAATGCATCAGGAAGTGCTGCTTGACGTTCAATATACTCCCCAGTTACCGGATGTTCAAAGCCAATTAAACCAGCATGCAAGGCTTGACCACCGATATCTAAAGTTTTTTTCGGGCCATATTTAGGATCTCCCACCAAAGGATAACCTATATACTTCATGTGTACTCGAATTTGATGTGTTCGGCCAGTTTCTAATTGACATTCTATCAACGTATAGTCCTTAAAGTGTTCTAATACATTGAAATGTGTCACAGCATCCTTTCCGTCATCTACAACATCCATAGACTGACGATCTTTTTTATTACGCCCAATCGGAGCATCAACTGTACCATAGTCATGAGGAATATTACCATGAACTAACGCAGTATATTTACGTTTAACCGATTTAGCTACAAGCTGATCAACTAGACTACGATGCGCAATATCATTTTTAGCAACCATTAACAATCCCGATGTGTCCTTATCAATTCGATGTACAATGCCGGGTCTGATTTCACCATTGATGCCCGATAAATCTTTGATTTGATACATCAAACCATTGACTAACGTACCGCTATAGTGACCTGGAGAAGGATGAACCACCATGCCTTTAGGTTTATATACAATAGCAAGATCTTTATCTTCGTAGTAAATATCTAAATTTAAATTTTCTGGTTGAATATCTGCATCAACCACTTCCTTTTCGGTAATGACAATAGAATCATGTAACTTAACCTTATAATTTGCTTTAATTGCTTTCCCATTCACGATTACTAATTCATGTTTTATCCAATCCTGAATTTGACTTCTGGACCAGTCATGATCATAGTCAGACAGCAACTTATCTATGCGTTGTCCTGTGTGTCTAGTATCTGTAATTTCTATACTATGCGTTGTCATTAAATTAACCTCCCTATTCTTTTTTAGTGTCTTTAAGTAAAGCGATTATGATGAGTAACACACCTATAGTTAAGCTAGAATCCGCAACATTAAATATTGGAAAGTCATATCCAAAAATATTGGTGTCAATAAAATCTACAACTTCTCCATTAACGATACGATCTATAAAATTCCCTAATGCACCCGCAAAGAGTAGACTAATTGCTATTTGCATAAATAAATGATATTGTGCTTCTTTAATAAAAAAGAGGACAAGGATGGCTAAAATGATGATTGTTATAATATAGAAAAATACCATCTTCCCACTCAATATACCCCAAGCTGCACCATTATTGCGGTGTGATGTAATATTTAAAAATCCAGGAATTACCTCATATGAATCTCCAATAGACATTGATTTTACAATAAGCCATTTCGTTAATTGATCAAATATAACTAACGCTAATACAACCAATGTTGAAATGCCAACATAGAATTTCTTTTGCATCTATGTTCCTCCATTCGATACTTGTTTCTTTACAACACACTTCATTATAGCTTACTCAACCATATAAAAAAAGAGAGAGTGACATTCAGTCAGAGACCTGCCACGCTCATCATACTTTATAAAATAAAGTGCAATGAATTCATGTTGTATATTCTTCTAAATGATTTAGCCTTTAATGCAAACAAAACCAAACATTTACTTTCATTAGCGAAACCTTTCATCATATCTTTATTTTCTATGACGACAACTATTGCTAGTAATATCATTAAAATGCTGGCGACGATTAGGATGATTTCTTTGTTCGTATCATGATTCTACTTTTATAAAATTAAAGCGAAATTGTAAACCATCTGGTCCTTTTAACCAAAGATGTGTTGTTTCTGGATAATAAAAATCAATCAATGCTAAACCATAAGTGTGTTCATTATCAACGCGCTTAACTCTAGATATCCAATGATTGAGTGCGATGTGATGGTGATAATACTGTGAAGCTAAAAAAAGAGACATCTTATCCAATTGGGCGCTTTTCTTTAAACCAAAGTAGGCTTTATAATATTGTTCAACTTCAGATAATCGCGTTGTTTTTAGATGAATATTGCCGATTTTTGTATCTTTAGGTATACCCTGCCAGCCAACTTCTGTCGTGTAACTCAGTAATTTAGGAATATTCATAGCTTTAATATGCATTGAATGCAGATGCGTGCGATATAGCCAATCTTCAAGAGGATAATCAACATAAAATTTTAACATGTTGCCTTCTGGATCTTCGACAAAGAGTGATGTTGATGTACTTTGCTCCCCGCCATTCATCGGAATATCAAAATCACTAAATTGAACCATAAGATTTGCTAAATCGCTATTATGCGGCAATAATATCCCTATGTAAAATAACCCTGCCTCAGTTAGTTGAGGTTCACGTCCAGATGATATCTCTTGTAAGGTAAGGATATGATGAGATAAGCCTACATCATACTGCACACAATTAATAGAAGCAGTTACTACTTGAAATCCAATAACATCCTCATAAAAAGGCCGTAAAGCTGCTAAATTTTTTACATTTAATGTTATGCCATTAACAAAACGAGCTTCTGCTGAATGAAACATAGGTCACGCTCCATTTTTATTGAATCTAAAACATATATGGTATATTTTACCTTTACAGTTTAAGTGTACATATTTAAAATTATTTTAGCTGTTTCCTACATTATATTATGAAACCTACAATGGGATATCAAGCATAAACTTAAATTTCAAATTTAACACGATGACATTGAAAGAAAAAAGCAGCAGTGAAAATTAAAATCTGTGTAGACTTAATTAATCACTACTGCTTTTTATATAAGTTATTTACTGTTATATCAGTGTTATTTTATAATTTATTACTATTTAGTTATTGTGAAAACAATCCGTCTATGCCAAAGTTTTTACTTTTAAATCTAAATATTTTCAATTATCACAGCGTTATACTTCTATCATCTTTAAACTAACGTTTTTACAACTTCTTGACAACGTGGACAAAGATGATCTAATTCACCTACAGAACCTAAATGTTCACTATAATTCCAACATCTTTCACATTTATCGCCTTGTGCCTGTTCAATACGGATATCTCCATGCTGATATGTTATACCATTATCAACTGAATCAACAACTTCAACTTGAGACACAATAAACAATTGATGCAAATCAGCAAATTGTGCTAAGAAGTCAGTAGCATTGTAGTTATCATTGTTTCCAATAATGACTTTCGCTTCTAATGATTTTCCAATGACTTTATCATTACGTGCCGCTTCTAATGCACGATTAACGTCATCACGTAAATACATAAATTGATTCCATTTATCAAGAAGCGCACGATCGACATCAACGACTTCAGGAATATCAGCTAAATGTACACTTTCTTCTTTAACATGTGGCGTATGTGACCAAACTTCTTCAGCAGTATGCACTAAGATTGGTGCTAATAATTTAGTCATATCCACTAAAATTTGATATAACACCGTTTGCATACTACGACGTTTATGTGAATTTTTCTCTTCGATATAAAGAATATCTTTACCATAATCTAAGTAAAAGTTACTTAGTTCAACATTGATGAAGTTTTGAACTTCTTGATAAATATTTAAATAATCGAAGTTATCATAGTGATGGATAGTACTTGCTGTAAATTCTCTTAAACGATTTAAGAGGTAGCGATCAACTTCAAGTAAATCTGATTCTAATACTGCATCTGTATCTGGATTAAAATCATTCACGTTACCTAACATAAATCTTAATGTATTTCTAATTTTACGATAAACATCAGATGTTTGTTTCAAGATTTCATCGGAGATACGTACATCAGCTAAATAGTCCGTACTACTCACCCATAAACGTGCAATGTCAGCACCTTTTTGTTTTACAACTTGGTCTGGAACAATAACGTTACCAAGTGATTTACTCATTTTCTTACCTTCTCCGTCCATAACGAAACCATGAGATAATAAGAATTTATATGGCGCTTGACCTCTCGTAGCTACTGCTGTAGTGATTGAAGAGTTAAACCAACCACGATATTGGTCACTACCTTCAAAGTATAAGTCCGCAGGGAAACTGAGTTCTGGACGTTTTTCTAATACACCTCTATGAGATGAACCTGAATCAAACCAGACATCCATGATATCCGTTTCTTTCGTGAATTCACCGTTAGGACTACCAGGATGCGTAAATCCTTCAGGTAAGAGTTCCTTAGCTTCACGTTCAAACCAAACATTTGAGCCATATTGTTCAAATAAATCAGCAACATGATTAACTGTTTCTTTAGTCATAATAATATCGCCATTTTCCGCATAAAATACTGGTAAAGGTACACCCCAAACACGTTGACGTGAGATGACCCATTCACCACGGTCACGAATCATATTATAAATACGCGTTTTACCCCAGTTAACTTTAAATTCAGTTTCTTCTATAGCATCTAAAATATCTTGTCTTACTTTATTGATTGATGCGAACCACTGAGGTGTTGCTCGGAAAATAACTGGTTTTTTTGTACGCCAGTCATGTGGATAACTATGTGTAATAAAGCTTAATTTTAATAATGCATCTTTTTCAGTTAATAAATCAGTAACTGCTTTATTAGCTTTGTCATAAAACATACCTTCAAATTGACCGCCTTCTTCTGTGAAGACACCTTTATCGTTTAGCGGACTAATAACTGGCAAGCCGTATTTTTGTCCTACGATATAGTCATCTTCACCGTGTCCAGGAGCGGTATGAACACAACCTGTACCTGCATCTGTTGTAACATGGTTACCATTGATAACTAATGAGACACGGTCTAAGAACGGATGTTGTGCTTCGACATATTCTAGTTCTTTACCCATAAACTCTTTCTCTAATTTGATGTGATTTTTATCCCAGTCTAATGCTTCAGCAACTTCGTCAGCTAATGCTTCGGCAATAATATATTTTTTGCCATTCACATTATACTGACCATATTTAAGTTCTGGATGAACTGTAATAGCAACGTTTGATGGAATTGTCCAAGGTGTAGTTGTCCAAATAATGAATTGTGCATCTTCATCAACAACGCCTTTTGAATCTTTGACATCAAATGCAACATAAATAGATGCTGAGCGTTTATCATGATATTCAATTTCTGCTTCAGCAAGTGATGATTCACTTGATGGTGACCAGTAGACTGGCTTTTTACCTTTATAGATTAGGCCTTTGTCAGCCATTTCACCGAATAGGCGAATTTGAGCTGCTTCGTATTCTGGTTTTAAAGTGATATAAGGATTATTGAAATCTCCACGAACCCCTAAACTTTTAAAATCTTTCTTTTGTAATTCTACTTGCTCAAGCGCAAATTCTTTACATTTTTCTCTGAATTCGGCAATTGACATTTTTTTGCGGTCTACACCTTTTTTGGTCAATGCTTGTTCTATAGGTAAGCCATGCGTGTCCCATCCTGGCACGAAAGGTGCATAATACCCTTGCATTGTTTTATATCGGACAATAAAATCTTTAATAATTTTATTTAAAGCATGTCCCATATGAAGATTACCATTTGCATATGGCGGACCATCATGAAGTATATATGTTTGATTACCTTTATTTTTAGCTAAAGCTTTTTGATATTGATTGTCAGCGTCCCATTTTTCTTGTATTTGAGGCTCTTTTTTCGGTAAACCTCCTCGCATTGGAAAATCTGTTTTAGGCATTAATAATGTTTCTTTATAATTCATACTATTACTCACTCCTTATAATTAAAAAAGAACTCTAAGTTCAATTAATAGGGACGGAAAATGCCGCGGTACCACCCTGCTTAACTCAACTTAGAGCTCTCTCTTGTCATAATTCTTTTTTATTAAATCAGTGATATAAGAAGTCATCGTTTGTCAGGCTTCCACCAACTCCTGACTCGCTTTAAAACGTGATATCCTTCTTACGTGTCTGACTTAAATATTATTCATTATTTAGGTGATGACTGATCAGTGTTATCTTGCGTTGTTTCATCTTCTGCTGATTGAGATGTATGATCTGGTTGCTGCTGTTCAGCTTTAAGTTGTCGTTCTTCTGCTGTTAAATCTTGATCATTTAAATGTTGCACGTTCTCTCGTGTAATTTGTTCAGCATCTAAATCATAGTTTAATAAGTAGTCCCAATCATCATTTTTTAATAAATCAAGCTGCGCCTCAACTAACATGCGGAAGCGTGATCTAAACACTTTAGATTGACGTTTCATATCTTCAGTTTGGAATGATAAGCGACGTGCCTTTTCGATAGCATCGTTAACAATTTGATCTGCTTTCGCTTGTGCTTGTGCCAACGTTGCTTCAGCTTGCTTTTCAGCTGCTGCTTTCGTTTGTTCACCTGCTTGTTGCGCTTGAACAAGTGCATCACTTACAGATTGATGAACACTTTGATAAGACTTAATATTAGTATCGCGCTCTTCTATCACTTTTTCAAGTTGTTTTTTATCTTCTTTAAGTCTTTCAATTTCATTGCTTAATTGTTTTAAATAATCACTCACTTCTTCAGGTTCAAGACCATTTTTTACACGAGTGAATTCTTTATTTATAATTTCATTAGGTGTAAAAGGCATGCTATATCCTCCTTCGATTTACACTATTTAAATAATGTTTGATACGTAATGTAGTATTTATCCTTTTTAGTTCTACCACCGATTTCCAACAATTGTGCACGCCCATAGCCTTGAATAGATAATAAGTCATTAGGCTCCAGCTGAAAATCCGATGCTTCAACAATTGTATGATTCACCTTGACGCGTTTTTTCTCAATCAATTGTTTCGCAATTGACCTTGATTTATGAATCATATCTTTTAATACAACGTCTAAGCGCATTGCGCTGACTGTAGTATGTTGAATTTTCCAATTCTCTTCTGATTGTATCATATCTTGTAATGGAATAGAATTAAGTTTTACTGTTGCGCCTTTAATTCGAGTTAATTCCATCATGATATACGATTCTAACTGTCTTGTCAAAACAAATTGAATACGTTGCGCAACATGTATATCTCCTACTTGCTCTCGTTCAATACCTAAAGACATTAATGTTCCCAGCACATGTTGATGTTGCAACGTAACAAATTTTTCCGGATAGTCAATCTCTAAACAACATAACTCAAAGTCTTCAACACGCGGTTCATAATATGACGGGGCAATGATAGCTCGCTGTCTTTCTGCATAAAGCCCACCATTAAATGCGACTTGTATATCTTCATAACTTCCCACTATCACTGATAGTATATATTGTCCTCTTGGATCTAGAAAATTTGTTAATACCGGGGCATATTGTTGTGCTGCCTGATCGCATTTGTCAATTAATCGATCTATAAGCTCATGTTCTTCAGGTCGAAAATGCTGATAAATATCGATGATAAGTCCTCCTAAACGTACCAATAAAGTTCGATAACGTAATAAAACGAGGTTAAGTAGATTGTACTTCCCTCGTTTAACCGCAACTAATGCGCAGCTACATAAATAAGAATTGCTCTAAATATACTATCTAGTCCCCATTGGAATAAAATAAGTACAAAGAGTGCTACTAAAGATGAAATATCTATCATACCAAGAGGTGGAATGATTTTTCTGAAAGGTTCTAAATACGGTTCATAAATACTACTCAAAAAGCGGCCTACGACCGACTCACGTATATTAGGAACCCATGAAGTAAAGAAATAAATAATCATACCAAAATAATAAACAGTAACTAAAAATGATATGAAGTTAAATATCGTTGCTAACAAGCTAATGCTCATATTTAATCTCCTTATTCGTACGGTTGTTCCATATTTTCAATATGGTCTGTAATACTACCAGCCACTTCAACATTGTCCGGTGTGCATAAGAAGATATCTGTGCCCACGCGTTGGATATCGCCGCCAATAGCATAAACTGTTCCACTTAAAAAGTCTATAATACGTTTAGCTGATACTTTATCGATTCTTTGTAAATTAACTAATGTTGCGCGTCGATTTTTTAATTCGTCTGCAATATCTTGTGTATCAGAAAAGACACGTGGTTCAAATAAACACATTTTAGAACTTTCTTGTGACGAATAGTCTGATGATTG
The DNA here is from genome assembly GCF_001812565.1 of Staphylococcus sp. HMSC059F04. NCBI lineage: Bacteria > Bacillati > Bacillota > Bacilli > Caryophanales > Staphylococcaceae > Staphylococcus > Staphylococcus sp. HMSC059F04. Next base: position 45,910 of record NZ_KV809472.1, on the reverse strand, counting down.
ATCCATAGTAACGACGTTTTTAGAGCCTGATTTTGATAGTGTGTTCATTCGATAATTCCTTTCTTCATTATTTTGATTTCTTGAAGATCTTCTATTAGGTACTGATCTTAGTTCGCTTTGATTAGCTGAGAAATTCGAATTTGACTGTGTTGCTTGTGGTGTACGTGATTGTGATGGTTTTTGTGATTCTTTTTCACGATATTGTTCTGGTTCTTCGACAACTTCTTCTTCGTCAGTAAACTCGAAGAAATTATTAAATAAATCTTTAATTGCCACTGATGGCTCACTCCTATTCTCCTACCAATTTAGTTCCAATTCTTATATATGTTGCGCCTTCTTCAACTGCTACAGGGTAATCATTACTCATTCCCATAGATAATTCCGTACACGGTGCATAAGTTAATTGTCGTTGTTGTATGTCATCCCGTTTTAATCTTAATTTCTTAAATAATTCTTGAATATATTGTGTATCATCTGTAAATGGTGCCATTGTCATCAAGCCTACAATTTTAATATTCTCATAAGCTTTAATATCATCTATAAACTTGTCCACTTCATTTAAATGGATTCCATGTTTAGACGCTTCACCTGAAACATTAACTTGTAAAAAACAAGAAATAGTATGGTTCGCACGTTTGTTGATTTCTTTAGCTAAACTCATTCGATCTAGCGCATGGAAATAATCAACTTCATTGATGACATCTTTAACTTTCCTAGATTGCAATGAACCAATAAAATGCATAACAGCATCTTCTGGTAATGCAGCTTTCTTTTCTAAAAATCCTTCTAAGCGATTTTCACCAAAATGTCTCAAACCTGCATCGTATGCTTCTTTAGCTCGCTCTATTGTAACATATTTTGTAACTGCTATCACATTGATATGGCTATCTATTGTGCTTTTTTTCTTATGACTTTCAATTTCTTGTTGAATATGTGCTAAATTGGATTTCACATCCATATCTATTCATCGCCTTCCTTACTTGCGTCCGATAAAAGCTAACATTCTACCTGTATGCCCTTCTTCAAGTCGATATGAGAAAAAGAGATTTAAATCTTCAGACGTTGCATATTGTGTAATATAAATATTATTTTGAGGTACTCCCATAGATTGTAATAGTAATGCATTGGCTTTTTTCAAGTCAATGCCATGACGATTCGTTCCTCGTGTCTCAATATAACATTGACTATCAATCGGCAGCGTTTCAAACTTTTCTTTAATTTCATCATTGATTTCATAAGAATTAGACGTTGCAGGTCCTATAACAACTTGCAAGTCAGATAACGGAAATTTAATTTGATTTATCATTTCAATAACGATTTGACCATATGTTCCTCTCCAACCAGCATGCGCTAAACCTACAAAGTCATGAGATTCACTATAAAAGTATATCGGTACACAATCCGCATAACACATCGTCAGCAGTACATTTGAGTCATAAGTATATAGGCCATCAATACCATATAGCTTGTGACTAAGCGCATCGATATTTGTACCTTGGTCTCGTACGGTAACCTCAGCCACTTTGTTCTCGTGTGTTTGTATTGGAAATACCCAATGCGCTCTAGGGAAATCAATAGCTGCTGCTAATAGCTGCTGGTGCTTAGTCACATGTTCTGGCGCATCATCAATATAACGAGCCATATTAAATGCTCGTTCTGGATAAGGGCTGCTACCGCCTTCTCTTGTAGTAAAACCTAACGTTACATGTTCAAGTTTGTCATCTTCATATCGCAATAGATGTGGTTCTTTTTTAAATCTATCTTTCATATCAAGCACCTCAATTTAACCGTCTTCTTCGCAGTTATAAGCAACGTATACATTACAATTATATACTAAAATTACAGTGATTTTAAGATTAAAATAAAAAGTCATCAGACCGCTATGACCCGATGACTTTTTATGAATTTTGTATTTTTCTTTAGATTAACGTCTTGTTCTTCTAGAACGTCTTTCTTCTCTATTTCTAATAAAGCTAGGAATGTCATCATCCTTAGTCGTTTGCGTACGCTCTGCTGAAGCTTCAGTGTTACGTGAAGAATGATTCGCCTTGAAAGAAGGCTCTTCTTTAGTTGTATTTGCTGTTCCAGGTGCACTTGAAGATGGCGCGCTTGAACCAAAGCCAGTGTTTGCTTTACGTCCTTGTGTTGACGGTTTATCTTCGAAACCTGTTGCAATAACTGTGACAACAATTTCATCTTGTAATTCTGGATTAATAACTGTACCGAAAATCATATTAACATCTTCGTCAGCAGCATCTTGAACAATATCTGCAGCTTCTTGTGCTTCGAATAATGATAATGATTCGCCACCAGTAATATTCATTAACACACCTTGAGCACCAACAATAGATGTTTCAAGTAATGGTGATGAAATTGCTTTTTTAGCAGCTTCAACAGCTCTATTTTCACCTGATGACACACCAATTCCCATTAATGCAGAGCCTTGGTTAGACATGATTGTTTTAACATCAGCAAAGTCTAAGTTAACTTCACCAGATACAGCGATTAAGTCAGAAATACCTTGTACACCTTGACGTAATACATTGTCTGCTTCTTTAAATGCTTCCATCATAGGTGTAGATTTATCTACGATATCTAATAAGCGATCGTTTGGAATAACGATTAATGTATCAACAGCTGCTTTCATTGCTTCAACACCAGCTGCTGCTTGAGTTGAACGCTTACGTCCTTCAAAGCCGAATGGACGAGTAACAACACCAACTGTTAATGCACCCATTTCTTTAGCTATTTTCGCTACAACTGGCGCAGCACCTGTACCAGTTCCGCCACCCATACCAGCAGTAACAAATACCATGTCTGCACCTTGAATGGCATCTTCAATTTGTTCACGAGATTCTTCAGCAGCTTTTTTCCCAATTTCAGGGTTTGCGCCAGCACCTAAACCACGTGTTAATTTTTCACCAATTTGAATTTTAGCTTCAGCTTTTGATAAGTTTAAAGCTTGTCCATCTGTATTAATAGCAATGAATTCCACATTGTTCATACCATGGTCAATCATACGATTTACCGCGTTATTTCCGCCGCCACCTACACCGATGACTTTTAGTGTCGCTAAATGATTAAATCCTTGTTCAAATTCTAACATTTAATTTTCCTCCTAGTTTTTATGGCCAATCATTCAAATAGAGATTTCATAAGTTTTTTAAATTTACTTTCTTCTTTATCAGATTTATCGTGCCCATCATGATGTTCTTCTTCAGAATTTTGATCTGTTGTATGGTCATCGTAATTTTCATGGTATTCTGGCTCATCTTTATTTTGTGTAGAATCATTTTTATTTGATTTACCTTTGAACCAGTTAAAACCAATTGATCTAGAAGTATTTTCTTTTTCTTCAGAAGCGATGACTTCTTCTTCAAATTCCTCATTATCTTGATAATTTATTGTAACATAATCTAATAATTCATCAAAAGTGATACTGCTAGAAATTGTAGAAATTGCAGATGTAAATTCAGGTTTTCTTATACCCATTTGTGATGGTGTATGTATTCTGATTTTTTCAGTTACTAATATAGTTAGTAAATCTTTCACACCTAATAAATTAGATGATCCACCTGTAACAACAAATCCGCCATTCACTCGTGTCAATTCTAAATTAATTAGAATATCAAATACGCAATTGAAAATGTCTTCCATTGTTGCTTGAATAATGTGACTTAAATCTTTTTGAGAATATTCTACCGTTTCTTCACTATCAACTTGATCTACAGTAAATACATCTTGATCTGAAGCGCTTTCTGCATAAGCATGTCCATATTGTTGCTTAATCTTTTCAGCCGTTTCATATGAAGTATTGAATGCTTCTGCAATATCACTGGTTATATCTCTACCAGCAAGTTTAATTGAAGCAGCATCAAGTAATTCACCACGTTCATAGAAAGCTACCTGTGTTAAATCTTCACCAATATCAATAACACATGTGCCTAGTTCCTTTTCCATTGCGGATAAAATGAAACCGTAATTATAAGCATCAGAATAAACATCTAATACATCTACGCCACATGCTTCAACACATTTGATCATATTGATTAAAATTGATTTTTCAATTGCAATCACGCCTGCTTCAACTTTAAGAGAATGTCTTGCAATAATTTCTTTAGGATCTGAAACTTCGTTATTCCCGTCTAAGATAAATTTACTAGGAAATACGTTAATAATTTCCGTACCAGGGACATCATTTTTATCCCGAATACCATCTAAAACACTTTCAATGTGTGTGCCATTAATCTCAGTATCTTCATAAAATTCAATTTCATTAGTTTCATCGAACACTTCTGTTGAAACGATTGGCAATTTTAAAAACACTTCTTTAATATCTACACCAGAAGCAATAGAAGCCTTTTTGAGCGTATCTTTAATCGCTTGTTTCGCAATGTCAAAATCGTCAATCAGACCGTTTTTAATACCATTTGTGTAGGTTTGTCCTGTACCTATCACATTTATACCATTGTGAAATTTTTCGCCTACTATTATTTTTACGCTTGATGAACCAATATCTACACTAACGTAGTAATGTTCCTCCATAGATAGGCACCTCCTGACAAATTACTATTAAAATGCACTATGTTTAGTTTACAATACGTCGTTACACTTGTGAACTATAAAGACATAATATATCGGAATTTTTTAATTATTTTTTTTAGATTGTTCGTTTATTTTGTTAAGTACACTTTGTAATTCACTTTTTGCCTCATTTTCTTGCTGAGAGTTTTTTGTCACATCTTGTTCAGTTTGTGATTGTTGTGCTTCTTGATTTTTATAAGGTATGAACGATGCTCCTACTGATAAATCAATGTATCCATCTGTTGTTAAGTTACCTGATTGATCACGTGACAACGATTGAGACATTTGTGGGTAGTACTTCATTTTATCTGCTATCGTTTTAATATTGCCAATTACTTGCATATCATCTTTCGTATACAATTTAATTCGATTTTGCTTATTCTTTTGTGGTTCGTATGTTACTTCAGCAATCATACTTCTAATTTTAGGAGACATTTCCGCTAAGGCGTGAACAATTTCTTGTTTTTTATCACCTTTAAAACCTTCAATGATAGGTCCTCGGTCTGTTAATTGCCCTTTATAGTTTTTTAATTCCGTATTCCCTTCTAATATTGGAATATAATCATCCTTATCTTTAATCATACCTACAACTTGATTTTCTTCTATTGTAACAGATAATGTATTCGGCAAATGTTTCTGTATATCAACATTTTTTATCAAAGGATTGTCTTTTAATTTGGCCTTAGCCTTACTATTACTAAATGTATACATTCTTTCGCCACTATTCGCATTTAATTGCTTATTTATTTCTGATGTTGATACATTATGATTACCTTTAATTGTTACATTTGCTATGCGACTAATTGGCGTAAACATATAAAACAGAAAAAGTATGATGATAAGGATCAGCGCTGTTATAACAATGTATTGGATTGTCTTTTGACGTTTTCTACGCTGTCGTCTTTTTTGTTCTCTTAGTTCTTCAGGTGTAAGTGGCGGCGGTTTCTCAATATCTTCATTATCTTCTGTCACATCGCCGTCATCAGTATTATGTTGGATTGCTGTATCATCTTGTGTTGTACTGGATAAGTCTTCTTTAGATGGTTCATTTTGTTGCTCATGCAGATTGTTTTCTAAAGCACTGTTGTTTATTTCATCTTCTGTGTTTTGGATTTCCTCATTATTTTCATGTTGTGTAGCCGTGTTGATGTGATTTGAAGAATCATGATTGTCTATGTTTGATTGTGTGTTATCTTCTTGCTCCGTTGAAGTATCGAAGTTGTCTTTATCGCTAAATAAGCGGTTTCGTCTGCGCTTTGTACTAGATTTACGGCGCTGTCGTTCAAAATCGTTGGCATTGATATGTCTTATTTTACTATCTGATTTTTGTTCATCCATGTTTATTCACACCCTTTAATATGATGGTAAGTGTGCTTTAAAACTTTCAATAAATTTATCCCCTCGTTCTTCAAAGGTTTGATATTGATCCCAACTTGCACAAGCCGGAGAGAGTAATACGACATCATTTGGTTCTATCACATCTTGTACTTTATCGACTGCATCTGTAACATCTGTGGCTTTAATTACATATTTACCTTGACTCGTTCCTAATTTAACAAATTTCTCTTGTGTTTCGCCAAACACAACCATTACTCTGACATGTTTCATATAAGGAATTAGTTCATCAAAATCGTTACCTCTATCTAACCCACCACATAACCAAATGATAGGTTGATTAAATGAATTAAGCGCGAATTGTGTTGCTAATGTATTAGTAGCCTTTGAGTCATTGTAATATTTATTAGTTCGATTTGTACCAATATACTGCAGTCTATGTTCAATGCCTGAGAATGTAGTCAAACTATCAATGATAGCTTTAACAGGAACACCTGCCAATAATGATGCTAAGACTGCCGCCAAAATATTTTCCAAATTATGTTCACCAGGTAACACTAAATCATCAATATTTATAATTCGCACGCCTTTATAAATAATAAAGTTATCTTTAATATAAATGCCATCTACTTCTTGTTGTGTAGAAAAATAAAGTGTCTTAGCTTTTAATTGTTCTGATTCAATCAAATGGCGTTGGTGATAATTACAAATAAGATAATCATCTGCTGTTTGATTTTTATATATTTGCTTTTTAGCATTTTGATAATTTTCAAGTGTACCGTGATAGTCTAAATGCGCCGAATAAATATTTGTAATAATAGCGATGTGTGGACGATACTTATCTATGCCTAGTAATTGGAATGAAGACAATTCTGTAATTAAATATTCATCTGGGTGTGTATCTTGAGCGACTTTTGATGCAACATAACCAATGTTACCAGATAAGCGTCCAGTCAACCTGCTCTTACTAAACATATCACCTATAAGTGAAGTTGTCGTTGTTTTACCATTTGTACCAGTCACCGCGATAATGGGCGCTTCAGAAACTAGATAGCTTAATTCAACTTCAGTTACGATTTTCAAACCACGTTTTTGCGCTTCGATTAAAATAGGTAAATGATATGGAATTCCTGGATTTTTAACTATCATCGGGCTTTTATCTAATAATGACAGTGGATGTCCACCGCCAACGACTGTAACACCCATTGTTTCCAAGTCTTTTGCATGTGGATCTTGAGATAAATCTTTGCCATCATTAACAGTGACAATAGCTCCAAGTTTAGTCAACAATTTTGCTGCCTCATATCCACTTTTAGCTAAACCAAGAACAAGAACATCTTTATCTTCTAAACCTGTATAATTCTGCATGTTAATGCACTCCAATCCATAAGCCTATAAGTCCTGTAACCAAGCCAACAGTCCAAAAAACAGTAACGACTTTCCATTCGTTCCAACCACACAATTCAAAATGATGATGAATCGGACTCATCTTGAAAATACGCTTTCTAGTTAATTTATAAGAAGCTACTTGTAAAATAACTGATAATGTTTCAGCCACAAATACAAATCCAACAAACAGTAATGATAATTCTGCATTTAACATAATCGACAAGGTAGCAAATATACCACCAAGCGCTAAGCTACCCGTATCCCCCATGAAAACTTTTGCGGGATTAAGATTAAATGGTAAGAAACCTAGTAATGCAAAAATCATGATAACACAAAATGTCCCTATGGCTGGGGAATCTAAGATAAAGCTCATAATCGCGTACATTGTGAATCCAATAATAGACAATCCAGTTGCTAAACCATCTAAGCCATCTGTTAAGTTAACTGCATTGGAAAAACCAACTTGCCAGAAGACAATGAAAATCACGTAGAAAATGGATAAAGGAATGTCCACTTCTGTAAAAGGTATGTGAATCGCAGTTGAAAAATGAATTAAATGGAATACATAACTTAATACAAAAAATATAACTGCAATACCTATTTGAGCCAAAAATTTCTGTTTGCTTGTTAAACCTTGATTGTTTTTCTTTACCACAATGATGTAATCATCAATAAAACCAATCAAACCGAAACCAATTGTTACAAATAATAACAAAATGATTGGATTGGATTTGTCGACGAAGAATACAGCAATGAGCGAAGTTATTATAATGCTAATTAAAAATGTCAATCCACCCATTGTTGGCGTTCCTGTCTTTTTCATATGACTCTCTGGACCCTCTTCTCGTATACTTTGTCCAAATTTCATTCTCTTTAAAGTTGGAATAAGTACAGGTACTAATACGAATGTGATAAGTAGCGCAATAATCGCAAATAAAAAAAGCATAATTTTCTCCTTTTTAACTAAGATACAAAATTTTATACACATCATTTTCACTTTATTATTTTAACAATATGACTAACACTTCACATCATTATTTAGATGTATTTTATGTTGCCATGTGATAAGTAATATTTCATCATTACTCAATGATCTAGCCAGATAATCACGAGGAGAAGAAGCTGACAAACATTGTTATTCTGAAAATTGTTCTACAATTTACTTATAGAACAGGCATAGGGGCTTCTAGCTCCTCCATATCTAGCTGCGCCGTTAAACATAAAGCGCAAAACTGTGTGATACGTGTTTATATCTTAATTTACAAATTAAATTTTTAGTTAACTCACATCATTAATTGAAGCAAGCTAATCTTCACTGTCTTTAGCTGCATTGTCTTGTTGATCTTTTGAATCCTCTTTTGACTCTTTTGACTTAGATGTATCTTTTTTATCTTGCTTTTGGTTATCGGTTGAATCATTCTTATCCGATGAAGTAGCTTGCTCTTCTGATTGACTGCCATCAGCATCTTTTGCTGAAAGTGTAAGCTCAATTTTATCGCTTTTTTTCAGCTTCGTACCATTTGAAATAGACTGGTCAGTAACAAAGCCGGTTCCTTTTGTGATGACTTTAATATTCGTTAAACTTTGGAATGCCAATACGTCATCTTTCGTCCAACCTTTCATATCTGGCATTGTAACATCTCCATCAGTAAGAAGAAGTACTTTACTATGTGGCAATAATTCACTTCCAGATTTGACAGATTGCGTTTTTACTTTTTGACCACTGCCAATAACGATTGGATTTAACGATTTATCTTGTAGTTTGGATTTCGCATCTTGAGTGGCATCACCCTCAACATTTGGAACTTTACTATATTTTGCTTTGTTTGTTTTGTCTTTTGAGCTGCCGACATTTAAATATTTAAGTGTGTTTTCCATAATTGGTTTAAAAGCTTTACTAACACCTAATTCATATGCTTCTTGGTCATTCTTTTGTGCAAGTTTCATGCCCGCATAAACAATGATACGTGGATTTTTCTTAGGTGCATCTCCAATAAAACTTACAAAGTATGGGTTAGGCCCTTTAACATAACCACCGCTTTTTTCATCCGCTACTTGCGCCGTTCCCGTTTTACCTTCGATATCATAGCCTTCTACACGATAATTCTGTGCATGACTTTTTTCACTGTTAACAACTTTATCAAGTTCAGTTTCTACTTTATTGGCTGTCTCTTCAGTTATTGGCTTACCTGCATAAGATTTTTCGCCTTTATAGAAGGTTTTTTTAGAAATAGGATTGTCTACTTTATTCACAAACCATGGTTTCAACATATTTCCCTTATTAAAAAAGGCTGATTGCGCTTGAATCATTTGTACAGGAGTTACAGTCGTTGATTGTCCAAATGCTGATGTTTTTTGTTGTAATTCATTAGACCATGCAATATTACCACTTGCTTCACCATCAAACATGCCGCCAGTCGTTTTACCAAAACCAAAGCGTTCATACCAAGATTTCATCTTATCTGCACCAACTAAATCTTGCAATTGCATCATAAGTGTATTTGAAGAATAAGTAAATCCTTGTGTCATAGGTATTCTACCCCAACCAACTCTATTCCAGTCAGATATTCTTGATCCCATAATATCCATGTGACCTGATTTATACTTTTCATTTGGTTTAAATTTACCTTCTTGAATGGCAGCTGCTAACCCATAAGTCTTAAATGTAGATCCTGGTTCATAAGTGTTTTGATATAAATCATTTGCCCATTTTTTTCCAAAATCTTTCCCCGTTTCAGGATTAAATGTAGGTCGTTGACTAAAAGCTAAAATCTCACCTGTTTTAGCATCCATTACAACGGCAAACAAATCTTTAGGTTGATAGCGTTCAACCATACCATCCAAGGCTTCTTCCACAAATACTTGTATATTGGAATCAATCGTTAAATGTACATCATCTCCACGTTTAGGTGAGCTTTCATGTTTCGTGTTTGGTGCAATATACCCCCATATATCTTGTATATATGATAGTGCACCTTTTTTACCATTTAAATAACTATTAAATATCTTTTCAACACCCAGTGCACCATTCAGTTCACCCGTATCTGGATTCTTCTGTGCACGTCCAATTAAATGAGAAGCAAAATTTCCATTTGGATAGAACCGCTCTGTTTCTGGATATAGTGTAATGCCTGGTAAGTTCATCTTTTCAATTTTTTCTTTTTGTTGATACGTCAAATTCGTTCCCTTTTGACCAAACTCAACTTGAAACGCCTTTTTCTGATTTAATTTTTTCTCAATATCATCTGCCTTCATATCGATGACTTCTGCTAATTTTTTAGCAGTTTTCTTTTTATCTACGACATGTCGAGGCTTTTTACTATTTTCACTGGCCTTCTTATCAATCACTGCCGTTAATTTGAAACGCTCAACATCTTCAGCTAACACTTTCCCATTGCGATCATAAATTTTACCGCGTTCGGGTTGTTCTTGATTTTTAACAAGATACGTTTCATTTGCTCGTGTTAGTAAGTCTTGTCCAGAAGAATGTCCGGTCACCATGATATATGAGTATCTTAAAACCAATATAAAAAAGAGCAGTCCGAATAAACTAACAAGGAGGACTGCTCCTAATTTATTTTTTTTAATTTTAATTTTTCGCTTCGCCATCATTACGCACTACCTTTACATTATCATTCTTAAGGCTCATACCTTGTGCTTTTGCCTTATCGTAAATGCGTTCATAAGAAGAATTCTTTTTAATTTCAGATTTAAGTGCGCTGTTCTCACTTGTTTGCTTTTCAATCTTTTGATCTAAATCTGCAATCTTTCCTCGCGTATCATACGCATCCATTTTTAAAGATAGCACATAAATACTAATCAAGGCAATGACAGTAATCAATGATATGTATAAGACCTTTTCAAATCTAGTAAGTTGTACAACTACTTTTCTTTTTACAGTTTGTCTTCTTGGTTCTGCTTGTGGTTGTTGTTTAGGAATGCTTGTTTGAGAAACATCCTGATATGGTTGGTAAATTTTTTCTACAGCCATCGTCCATTACTCCTTATTTCAATATTTCTGCAACACGTAATTTGGCGCTACGTGCCCGATTGTTTTGATTTAAATCTTCTTCAGTAGCAGTGATAGGTTTCCGATTAACTCTTTTTAACTTTGGTGTGTATTCTTCTGGAATAATTGGTAAACCTCTGGGTACCTCTGGACCCTTCTCATATTCTTGGAAAATCTGTTTGCATAATCGATCTTCTAATGAATGGAAAGTAATTACTGAAATGCGTCCATTAACCTTTACAAGTTCAATTGCCTGTTCAATTGAATCTTCAAATGCTGACAATTCATCGTTGACGGCAATTCGAATGGCTTGGAACACCCTTTTAGCTGGGTGACCACCTTTTCGTCTCGCTTTGGCAGGTATCCCTTCTTTAATCACATCAACCAGTTGTAATGTCGTTTCTATAGGCTGTAATTCGCGATGTGCTTCAATGCGCCGTGCAATTTGTTTTGAAAATTTTTCTTCACCATAGCGATAGAATATTTTTACTAATGCTTCATATGACCATTCATTTACCACTTCATAAGCACTAAGCGTTTGTGTTCGATCCATACGCATATCTAATTTCGCATCATGGTGATAACTAAATCCTCTTTCCGGGACATCTAACTGTGGACTTGAAACACCCAAGTCATAGTAAATGCCATCTACTTTTTCAATATTTAGTTCTTTTAAAATGTGTGTGAGTTCTCGAAAGTTATTATGAACAAAGGTCACTTTATGTAGATGCGCTTTAAGCACTTCCTTTGCGTTATCTATTGCTGTTGTATCTTGATCAATAGCAATCAAATGACCTTCATCATTGAGCTGATTTAATAAATAAAGGGCATGTCCTGCGCCGCCTAGCGTACAATCTACGTATACACCATCAGGCTTTATATTTAAGTAATCTATGGTTTCGTTAAGCATAACGCTGACATGATGAAACACGTTTATTCCCCCATTTAAAAATCAAAATCTATTAAATCTTCAGCAATATCCTCGAAACTATCTTCTGATTCTTCATAGAAATCATTCCATGTTTCGCGGTCCCAAATCTCGATTCGATTTGACACCCCTATTACTGTACATTCTTTTGTTAAGTTGGCGTATTTTCTCAAATTTTGAGGTATGTTAATACGTCCTTGTTTATCTAGTTCTACTTCAATCGCACCAGAGAAGAACATACGCATAAACTTACGTGCATCCTTTTTAGTCATTGGTAAGGTTTTCATTTTCTCTTCAATTTGTTGCCATTCTTCTAACGTGTAACCAAATAAACATTTATCAAGGCCTCGAGTGATAATAAAACGCTCATTGAGGTCATAACGAAACTTGGACGGAATAATCATTCGTCCTTTTGTATCTAATTGATGATCGTATTCTCCCATGAACATTTTTTCTCACCTCACCTTATTTATAATTTACCACATCTCACCACTATCCTCCACTAATTCTGTAAAATATCTTAAAATTTATAAAAAAAGACATAAAAAAACCGTTTCGCCAAAAAGACGAAACGGCTATAAACCTTGATATATCAAGGTTTTACAACAATATGATCAAAAGTGTAAGAAAGTGGTGGATAGGTGGAGGGGTTGAACACATCCATCCCAAAATCATTCATTATTTGTAATGGATTCCATATTCTTTCTTGGAGTCCTCCCATTGGATGGAGTGATTCACTGATTTCCTTAAAGTGTTTCATGCTAATCACATTTTCACGTTCAATATTTAATAAGTATCTTTGTTCTAAATAATTAAGTTGTTTATGGTGGATTTCATGATTTTTATCAACTAAGTTACTATTATTTTGGTTATGTTGTACTTCTCGCTTTAATTTTTGATACATTTCTTCATGAATCTCTTTTAATTGTGAAACTTGATCTAAAAATGTTTGCGATGCTTGTTCACGTATAAATTTTTGACGCTTTTCTTCAATTCCATTAGTTAATACATCAGCTATATCTAATTGGTATTGTTGTAAAAGTTTCTCTATTCTAGTATAGAGATAAGTTATTTTTATACGCGGTAATACAATAGGCATTTCCACATCTAACGTGTTAAATACTTCGCTTAATTCTGCCCAATATTTAATTTCACTTGGGCCACCTATAAACGCTACAGTATTGAAGAGCCATTCTTCCATTACTGGACGTGTAACAACATTATTTGAGAATTGCGCTGGATTTTGTTCAATCAAGTCTAATAATTCATCTTCACGATAAGTAACTTCTGATTTACTTAACTTATAAATACCATTTTCTTCCGTAAGTAATTGTCTCATATTATCCTGATGTAAAAATAAATGGACGTTTGTGTCAGTCACAATCATCTTTGATAGTTTATTGTTTTCAGTCTCACGTTGCTTTTGATGAAATGCTTTATTTATATCATTATGTTTGCGCAACATATCCTTTAAAATAGGACGTTCTAACTTTCTAAGTGGCTCATATTGCGCATCTATAAATAACACACCATACACTTTGAACACTTCATGTACAAGTGCTTTAAACATATTCGACCACGTGTCATAGCGTTCTATGATTTGCAAACACATATGATACAATTCAGCAGTATGTGTTGTTTCAGCTAATTCCTTGAAATATGCTTGCAGTGCATTTTTCATTTGAACTTTGTCCGGGACATATCGACTTACGTTACTTTCCGGTGGAGTCAAAGTATGATATTTAATCTTTTCCACAGAAGCCAATTGTTGATCATAAGCAAAAGTATGATTAACTTCATCAAAATCATGGTCTTCCCCAGCTATCCAGAATACTGGAACAACGCTACAATCATAGCGCTCTCGCAACTCATTAGATAACGTTATCAAAGAAAATATCTTGTGAAAAGTATATAAAGGTCCTCCAAACAAACCAGCTTGTTGACCACCAATAACAACTTTAGCCCCTGCTGCTAAGTTATCAATATTTTTTTGCTGTTGCTCTGATAAAGTTAAATCCGACATATAATCTTGAATAATTTGTGCAAGTTGTTGTTCTCTACCATTATTAGGCTTGTTCATCTTAACATCAAAACTTGTTTTCTTCATCGCATCATACTGGAAAAATGATGTTAGCGATGGATCACTGTTTTTTAATTTTGTCATGAATGAATCATTATCATGTAATTTAGTAATTAAACAGTCCATACATTTTCTCCTTCAGTATCGCTATTATGAATACAGTATAAAGATTATACAACACATTGACAATTTAACGGCTTACACTTTTTAAAATTTTCGGTGCTTCGTGTTTCAAAACTAAATGAATTACACATATTTTTTAGGGTATAGTAAAATAAAGATGCTAAGGGGGATATGTTATGGTAGAAATTAAACGATTAGAAATTAATTATAAAACAGATGAACTTTTTGAAGCTTTTCGAGAGTATGGCAATAAGGATTTATATATGGTCGATGAATTTCAAGGACAAATGATTGATGCAAGTTCTGAAACACCTTTCTATGGCATTTTTCACGGAGATAACTTGGTAGCGCGCATGGCACTATTGCGTAAAGGTGACGTGGAAGAACTTTATTTCCCAGATTACGATAATTACATACTACTGTGGAAATTAGAAGTGCTCCCCGAATATCAGCATCATGGCTATGGACGTGCACTCATTGACTTTGCTAAAGAGAAAGGTCTTCCAATCAAAGCTATTGGACGCAATCAATCAAAAGATTTCTTTACTAAATTAGGATTTGAAGACGTAAACGCTAAAAATCCAGAAGGCCATGACGTGTTAATATGGTCACCTAAAGTTTAAAATGATCAGTTTAGGACATCATTATGTTTTAGACTGTGAACGATATATTGGCAGTAGTTGACTGGATTGAAAATACGCTGATACCTAGTTTTTCCAACCCTAGTCAATCTTGCTGGAGCGGGACTACGAATTCGTAACGAATGCTGTCACGCTCCTTTTTTTGAATGTACTCATATTAAGCTTGAGGACAAAATACATATTGCTGATTAAATTATGTAATTGTGATCATTTATAATAACATTTATATAGTTTTAGCACTCCACATCGTAATCATTTATGTTTTAAAATTAACCGAAATAGATGATAAAGTTATTTCAGCTATTGAACACTTTATTATTTTATAGTGGCACTAAAATATACCTAGCTATTCCGTGACATAAAGTTTTATTTTCTCTTTTTATATAAAATAAAAAATCCCGTGTTACCAATGTTACAAACTAACATGGTAAAACGAGATTAATACAAATAGCGTCCTGGGAGGGATTCGAACCCCCGACCGATGGCTTAGAAGGCCATTGCTCTATCCAGCTGAGCTACCAGGACAAATTTTTAACACAAGAATTATTATATCTAATTCGACGCTATTGCGCAATAGTTACTATCTAAAAAAAGGTTATATTTTTCACTATTAATGCTATTTTAATCCATTAACGCTACTTTAATAACTTGACCCAGATAATGATTTTAAACTTAACATCAAGTTTCCTCACATTTATCCAACTTATTACCTTTTCAGCATATCTTCATGTTAAAATGCATTTAATTCTACTTTTTAAGGAGTATTTTAATATGAAATATACAACGTTGTTATTAGACTTTGACGATACATTAGTAGATTTTGATGATGCTGAAGAACAAGCCTTTTTCAATATGGCCCAAAATTACCAGTCATCTCCTACTTATGATGACTTCACTTTATTCAAAAAGATTAACCAAGCACACTGGGAAGCTTTTCAAAATAATCAACTTTCAAAAGAAGACGTGTTATCTCAACGCTTTATTAAATACTTTAAGCACCATAATATAACTGTTAATGGTCATGAAGCCGATGAGTGTTTTAGAGATGAATTGGCTAAAGCACCAGTTAAATATTTCAACGACACATTAGCTACATTAGCTCAATTACGTCAGCATTGTTCACTTTATATTGTGACTAATGGTGTCGCTATAACACAACAACGCCGTATTGCACAAACACCGTTTGATGATTTATTTGAGGGTATCTTTATTTCTGAACACACAGGTTATCAAAAGCCTATGTCTGGATTCTTTGATTATGTTTTTAATCACATTAAACCTACTGCGAGATCCACAGCAATGATTATTGGAGATTCTTTAACATCAGATATATTAGGTGGTCATAATGCTAACATTGCAACATGCTGGTTTAACTATAGAAACAAAACAAATTCAACAGCAATTAAACCTGACTTTGAGATTCGAACATTAGCCGAATTGTTGCCTATTATACAATCTACTTAATGTTTTAAAATATTGTTGCATCTATCAATAACAATTTGATAAGCCATACAAATATCTTTTTTAGTATGCAAGTAGTGATAATAGCATTGCTTTTATAGTTATTTTTGGCATAAAACCCGATAACCTATAAGCTGGAATGACATACAGCTCGAAGGTTATCGGATTTCTTTATATCTTTATGTGTATCGTGTCTAAAATTTCATTATTCCGATTGCGAAAATGCAAGACTGCACGCCTTTTATTATCATCAATTAATAGTTCTGCAAAAGTCTCTTCTTTTTGACTTCTAGATTGTGAGATACTACCAGGATTAATCACATGAACAGATCCAATCTGTTCATATTTAGCCACATGAGTATGTCCGTAAAAAGCAAATTGACAGCCTTCCTGAGCTGCTCTTTCTGCCAATTGTTGGCGTCCACGATTAACAGAATACAGATGGCCATGAGTATAGAACGCTTTAATGTCATCAGATGAGATAAGTTCTTCATTTGGAAATTCTGGATAAAAATCGCAGTTCCCTTTAACACGTTGGAATAAACTTAGTTCCGTATCATGATATTCAAATTCTGAATCTCCCAAATGCAAAGCAACATCATAATCTTGATGCCAAGCGATAATTTGATATAAAATACCAGCTTCAGTATGATTATCACTTACAATAATCCATTTTGACATTATACATTACCCTTTAAGTATGCTTGAAGTTGTTTTATAGCTTCTCCTCTGTGACTAATTTGACTTTTTTCTGTTGCACTCAGTTCAGCCATTGTGCGTCCTTTTTCAGGTACATAAAAGACAGGATCATAACCAAAACCATTATCTCCTCTACGTTCATCAGTAATTCGACCAGATACCGTCCCTTTAAATGTCCGTGTTGGTTGATCTGGTTCACTCATACTAATCACACACACGAACTGAGCTTCACGTTGCGTGATATCAGTTAATTTAGATAATAATTTGTCTATGTTGTCATCATCATTTTTGTCTAAACCGGCATATCGTGCAGAGTACACCCCTGGCTCACCGTTAAGTGCAAAAACTTCCAAGCCACTATCATCAGCAATCACTCGTTTATTCAATCTTTTAGCTGCTGCTTCTGATTTTAAAATAGCATTTTCTTCAAAGGTTGTCCCTGTTTCTTCAACATCAAAGTCTTTCAACAATTCTGAAATACCGATAACATTATCGTTTGGAAAAATCGCTTTAAAATCATTAATCTTTCCTTGGTTATTTGTAGCTATCACAATATCGGTCATCGTTTATCCCCCTAATTTGTTAATTTAATCTGTTCTACTTTTACTTTCATATGCAACCACTCAGCAATAATATTAGTAATATGCGTCGTATCACCTGTAGAAAAAAAGCGATGCTGTGGCTGGGCTGTATAGCTGGCGTGCTCATTACTAAATGTTAACAAAGCACTTACTTCCCTAGCTGTCTCTAGACCAGAAGAAATGACCGTTTTGTCTCCACCGAAATAATCATTCAACGGTTGATATAACAAGGGATAATGCGTACATCCTAATATGACAGTGTCCGCTATACTGTTTCGCCAGTGTTTTAATGTCTGATGAATAATAATACTCGTTATTGTTGGATCATTATAACGCATTTGTTCGACCAAAGGTACAAATCCTGGACAGGCCACACCTGTTACCTCAACATTAGGATTAATGCGTTTAATGTGATGTCGATAAGCTTCAGATTTAATAGTTCCCTCTGTTCCAAGTATAAGCACATGTTGATTTTTGGTCGTCATAATAGCAGTACGTGCACCTGGTTCAATAACACCAATAACTGGAATAGACAGTATGTGTTGTAAATGCTCTAAAGCGACTGCAGTTGCCGTATTACAAGCAATAACCAGCATTTTAATGTCAAATTCCATTAATTTATTAGCTAGTTCAGTGGTGAAAGCTTTAACTTCCTCTCCAGGTCTTGGTCCATATGGACACCGTGCTATATCACCTAAATAATATATAGTCTCATTTGGTAACTGGCGTATAATTTCTTTAGCTACAGTTAATCCTCCAACTCCTGAATCTATAACACCAATGGGTTTATTCATATTTTTCATCCTCAATTAATTGCAATAGTATTTTTATTTTAGCACATTAAATATAGTGAAATCATCTAAGGCTATTTTAAAAATGATATCCCTACACATAAAACATCATTCTAATGTGAAAAACCATATTAATTAAAGTAGATGAAAACACACCAAAAATTGATAAAAATCTGTTGTACTTAACAGTAACATCTTTTGTTATTTGTTACACTTTAGCATCTATGTATCATCATTAAAATAAATGATATCTAAATAACTATTTTAAAGGATCATACACTGAAGCTTTGCGTTACGAAAAACACCTATCAAAGCTCGGCTATAAAATAAGCCCAAAAACGAAATCAATTGACTTCATTTTCAGGCTTATTTATTTTAGAAATCTATTTTTCTAAAGCTTGTACAGCGATTATTCCACTTTATGATCTGAACCAAAGAATGATTTGAACATATGAAACGTTGTTTCTCTGTTCATTGCTGCAATTGACGTTGTTAATGGGATACCTTTAGGACATGCATTTACACAGTTTTGAGAATTACCGCACTCTTGCAATCCACCTGTCCCCATTAATGCATCTAATCGTTCATCCTTTGTCATAGCACCTGTCGGATGTAAATCAAATAGACGAACTTGTGAGATGGCTTGTGCACCGACAAACTTATTATTAGGTGTTACATTCGGACAAACTTCTAAACACACACCACATGTCATACATTTTGACAGTTCATACGCTGTTTGTCGTTTTTTCTCCGGCATACGAGGTCCAGGACCTAAATCATAAGTTCCATCAATAGGAATCCAAGCTTTCATACGTTTTAAGTTGTCAAACATTCGTGTACGGTCAACTTGTAAGTCACGAATAACTGGAAACGTACTCATTGGTTCTAGACGAATAGGTTGCTCTAATTGATCAACGATGGCTGAACATGATTGTCTTGCACGACCATTAATTACCATCGAACATGCACCACAAACTTCTTCCAAACAATTCATGTCCCAAATAACGGGTGTTGTTTTCTTTCCTTCTGCATTTACTGGATTACGTCTAATTTCCATCAAACAGGCAATGACATTCATGTTATCTTTATAAGGGATTTCAAACGCTTCATCGTATGGCTTAGAGTC
The DNA here is from genome assembly GCF_001812565.1 of Staphylococcus sp. HMSC059F04. NCBI lineage: Bacteria > Bacillati > Bacillota > Bacilli > Caryophanales > Staphylococcaceae > Staphylococcus > Staphylococcus sp. HMSC059F04. Next base: position 26,163 of record NZ_KV809472.1, on the reverse strand, counting down.
TTGATTATCTTGACGTTTTATAATTAATTTAATTGTTTTTTGTTTTTCTTTTTGTGGTTGTTGATTACTGTCTGCATGTTGGTCTTTTGGAGTGTTATTTGCTGATAGTGTTTCAGTCATTATTTTTTACCTCCTTTAGACTTGCTAGTGTAATCACGTTTACGTGGTGGGATCAAGCTTACATCTACTGGCTCATAAGTAAATTTTGGTGCTTCATCTTTACCCATATACTCTGCTAATGTTGTTTTTAACCATTCTTCATCATTTCGTTCTGGAAATTCTGGTTTGTAATGCGCACCGCGTGATTCATTGCGATTATAAGCACCAATTGTGATAACACGTGCAAGTATAAGCATATTCCATAATTGACGAGTAAAGAACACGGCTTGGTTACTCCATGTCTGTGTATCTTCCATATCAATATTTTGATAGCGTTCCATGAGCTCAACAATTTTCTTATCGGTTTCCAATAATTTATCATTTTCTCTTACAACTGTAACATTAGCTGTCATAATTTCACCGAGTTCACGATGTAATTTATAGGCATTTTCTGTGCCACGCATATTAAGTAAATTATCGAATCTTTGTTGTTCTTCATCTACCCGTGCTTGATAAATTGAATCATCTAAATCAGCATAAGTTTTATCAATATTTTCAACATATTTTACCGCATTTGGTCCAGCGACAGTACCACCATAAATTGCAGATAATAATGAGTTTGCACCTAAACGGTTACCTCCATGTTGTGAAAAATCACATTCTCCTGCAGCAAATAAACCATCAATGTTGGTCATTTGATCGTAATCAACATAAAGTCCTCCCATTGAATAGTGAACTGCTGGGAAAATCTTCATTGGTACCTTACGAGGATCGTCACCAGTGAATTTTTCATAAATTTCAATGATACCACCTAATTTAACATCTAATTCATGTGGATCTTTATGAGACAGATCCAGATACACCATATTTTCACCATTAATACCTAATTTTTGATTGATACAAACATCAAAAATTTCACGCGTTGCAATATCACGAGGTACTAAGTTACCATAATCCGGATATTTTTCTTCTAAGAAGTACCAAGGCTTACCATCTTTATATGTCCATATACGACCGCCTTCACCACGTGCAGATTCACTCATTAAACGTAATTTGTCATCACCTGGAATCGCAGTCGGATGAATTTGAATAAATTCGCCATTTGCATATTTAGCACCTTGTTGATAAACAATTGAAGCTGCTGACCCAGTGTTAATCATAGAGTTCGTTGTTTTACCAAAAATAATGCCTGGACCACCTGTAGCCATAATGACCGCATCTGAACCGAAAGATTGAATTTCTGAAGTTGTCATATTTTGAGCTATAATTCCTCTAGCTGCATTATCTTCGTCTTTAACAATTCCTAAAAATTCCCAGCCCTCATATTTTGTCACTAGTCCATCTACTTCAAAGGAACGTACTTGTTCATCTAACGCATATAATAGTTGTTGCCCTGTTGTTGCACCAGCAAATGCTGTTCGATGATACAATGTCCCACCGAAGCGTCTAAAGTCTAATAAACCTTCCTTTGTTCTGCTAAACATGACGCCCATGCGGTCTAATAAATGAATAATTTGTGGTGCAGCTTCAGTCATTGCTTTAACTGGTGGTTGATTTGCTAAAAAATCTCCACCATAAACGGTATCATCAAAATGAATCCACGGAGAATCTCCTTCACCTTTTGTATTTACCGCACCATTGATACCCCCTTGGGCACATACAGAGTGCGAACGTTTAACAGGTACTAATGAGAACAAATCCACATGAGCACCTTGTTCTGCAGCTTTAATTGTTGACATTAAACCGGCAAGTCCGCCTCCGACAACAATAATTTTCTTCTCTGCCATAGAATTGTCACTCCCCTAAATATTGAACTAAAACTTACGCTAAAACGAAATTTACATAAATGCTACAATTGCTGATACACCAATATAAAACAATATCAAAAAGACAATGAGTGATACCCAAGTGAAAACTTGTTGAGATTTTTTAGATTGTAAAATCCCCCATGTCACTAAAAATGACCAAATACCGTTAGCAAAGTGAAAAACGACTGCCACGATACAAATCATATAAATAATTGCCCACAAAGGGTGTTGTAATGTCTGATGCATCATATTATAATTAACTTCTTTACCGAAAAATGCCTTTTGTAAGCGCGTTTGCCATAAATGTACGAAAATAAAAATAAACGTAATTACACCCGTTACGCGTTGTAATGCAAACATCCAGTTTCTAAATATTGAATAATGCCCAATATTTTCCTTTGCTGTAAATGCGATATGAATACCATACAATCCATGATATAAAATTGGGATATAAATAAATAGAAACTCAACGATAATTAAAAACGGCAATGATTCCATAAACATAGATGCTTTATTAAATGCTTCAGCACCTTGAGTAGCTTGATGGTTTACCATCAAATGCACTACTAAAAATGCCCCGATTGGAATAATACCTAATAACGAATGAACACGTCTTAAGTAAAATTCGTTTTTTGTATGAGCCAAAAGAACTCCCCCCTGAAGAAACAATAATTAAAATTAGCTAATTTAAATGATGTGATACCACTAAGACATCCTATTTCTTGCTAATTGAAAAATAAAAATTTTAAGTTTTCAAATTTTTTTAAATACAATTTGCAAGTATTATAAAATGAACTGGATGGTGGATTTAGCATTTGTGTATTTTTCAATTAAAACATTATCAGGAACACTTAAATGATAATGTTTATCAATTAGAAAACGCTTCCACAAATCTATAAAAAAATTAGCTGTTTGTTAACTATATTGTAACATTTTTTACAACACTTTGGGACATGAGAATGATTCTCACGTCCCAAAATCTTAATTTTTTAATTATTTAATGCTTCTTTCAAACTTTTAGCTACTTTTTCAGGAAGGCCACAATTTTGCAATTCTGGTAAAGTTGCTTCTTTCATTTTCTTGATAGAACCAAAAGTACGCAATAATTTAGTTTTTCTTTTGCTACCTATACCATCAACGGTATCAAGTATAGAACGCATGCCTTGTTTCTGCCGTGTTTGTCGATGGAAAGTAATGGCAAAGCGGTGCACTTCATCTTGAATACGCTGTAAGAGATAAAATGCTTGACTATTTTTCTTCATAGGTACCACTTCAGCTTCTGGCCCATAAAGCAGTTCAGAGGTCTGATGTTTATCGTTTTTACGCAAACCAGCTATTGGAATGTCTAAGCCTAATTCATTTTCTAACACGTCTTTAACCCCTGACATGTGTCCTTTACCTCCATCTACAATAATAAGATCTGGTAAAGGAAGGCCTTCATTTAACACTCTTGTATATCGACGACGTACGACTTCTCTCATAGATTTATAATCATCTGGACCTTCTACTGTTTTTATTTTATATTTTCGATAGCCACGCTTATCTGGTTTACCATCAACAAATGACACCATAGCTGATACTGGATCAACACCTTGAATGTTTGAATTATCAAAAGCTTCAATACGTATTGGTGATTGAATGCCCATACGCTCACCTAACTCTTCAATTGCCTTCACAGTCCGTGATTCATCACGAGCAATTAATTCAAATTTATTATCAAGCGCTACCTCAGCATTATGATTTGCTAAATCAACCATTTCTTTTTTCGCTCCACGTGCCGGCTGCACAATTTTAGTATCAACGACAGAATGAATTAATTTAGCATCTAAGTGTTTTGGTATATGCACTTCTTTGGGCAATATATGTTGATTTAAACTATAAAACTGGCCAATAAAGGTATAAAATTCTTCTTCTTCCGTTTGTTGAATCGGAATCATAGTGGCATCCCGTTGAATCATATTACCTTGGCGAATAAAAAATACTTGAACACACATCCAGCCCTTAGACACGTGGTAACCAAACACATCACGAATCGTATTATCTGATGACATAATTTTTTGTTTCTTCGTTAAATTATGAATGTGTTGAAGTAAATCTCTATATTCTTTAGCACGTTCAAAATCTAATTTTTCGCTTGCAGCCATCATTCTCTGTTCTAAATTTTGTAAAATGGTTTTATCTTCACCATTAAGAAAGTCAGATATCTCTTTTGTCATTTGGGCATATTGCTGTTGATCAACATCATAAACACATGGACCTAGACATTGACCAATATGGTAGTACAAACATAATTTATCTGGCATCGTATCACATTTTCTAAATGGATAAATACGGTCTAATAGCTTCTTGGTTTCTTGTGCTGAATAAGCGTTAGGGTATGGTCCAAAATATTTACCTGTCCCTTTTTTAACTGTACGTGTTACCAATAAACGAGGATACTTTTCTTTAGTGATTTTAATAAAAGGATAACTCTTATCATCCTTTAATAATATATTATAACGCGGTTGATATTGTTTAATTAAATTTAATTCTAATAGGAGGGATTCTGTTTCACTAGATGTTACGATATATTCAAAGTCACGTATTTCCCCAACTAAACGCGTTGTTTTAGCATCATGAGCCCCTGTAAAATACGAACGTAAACGATTGCGTAAACGTTTAGCTTTACCGACATAAATTACCTGTTGTTGGCGATCTTTCATCAAATAACACCCTGGTTCAATAGGTACAACACTTAATTTTTCACGAATAGCTTGCTGATAACTCAACGTATCACACTCCCCCTTTCTCGATTATTACACACAAAAAGAAGAGGCAATTACATCAGATGTAATGCCCCGTCCCCATTTCTGTGTGATTATAAATGTTTATCCAATACTTCTGCTAAATTTTCTTTTGGTTGGAAACCTACAACTTTATCTACAGGTTCTCCATCTTTAAATACAATTAAAGTAGGAATACTCATTACTTCAAATTTAGCAGCAGTTGATGGGTTTTCATCAACATCTAATTTTAAAATATCAGCTTTACCTTCATAATCTCCTGCTAATTCTTCTAATACTGGAGCAATCATTTTACAAGGTCCACACCAAGTTGCCCAAAAGTCTACTAATTTAACGCCATCTTGAATATTTTCATCAAAGTTTGAATCCGTTACTTTTACGATTGCCATGACAGCCAATCCTCCTTAAATTTAAATGATGAGCAAATTATAACAGACAATATCATCTATTGCATTGCAATTGCTCACATTTTTCTTACATCACTCATATTAACCGCAATATATAGTTGAAGTAAAGTTTATTCTATCATTTTAGTAAATGAATAGTGATGATTATTTTAATTCTGCGACAGTTACACCAAAGCCACCTTCACTTGGCATACCACCCCTAAATGATTTTACACTTTTATGTCGTTTCAAATGTTGTTGAACACCTTTTTGTAAAGCACCTGTGCCTTTGCCATGTATGATATAAACTTGTTCATAATTACTTAATACAGCTTGGTCTAAATATTGATCTAACTCAATTAACGCTTCTTCATAACGATATCCTCTTATATCCAGTTCCGTTTTAATCGTTTGACGATGTTGGCGTTTAATCATTTTAGTCGGTTTTTCTTGTTTCTTTTTTGTTTTTTCCAAATCTTCAATCGGCAATTTCATTTTAATGATACCCATTTGAACTACCGCTTCATCATTTCCAACTAACTCTAACACTTCGCCCTTTTGTCCATATGATAAAACTTTAACTTCATCTCCGGCTACAATTTTATCGTATTTTTGCTTTTGAACTTGTTGTTTAATCGATTTCGCTTCATATTGATTATCAAGTTGCTTTTTCTTGTCTATCAATTCATGTTCCTTAACATCGGCCCCTTTTTGATCTCTTAGCGTTCGTAACTCTTTTAATATCTCATCTGCTTCTTTTGTAGCAGCTTTAACACGTTGATTTGCTTTATCTTTCGCATCTTCTATTAATTGTTTTTCGTATGCTTGAAATTGATTATATTGTTTTTCAAGATCATCGTGTGTTTGCTGTGCTTCTTTCAATAAATGGTCAAGTTCTATACGCTGCGTATCTACACGTTTCGCATTTTTTTCAAGCGATTCTATCATTAAATTGATTTCTTGCTCATCTGTACCAATCATGGTTTTTGCTTTATTTATAATTGATAAGTTAAGACCTAATTTTTTAGATATATCAAATGCATTTGATCGGCCAGGAACACCCATTAATAATTTGTATGTGGGACTCAATGTATCAACATCAAACTCGACACTAGCATTCATGACACCTTCGCGGTTATAGCTATACGCTTTAAGTTCTGGGTAGTGTGTCGTTGCCATGACTAGCGCGCCAAGCGCTCTTGTATAATCAAGAATACTCATTGCTAATGCAGCGCCTTCACTAGGATCTGTTCCTGCTCCTAACTCGTCAAACAGTATTAAACTATGCTTATCTGCTTGTTGTAATATAGCGACAATATTTTTCATATGTGATGAAAATGTAGATAATGATTGTTCTATAGACTGCTCATCTCCAATATCACAAAAGACATCATGAAACACGCTTAACTGACTACCGTCTAATGTGGGAATTAACAACCCTGATTGTGCCATAATTATAATTAATCCTAGTGTTTTAAGCGTGACTGTTTTCCCACCAGTATTTGGCCCCGTAATAATCACTGTTTCCACATCATCAGCAAATTCAATCGTATTTGCAACAACAGTTTCTTTATCTAACAATGGATGAAAGGCATTGGGTAAATAAATTGTACGCGCTTCATAAAATGTAGGCTTTGTTCCCTTTATTGCACTTGCATAACGTGCCTTAGCTGTTAAGAAATCCAAGTGACCCATAACTTCTTCAGCTACTAAACATTGTTCAGCTTGTTGCGCAACCATTGTTGTTAATATAGTTAAAATTCGTTCTCTTTCCACAGCCTCATCGTTGCGTAAGCGACTCACTTGATTGTTCATTTCTACAATAGATGATGGTTCAATATATAACGTTTGTCCAGATGCTGATTGGTCATGCACAATACCTTTAAAATCTTGGCGATATTCAGCTTTTACTGGTATAACATTACGTTCATTGCGCACAGTTACTATAGCATCCGATAGTTTCTTTTGATTAGATTGATTTTTAACAATACGATCTAGATTTTGTCTAATGCGTTGTGTCGTACTTGAAATTTTACTGCGAATGCCTTGTAATTCGTAACTCGCATGATCATATAAATCATGTGTATCACATTTATCATTAATTTCTTGAAATAAATCAGTTAATACAGGTAAGCGCATCATATTATCATGCAGCAAAGGATAATAGACTTGTTGTTCATCATCTTCAAGCAATTGATTATAAAATGTTTTAAATTGGTTTTGAACTTGAATGAGCCTTTTTAACTGATTTAATTCTGTAACATTCAATACGCTACCAATCTTAGCGCGGTGAAGTAATGGAGAAACTTTTGATAATCCACTTAGACTTGGCATCCTATATTTATTATAAATTTGTGATATTTCATCAGTTTCATTCATTTGAAAAACAACAGTATCGTAATCAGTCGCAGGATGCAGTTGTAGTACTTTCTCCCTCCCCAAGTCACTAATTGTCTCATTAGCGATGAGTGCTTTAATTTTATTAAATTCTAAGACATCTAACGTTTTCTGTCTCATCAAATCCCTCTATTTCTTCATTTTAATATTGTTTGCAATGAATTTTTTAAAGTCTTCTCGCGATAAGGTATTGATGACTCTATCTTTAGTAACAAATCCTTTTTGCGCTGTTGCTACACCATATTTCATAAATTCCAAATGATCTGTATGGTGTGCATCAGTATTTATCGTCAACTTAACATTCGGATATTTTTTAACAATATCTGCATTTAAATCCAGTCGCTTTGGATTAGCATTGATTTCTAAAATTGTTTGAGTTTCTTCAGCAAGTTGCATTAATTGTTCAATATTAGGTTGATATCCTGGACGCTTCCCAATAATGCGCCCCGTTGGATGAGCAATGTGTCGTACATATGGATTTCGACATGCATGTTCTAGACGTTTCATGATATCTGCTTCAGATTGGTTAAAGCTTTGGTGTATCGCAGCAATAACATAGTCTAATTGTGCTAAAACATCATCATCATAATCCAGTGAACCATCTGGCAAAATATCCATTTCTGTGCCTGAATAAATATCAATTTCTTGATATTCTTGATTCAATTTTTTAATTTCTTCATTTTGTCGTAATAAACGTTCTACTTGCAGACCGTTGGCAACTTTTAGGCTTTGAGAATGGTCAGTAATAACCATAAAATGATATCCTTTAGCAATGTTAGCCTCAACCATATGTCGAATAGAAAATGCGCCATCACTATAAGTCGTATGCATATGGATATCACCATTGATATCATCTAAGGTAATAATATCACTTAAATCTCTTTCAAATTCACTGCCGTCTTCACGCATCGCCGGTGCAATCCAATTCACGTTAAAGTGTTTATAAATATCAGTTTCATTATTATATTGAATCAGTTGTCCATCTGACGTTTCAATTCCATATTCACTTACTTTTTCTCCCTGCGCTTTAGCAAGTTGTCGAATGCGAATATTATGTTCTTTTGAGCCAGTAAAATGTTGTAATGTATGATAAAATGCTGCTGGTTCAATGAGTCTAAAATCTACACCAATTGTTTCATCATCATATTCTATTTCTAAAGAGATTTTTGTTTGTCCCACAGCCACTTCTTTTACTTTGTTGGGAATATTTAATAATTGCGCTTGAACTTTGTCAGGCTCCGTCGTACTTATGATGAAATCTAAATCTTTACTCATTTCTTTATAGCGACGAAAACTCCCAGCTGATGAATAATTATCGATAGCAGTCAGCGTCTTAATATAAGCGACAATTTGCTCGTTCAACCCTCGCATCTGATCAATAGGATACCGTTCTTTTTTAGCACCTAACGCTTTGACAGCCTCTAAAATATTAGTTTCTGTTTTTTTAGCGAATCCTTTTAACTGACTTACTTGACCAGCTTCACATGCACGTTGCAAACTTTCTTTATCTTCAATGCCCAACTCTTGATATAGCTTTGCGATTTTCTTGCTACCTAAACCTTGAATTTTCAACAGTGGAATCAGACCTTCAGGCACACGTTTTTTCAGATCAGATAAGACCTCTGACTCACCGGTTTGACGATATTCATTAATCACTTCGCCGACACCTTTACCAATTCCTTTTAGCTCCGTCACATCATCAATTTCTTCTAAAGGGCGTTCATCCATTTCCAAACTTTGCGCCGCTTTGCGATAAGCTGACACTTTAAAGGTATTTTCTCCATTCAACTCCATATAAGTAGCAATTTGCTCTAATAATTTAATAACATCTTTTTTTGTCATACCGTCACCTCATAAAAAGAAGACCAGGAAAAGAAATCCTGACCTTTATCAGATTTTATAAATTTAAAATATATGCTGAAACGATTGGTGTATGTAATAAAATTGCTTTACTAAGCCATGAATGAGCTAAACTCATCTGAACCCATTCATTAGGATAAAGCGCCAGCATATAAAGTAGAATTTGCACAGATATCAAGGCTAATAGCAATCCAAACAAGGCCCCTAACCAGCGACTCCAATTATATAATTTTTTGTACGTTACTATATTATCAAATGACACTACAAGAAGATACAAAATAATCTTGCTCAATATAGCAACTAGTGCAAAAGCTACAATTGCATCAAAGCGTTGCTGAACTTGACTAAAAGGCACAGCGTAAGTCATATCATAAGCTACAGTTTTCGGGAACGGTAAAAAAACTAATAATCTTTGTGCAATACCTTGATAATTGTTATGTGCAATCCACAAGGCAACCATCGTCGTCATAACGTGTAAACAATTTAACCACCATCCACGGCGATATCCCATAAGCATGACATAACCTACAAATAATAATACAATTAAATCTAGTATCATATTATAGCTCTCTACGTCTAAATTGATTCACTTCTTCTTGGAGGCGACGATTTTCTTCTTCTAATAGTACCTTTTCGTGCATTATATTGACGGCCGTTAATACAGACTTTCGTGTTGTATCAAGACCAGAAGTTTTTAGCGCCTTGATTCTCTCATCTACTAAATGAGCGACATAACGAATATGCTCAGGACTGTCTTCACCAACAATAGTATAATGTTGATCATTAATCGTTACATTAATTCTGTTTTTAAATTCACTCATAATTATGTCTCCTGACCTTTTTTATAAACTTCAGTTCTATTACATTTTTTCATCAGCTAGTTTCTATGTAATGTTATATTAAGTACATTATACATGACAGCATCTAAATTTGTAAGCCCATCCATCTGATTCAGTAAGTTATAGTGTTATACTAGAATATTACTACATCATTAATTTCATGATATGATATTGCTGGTTAATATTTTTTAAAGAAAGGATTTCTGACATCTATGGCAAATGTCGTCCAAAAACTAACAAACGAAGCAATAGAGCAGCTCTTAAATCAAATTGACTTTGAACAGCATAACTTACCACAAGGGATGCGTGCACGCACTAATTATAAACAGACAACCATTAATATCTATAACTCTGGCAAAGTCATGTTTCAAGGTAAACAAGCTGAAAATATTGCTCGAGAATTACTTCCAAATTATCACGATGCTGCCATGGCAGCAACAACTTCAAAGCAATCATCAACTCATACACTTCAATATGACAAATATGATTGTATTGGTAGCGATGAAGCCGGAAGTGGAGATTATTTTGGTCCTTTAACCGTATGTGCTGCTTATGTCACTCAATCACATGTTGCTATTTTAAAAACATTAGGTGTCGATGACTCAAAAAAACTAACTGATACTAAAATTATTGACTTGGCGGAGCAGTTAGTGACATTTATTCCACATTCATTGCTAACATTAGATAATATTAAATATAATGAGCGCCAAGCTTTAGGCTGGTCTCAAGTAAAAATGAAAGCCGTTCTTCATAATGAAGCTATTAAAAATGTTACTCAAAAAATTCATCCAGACAACATCGATTATATTGTGATTGACCAATTCGCTCAGCGTGAAGTTTATCAACATTATGCCTTAAGTGCATTACCATTTCCAGAAAAAACAAAATTTGAAACAAAAGGAGAGTCAAAATCTCTAGCAATTGCAGCTGCCAGTATTATCTCTCGCTATGCATTTGTCAAATATATGGATCAACTCGCTCGCAAAATGCATTGCGAAATTCCTAAAGGTGCTGGTAATAAGGTTGATTTAGTTGCTGCTAAAATCATTGATAAGAGTGGAATTAACAAATTAGATAGTATTTCTAAAAAACATTTTAAAAACCGAGAAAAAGCACTGAAATTAGTAGAAAGAAAGCAAAATTAGTAAGCAATAACAATTTAAGATATAAATGAAATAGATTAAAATTGAAACGCCAAAATCTTTTTATTGGATATGGTTTCCACCATATTAATTGAAACTATTAAAATTAAAGTCTCTAGTGGTAACATCTATTGCTTCAAGTTATCGCTTATATAAGGCACCTCGTTCATTTCATTTAGTGAAGTCGACTAAACAATGTGAAAGTGCCTTATTTTTTTAACCATTTAACGTTGAAATTACATGTTAATACGTAGTATTTATGGCGAGACTCCTGAGGGAACAGGACAAGCTGAAGACAGAGGCCCCAACAGATAGGCTTTCGAAAAGAAAGCCAACGGACAAAGCAATTTGGAGTGGGGCCCCCAACACAAAGAAATGCAACAAGCATTTCCGCGAACAACGCAAGTTGGGGTG
>NZ_KV809472.1:0-14335 GCF_001812565.1 Staphylococcus sp. HMSC059F04 | reverse complement strand
GGCTGAGACGGCACCCTAGGAAAGCGAAGCCATTAAGTATTGTCAATAAAATAGCCAGTAAATGAGTTTTTGTAAGCTCATTTACTGGCTATTTTTTCTAGGATTTGTGTCCCAGTCTGTCTCTTTTCGCCAAATTATCTTATTACAGCGCCTTGTGCTTGTAAAGCTGCTAAAATTTTATCATGTACTTTTGTGACACGTTCATCTGTTAATGTATTTTCTGTATCTAAATAATTCAAGCGAATCGCAATAGATTTCTTACCTTCACCTAAATGTTCCCCTTCGTAAACATCAAATACTAATGAATCTTGAAGAATATCATCACCATTACTATGGATTGTTTCTAACAACACTGATGCTGGAACATCACTTGTGACCTCTAAGGCAATATCCCTAGTCACTCCAGGGAATTTAGGGATTGGTTTATAGTTAATGTAGCCAACTGCTACTTCCATTATAGTATGATAGTTTAATTCAAATACGTATGTGCGATTTAAATCATTCTCCGCAGCTAATTGTGGATGCAATTCGCCAATAAAACCAATATCTTTACCTTGTAAAGATATGATTGCTGTTCTACCAGGATGTAACCCACTAATTTCACCGGCTTTATAACTGAACTCGAGATTTAACTTTTCCGCGACACGATCTACAACGCCTTTGGCAATATAGAAGTCAACAGCTTCTTTTTTATTTTGCCATGTATTAACTACATACTCACCAGTTAATATGCCGCTCAAATATTCTACCTCCTCTGGTAATTCACCTTCATCATTACCAAAGAAAACGCGTCCTATTTCATACAATTTGACATCTTTATTTTTACGCGCCACATTATATGCAGCTGCTTCGATTAAATGTGGTAATAAGCTTTGACGTAAAGTGGAATGCGCTTCACTCATAGGCATTAATAAGCTAATTGTTGGACGTGTTTGTAAAGCAAAATCTTTCGCATGATCTTTTGAAACAAGTGAATACGTAATTGCTTGGTCTAAACCAGCACCTTCTAATGTTTCTTTTACTATACGCGTTTTATGCTGACGATCTGTTAATTCGCCACTTGTGACATCTTCAAAAACGGGCATTGTTGATGGGATGTTGTCGTATCCGTATATCCGTGCAACTTCTTCAATCAAATCTTCTTTAATCGTAATATCTTTACGGCGTGATGGTACATTGACTGTTAATTCGTCACCATTTTGTTGTGTTTTAAAGCCTAATTGTTCAAAAATAGCTTTTATTTCACCACAAGATAAGTTAAATCCAACTGTTTTGTTTACTTTTTCAGCAGTGATTTTAATTGGTGTCACAAATGAACCTAAATTACCTGCAGACACTCGGCCTTGTAATACGTTACCATCTGCATATGTTTGAAGTAAGTAACATGCTCTATCAACAGCTTCATCGACAAATTCAGTTGCAATACCTTTTTCAAAGCGACTAGAAGCTTCACTACGCAAGTTTAAACGACGAGATGTATGACGAATAGAAACCGGATCAAAGATAGCGCCTTCTACTACAACATTTGTTGTTGTTGCTGTAACTTCAGAAAAATCTCCACCCATGACGCCTGCTAAAGCGATTGGTTCTTTGCTATTTGAAATAACAATGTCACTATTTACTAAGGTACGCTCTGTATTATCTAAGGTAGTCATAGTTTCATTTTCATTTGCTTGGCGCACAATTATTTCTTTAGAGCCAATGTGATCTTGGTCAAACATGTGTAATGGTTGACCGTATTCTAATAAGACATAATTAGAAATATCTACAACGTTATTGATTGGACGAATACCTGCTTTAATTAAGCGCATCTGCATCCAAATTGGAGATGGGGCTATTGTCACATTTTTAACTATTCTTGCACTGTAGTATGGCACTTTTTCAGGATTATCAATAGATACTGATAACTCATTTGATGTGGATTCAGAAATTTCATCACTTTGTGTATGAGGTTTCGTCATTTTAGTTTTATATAGCGCTGCTACTTCATATGCAGTACCAATCATGCTTAATGCATCAGCTCGATTCGGTGTTAAATCAAATTCCATCACTTGGTCATTTAAGTAAAGTGCTGTTAAAGCGTCAGTCCCAGGTTCAATTGGTTCAGTAAAAACGAAAATACCATTTTCATATGCTTTTGGAACAACATTACTGGAAATACCAATTTCTTGTAATGAACAAATCATTCCTTCTGAACGTTCGCCACGCAACTTAGCGCGTTTAATTTTAATGCCACCAGGTAAGCGTCCACCAACTTTAGCGACGATAACGTGTTGTCCCGCTTCGACATTAGGTGCGCCACATACAATCTGAACAGCTTCTTTTTCACCAATATCTACTTGACAAATATTTAATTTGTCTGCATCAGAATGTTTCTCCTTAGATTGGATATATCCTACAACTAAGTTCTTGATATCTTTGGTATAGTCGATTATGTCATCTACTTCAATACCTGTGCGAGTAATACGCTCTGCTAAATCTTCAATAGCTACACCTGCATCAACATAATCTTTTAAACATTCATTTGAAATCAACATTACAATTCACCTCTATCTTCTACAGCTTTAAATTGATCAAGGAATCGTACGTCATTAGTGTAGAAATGACGAATATCTTCAATACCATATTTTAACATCGCGATACGATCTGGCCCCATACCAAAGGCAAAGCCAGAATATACATTCGAATCAAATCCAGCCATTTCAAGTACGTTTGGATGCACCATACCAGCACCTAAAATTTCAATCCAGCCTGTATGTTTACATACGTTACAGCCTTTACCTTTACATTTAAAACAAGATACATCAACTTCAACGGATGGTTCTGTGAATGGGAAGTAACTAGGGCGAAGACGAATTTCACGTTCTGCCCCAAATAACTTTTTAGCCAATAATTCTAATGTGCCTTTTAAGTCACTCATTTTAATATGTTTATCAACGACTAACCCTTCTATTTGAGTAAATTGATGACTATGTGTTGCGTCATCTGAGTCACGTCGATATACTTTACCAGGACAAATAATTTTTACTGGGCCTACACCATTACGTTTTTCCATCGTCCGTGCTTGAACTGGAGATGTATGAGTGCGCATTAAAATATCATCTGTAATGTAGAAACTATCTTGCATATCACGCGCAGGATGTGACTTAGGTAAGTTTAATGCTTCAAAATTATAATAATCTTGTTCAACTTCATAACCGTCAACAATTTCATAACCTAAACCTAAAAATAAGTCTTCAATTTCTTCAATCGTTCTTGTTAAAGGATGTTTAGAACCTATGTTGATTTTACGACTTGGTAATGTAACATCAATCGTTTCTTCAGCAAGTTGTTGGTTCAATTTTTCATGTTTTAATAATGCTTGTTTTTCTTCTAATTCATTTTGAATGGTTTGTCTTAATTCATTTACCTTTTGACCATAGGCAGGTTTTTCTTCATTAGGTAAATCTTTCATATTTTTCATTAGAGCACTAACTGAACCTTTTTTACCTAAATATTTAACTTTTACATCTTGTAATTCGCGTTCATTTTGAGCTTCATTAATATCAACTAATGCTTGTTGTTTTAATTCCGCCATTGAATCCATCTGAGTCATATAAATGACACCTCACACTTTTTATTTTTAAACTTAGTTTTCGAGCATAAAAAAAGACTTACCTCCCTATATCTTGGGACGAAAGTCTTCCGTGGTACCACCCAAATTTATGTCATTATAAAATAAGACGCTAAGCCTTACTTTATTTTACATACACTTGTTCTGCATTGTTAACGAAGATACGCGCTCCGACTTAAATCTCTTTAAGTAACCAAAAAGATGAAAGTAACTAATCGAAATTGGAATAAGTTTCAGTCACGCTTATTCTCCCTGCACAATTCGTTCTACTAGTTAAGGTCTTTTTATTGGTTTATCATTCAATTTTATGAGTACTTGTCATCACTATACTTTATTATATACATCTAAGTATAGCCGATTTTAAACAAACGGGTCAACCTTTCAAGTGGTAAAGTAAAATACTTCCAGCAATTGCAACATTTAAACTTTCTGCTTTGCCATAAATTGGAATAATTAAATTTTTCGTCGTATGTTCTAACAACGCGTTATTTACTCCATCCCCTTCATTACCAAGTAGCAGTGCAAATGTTTCTTGGGGGTCAAGATTTTTATATGACACAGCATTTTCTAGTGCAGTACCAAATACAGGACCTTCGAACTGCTTTATAAACCCTTGTAAGTCTGCAGTCACCACAGGGATATGGAAGACACTACCTTGACTAGCTCTAAGCACTTTATCCTGATACGCATCTGCTGTTCCCTTTTCCATAACAATAAGGTCTATACCGGCAGCATCTGCTGTACGAATTAATGTTCCTAAATTGCCAGGATCTTGAATGCGGTCAATGAGTAATACTTGTTTTGCATGTGTTACATCATAGTTTGGCTTTTCAATTACTGCAAAGAATCCTTGAGGTGTAATTGTACCTGATAATGTTTCTGCCACTTTCATATTAATTTGAAATGTTTCTTCTGCATAATCTATTAATGCTTGTTCTGTTCGCTCTGGTTCAATAATAAATAATTGTTTAATCGTCAGATTACTTTGATAAGCTTCTTCAATTAAATGAATACCTTCAATGAGTGCTTGTCCCGTTTTATCACGTTCACGTTTCTTTTTAAGTTTATTTGCATTTTTAATCTTACTATTTTGTGCAGATGTAATTTGTTCCATTAAAACTCTCCAATTTTATGTAATTATGGTTGTTATATGCTTCGTCCTATATATTAGCACAACGTTGATGAACATTCAGTTACATTAATATAAAGATTGTCATTTCAATCGTATCAAATTATTTTTAAACTACGTAGTATGATTCTGCAGTCCATTCTTGTAATGTATTTATAAAAACACATAAAGAAACCCAATGATTTGTTGCCATCATTGGGTTTCTTTATTATTCATATTATTTTAGCACTATGCTAAAATTATTTGCTAACAACTTCTTCACCATTGTATGAACCACAATTTTTACATACACGGTGAGATAATTTGTATTCGCCACAACTTGGGCATTCAGTCATACCAGGCACTGAAATTTTGAAGTGTGTACGACGTTTGTTTTTTCTCGTTTTAGACGTTCTTCTTTTTGGTACTGCCATGATTTATCCTCCTTAATATTAAAGCCAGTTAATTCTAAATGTCAGATTAGTTCCTAATTATACTATAACAAGACGTAATCTGCTATTACTCTTTATCATATAATTGTTGTAATTTCTGAAGCCTAGGATCAACTTGCATTGTTTCCGAAGATTTATCTTCATCACCCTTTGCAAGTTCAATCAATTGATCTTCGTCAATAACTTCCCAGCCGTTACCTTCTGTTAACATCTGATTGCTGTTATCAGAATATGCACGCATGGGTTTCTCAATTATGACTAGCTCTTCTGCAATATCTTTAATGTTTATCATACCATCAGTGGCTAGATGATAATGTTCATCAAGCTCACTTTCATCGGCATAATCATTATATCCCTCTAAATCAAATACTTCCGAAGTTGTCACATCTAGTGGCACTTCAACTGGTTCCAATGTACGTGCACATGGCATCGTATATGTCCCAGTTACATGCATATCTGCAATCACTTCATTCGACTTAACATTAAGTTGACCTTCTACATGAATCTCAGACAAATCAATAAGACCTAGCGATTCCTTTAAGTGATCAAATTTCGCTGTTTCATTAAATTCAAAGGGCTGACCTTGATATTTTCTTAATTGTGTTATTGACCATTTCATATGGCTTCACCTCTAACAAGCACAAAATTTATTTTAACTTTCTCTACAAGAGTTGTCAAGATTTTTTCTTAACATCAAAGTATCTGTTACAATACTTATGATGAATACTGAAAGGACGAATTGCAAATGAAAAGTGTTGGACTTATAACGGAATATAACCCATTTCATAATGGTCACTTGTATCATGCCCGACAATCAAAAAAACTGTCCAATGCCGATGTCACCATTGCATTGATGAGCGGACAATTTGTAATGCGTGGCGAACCAGCAATATTCAATAAGTTTATTCGTGCCGAGATGGCCTTAGAAGGCGTCGATTTAGTTGTTGAACTTCCTATAATTGGCAGTCTATCTTCATCAGATTACTTTGCTAAATACGGTATATTGCTTGCCGATTATCTAGGCATAGATACGATTTCATTTGGTAGTGAAAGTGCCAATATTGAGGCGTTGACTAAAATAGCTCAAGATATTCAACAATTTGAAACAAATCCAAAGTATAGGGCTCAAATCAATAACGGTAAAAGTTACCCACGTGTTTTAAGTGACCATTTTAATCAACATCACATTTTACAAACTCCAAATAATATTTTAGGACTTAGTTATTTAAAAGCTATTCATAATTTTGCACCAAACATTAATGCTATGACGATTGAACGCTTAGGTACATATCATCATCAATCATCAATTGATCACCAAACATTGGCAAGTGGTAGTGCAATTCGTCACGCTTTAAATTCAAATGACGCACTTTGGAAACAAGTTGTACCAAATCACATGTGGCATCTTTATGAGCAGCCACAAATGACAAAAGAAGCATTGTTTCCTTATATTCAATATGCTTTAATTACACAATCATCGGAAGACTTAGCACAAATATACACAATCAATGAAGGCTTAGAACATCGTTTACAATCATTGATAACTAAAGCACACAATTTAGATAGTTTCATAACCCTCGTTAAAACGAAACGCTATACATACACGCACATTCAACGTGCCTTAATGAACATCGTACTCAATATACGCCAACAAGATGTTCCTACTAATATAAAAGCAGCTCGTATTTTAGGCATGACTAACAAGGGTCAACAATATTTGAAGTATCTAAAAGCACAATTTCCAGAGCGAAATTATATCACAAATATAACAAAGAAAACTGCGCCCTTTTTCACGCAAGAAATTAAAGCTACGCAACTTTATAATTTATGTACCCATAGTACTCAAAATGATTTTAACACGCCTGTTATTCGAAAATAATAGCGCTATACCGATGACAACCCCTTTTGAAAGCTCGTTAAATAGTACTTTCAGAAGGGGTTGTTTACATATTATTTAAATTTTTCTTTCAATGCAGTTGCTACGTTAGGTGGTACAAAATCACTTATATTTGCTTTATATTGTGCTACTTCCTTAACAACACTTGAACTAATGAAGGAATAATTTGTACTTGTCATCATGTACATCGTTTCAACATCACTATTAAGCTTTTTGTTCATAGATGTTAATCGCAATTCATATTCAAAATCACTAACCGCACGTAAGCCTCTAATAATTGTTTTAGCACCTATTTGATCACAAAAATCAACAAGTAATCCATCAAAATGATGGACCTGAACATTAGATAAATGTTTTACAGACTCCTCAATAAGTTCAATGCGTTCATTTACCGTAAATGTGCCAGCTTTATTACTATTTTTCAACACACAAACATGTAATTCATCAAATCGTCCCGCACTACGTTCAATAATATCTAAATGTCCGTACGTGATTGGATCAAAACTTCCTGGAATAACTGCCTTTGTCTTACCCATTTTTATCTCCTTTTTCTAACAGCAACGTGTCTGTTAAACCATAATGATAGCGTTTAAGCTCTTTGAATGATTGTATAGCAATATCTTCTTGATGACTAAACTCACAGATGATGATACCACTTTCTTTTAACAAATTAAATGTTTCAATTTGAATTAAAGCTTTATCTATAAGTCCTTTATTGTATGGCGGATCTAAAAAGATATAATCAAATTGAATATCCCTTTTATTTAAAGCTTTTAATGCTCTATCTGCATTATTTTTGTATACTTCAGCTTGTTCTGTTAAGTCTAATTGTTGTAAATTCGCTTGAATTACTTTGATTGCTTTAAAATTCTGATCAACAAAGATTACTTTATCCATTCCACGTGACAAACCTTCAATACCAAGCGCACCACTTCCAGCAAATAAATCTAGTCCAAGTCCACTTACATTGTGAAGACTATTAAAAATGCCTTCTTTAACTTTATCCATTGTTGGTCTCGTGTTTCGACCTTCTAAACTTTCAAGTGCTTTACTTTTATGTTTACCAGCTATCACGCGCATGTTAATACACTTCCATTTCATCTTGTGTTTTACTATAATTTGATTAAAAAAGGAGAATTACTTAACTAATGAAACAATCATTTATCGTTCTTGGAGAAGGGTTGACTGACCTGTTTGAATTTTTAACACTGATAGATTATGACCATGCTCGTGTAGATAAAATAATGTACTTCCACACGCCAGAATCTGAAAAGCAACAATCATCTGTAGCACTCGTTATGCAACCTACTGAAGGCCATCATTTTCAAGCTATGTATATCATGCTTAATGCGATGTCTTATCCTTATCCAGAAAGTAACAAAAAGTTTCAGATGATTAATGAGAAAGCTGAACAATATAATATTCAAACGATTGGTGTTGATGTTCAGCCTATCGAAGCCTTTCACGATTTAGACCTATACTTTAAATATCTAATCAGCATTTTGCGTTTACAAAATTGGATACCACCACTCCAATGATATTTAAACTATTGAATTAAAGCGTTTCGTGCTTTTCTTTTTCATATGTTTTCTTTAAGTATTTATATGGCGAAGCATCAATGTGCCGAACGTATTTCATTTGCATCAGCTTATGCACAATTACATCTGCATCAACTTCATTAATATAAATAATGACATATCTTTCTTGCTTATTTGTATGAACAATATGTCCGTATTTTCGCAGCTGTCGCTCATGTTTAATGTGTTTTAAATAAACAGTCAAACTCGTTCTAGGTATTAAGTTCATTGTTTGTCATCACTCCATTTATTTATGCATTCATTATCATATCATGTCTTAATATTTTAGAAAATAACTTCGTCCTAATACGAAATAAAGTACCTTTACTGTTACCTAATATATAAATTTGATACGCTTATATTAATACCTTTGAGGAGGCACTATATATGTCAATAAAAAATAAACGTTTAATAAACTGGGGATTAGCTGGAATAGGTATTATGAGTGGCCTATTATTCTATAAACGACAACAATCCCAACAACAGCCAAAGACGATTCCACCATTCTTCCAAGGACGTTCACCTTATATTTTTGCACATCGAGGTGGCATGGCCGTAAGACCAGAGCAAACTCAACTTGCATTTGACCATGCTGTATCTTTTGATGTAGATGGTTTCGAAACAGACGTACGCCTTACTAAAGATGAAAAACTCATTGTTTTTCATGATGCTACAGTTGATCGCACCACAAATGGTTCAGGTAAAGTAAGCGAACATACTGTAGCTGAATTAAAAAAATTGGATGCGGGTTATCATTTTACAGATATAAATGGAACCACACCTTATCGTGGTCATGAGAAAACAGCTATTCTAACATTTGATGAATTACTAAAATTATATCCAAACATGCGAATTAACGTTGATTTAAAAGATCATCCAGGGAGCTATGAAGGATCTATTGCACCACAAAAGATGTTTGACGATATTTTAAATAATCAAGCGCAAGACCGTGTATTAGTTACAAGCTTCTATAGTAAACAAATTGACAGGTTCAATAAAATAGCGCAAAATTCAGTTGCAATTGGCGCTAGTCAAAAGGAAGTCGCAGAAGGATTTTTGAAGTTCTTTAGTGGCACTGCACGTAGCTTTCACCTACAAGCAAATACTTTCCAAATGCCAACACATTTCAAAGGCATACCATTAACTTCTCGTCGCTTTATCCAGTGGTTAAATACCCTTAATATTGTACCGGGATATTACGGTATTAATAGCATTGATATGATGCATGATTTATATTTAAAAGGTGCACACACACTGGTAACAGATCGGCCTGATCTTGGAAAACAATTTAAGGATTCATTAACGATGAAATAAAATATCGTGAAAAACCTTCAAATGTTTGACTGCTATAGTCTCACTTGAAGGTTTTTACTATATATGTTAATTATATTCTAATTCTACTTATAACGAGCACTTGCATGAACCTCCTGATGCACAACCATGCTCATCCGTTTGGAAAAAGGGATTTCCTGCCTCAATTTTCACATTTGCAGATACTGCATGTGCGATTTTGCTTATAAGTTCATCTATTAAATTTTGTAACTTAACTTCCTTAACTTTATAGTCCATCACAACCGGAAGCATTTCATAAGCACGTTTGCGACGCCGTGTTTCTAACATTATAGTTTGATAGTCAGGATGGTATCGGCCAAAACGCATGACTTCATCATACATATGTTTATGTTTTAAGAAAGCTTCATACATGAGATGTGCTTCATCATCACGATTTAGCTTTAATTGAGCCTCTTTAAACTGATAATATATTTCTGAATCAGTAACCATATCTGATAACTTTTCGATTTCATCTAAAATATAACCCATTTCTTCTGTGTACATCTTTGGCCTACCTCCTTTATTTATCTTCCACAAAAATAAGTGAGTAGTAATTTTTCATAACTTCTCCACCCATTTCATTGTATTTTTTATTCAATAATCTTGAGCGATGTATATCCGAATTCATCCAACTATGGATGAGTGTTGGGACATCATCAAAATCATAACCAACATTTTGACTTGTTGTTTTAAATTCAATATTTTGATTCTCTAATTGATTTCGTAACGTATCTTCAGTAAATGCTACACTATCAGAATCTGTTGCATCATATAAGTTAATTGCGGCGATATGGGCAATATCACTATTAACACGCATCGGTTTAATTCCTTTTAGTTTACGTATTTCATTAGTTATTTCATAAAGTGTCATAAGCTGATTTGGGTTTTGCTCAAAAGGAATATCTGCAGAATGCTTGATGCGAGACTTCGATGATTGTTCATCATCTTCTAAACGATAAGGTTTAAAAAGTGCAAGTGCCTCTTTATCTAAATAACGTATTCCCATAATATCATTCGTTTGTTGATCAACATAAACTTGAGCATAATTTTCACCATATTTTATCAATGTTTGAGTTTTCAAATCTTCATCTGATAATTCAAAATGATATATCCTATTATTAACTTTAAATGTTGGATCAGGGTTAATACTCGTATTCTCAAAAATTCTAGCTGCACTATCATTAATTTTTAAAGGGGCAACATTGGCATTTTCACCCGTAGCATAAACCGATTTAATACGCTTATCTCTAACTAATACAACATAATAAGCATCTTGTTGTTTAAAAACATAGTTTTTATAATGATCACTATATCGATATGACCGATCTGCCTGTCCAAACTTTTTAGTTAAATAAGAGATGTCTTTTCCTATCCAAGTGCCAATCCCTTCTTTAGGCTTAGGATTTCCATCATCTTTTTGATTGTTTTGATGTGCACTTTGATCTGAACGACTCGTATTAGTAGATTTATTTGGATTTTCTAATACATCAAATTGTAATCGAGGTGAATAAAATAAATATATTAAAAATGTTACTAACAGCACGACACCTAATATTTTCAATAATAATTTGATTATCTTTCACCTCTTACTTAATAATATATTATAAAAATTGATACTTTAGACTACAAAACATTTTATATAAGGACTTCGGCTTTTATTGTACTTTAATTTAATCGTAATATTCAATTAAGTAGATAAAAAACTGGTAAAACAACAAGTTTCACCAGTTAATAGAGCCCCTATAGCCCAGTTGTATTGAGATTATAATCCTAACGTTGCCTTAATTACCGACGTCGTCTCCCCGCCTGGATATAATACATAAAGTAGTATATACACCGTAACACCTGTAATAGCTGTCAAAAACCAAATAACAGATGCTGTAGGACCAATTTTTCTATGAATATTAAATTTATCCTTAAAAGCAGTAATAATCTGTACTAAACCACCAATACCACCTAATGTAGCTAGGTTTATGTGGAAAAATAAAAAACCTTTATAAAATGGTCGCAATGAATCGGGACCACCAAAGTCCGTATTACCTATAAACACAGTACGTGTTGCATAAATAATAAAGAACGTTAATGCGAATACAGCAGCCCATAACATTGTTTTCTTATGAGCATTTACATGCCTATGCCAAATTTGCCACCAACCGATGGCAATTAAAATGGCACTAATTACAATACAACTCGTACTAATCGTAGGTAGAATAGGTACATTCATAAATTTCATCCTTGCCTTCAGTATTTTATATCATTTTAATTAATGAAACTACAACAACCATTACGAAAAATACTACTAAATAATTGAGCGAGTATATAAACATTTTTGTAGCCCATTTTGTTTGGTCTGTATCCTTTTTAAATGTTGTCAAACCAATGAAAAGCCATCCTAAATTTAATAAAGTAGCTAAAACAATAAATGTAGTACCTAAATTAGTGAAGAAGAATGGTAAAGGCAATAAACAAACAAGCCAAAAGAACATGCTAACACGCGTTCTTTTGATACCTTTAACGGATGGTAACATTGGAATGTTGGCTAATGCATATTCATCCTTTCTTTTAATTGCTAAAGCGTAAAAATGAATTGGTTGCCAACAAAATACCACTAAAAATAGTCCAAAAGCAGCAAGACTTAATTGTCCGTCAATAGCTGCCCATCCAATTAATGGAGGTACTGCACCAGGAAAACTACCTACTACAGTATTCCACGTTGTATGACGTTTAGACCAAATAGAATAAAATGATACATAACCAACTATACCTACAAGACCTAGCACACCAGTTGGAATATTTAATAAAAATAAACAAGCTTCCCCCACTAACATCATTCCGAAGCTTAATAGCATTAAGTTTCTATCTGAAATTCTATCATTAACGGTCGGTCGGTTTTGTTTACTTGGCATAATACGATCTATATCTTGATCGTAGTAGTTGTTTATTGCACAAGCGCCCCCCATAATCAAAGTCGACCCTATTATCATTAATATAATTTGTGGAATCGATGATAGGAAGGAATGGCTAGTCATAACGACTGCAAGCCAAGCACCCGCAAATGCAGGAATCAAATTACCTTGAACAAGACCCATTTTAATTATTTGTTGTAATTCTTTGAAAGAAACGCGACTTGAAGTGTGTGATAAAGTCTGTTCTTTATTCATATGCCCCCTCCTTAAAATTTCCATATAGTACTATGATATATTAAATATAGTAAATTGACCAGTTGAATAAAAAATTATTTGTGACACTTTATCGACATTCAAAAACTCTCTTTTTGAAAACACTATGAATGATGTATAATTGAAATAATGGCTAGAATAGAAATATGGACATTAAATTATAGTCATCCGAGGTATAATTTAGGCTAACTATTATTTAATGATGGGGTGTATAAAATTGTTTAAACAAAAAAACCTTAAATGGTTATCCGTACTAGCTGCCATAATTATGGGGTTTGTACAATTAGGTGGGGCTTTAGTAACAAAAACTGGTTCTGAAGATGGTTGTGGTGCTTCATGGCCACTATGTCACGGTGCTTTATTACCAGAAAATTTACCAATCGCAACGATTATTGAATTAAGTCACCGAGCAATGTCAGGTTTATCTTTAATCATTGTTTTATGGCTTGTTATTACAGCATGGAAAAATATTGGTTATATCAAAGAAGTGAAGCCACTATGTATTATCAGTGTCGCTTTTTTACTTGTACAAGCATTAGTGGGCGCAGCAGCCGTTATTTGGCAACAAAATTCTTATGTTTTAGCATTACACTTTGGTATTTCTTTAATTAGTTTCTCATCTGTTTTTGTCTTAATGTTGATTGTTTTTGAAGTAGACCAAAAATACGAAGCTGATGAATTATATATCAAAAAACCACTAAGAACATTAACTTGGATTATGACGATTATCGTTTATCTTACAATTTATACTGGTGCTTTAGTACGCCATACCAAAGCAAGTCTAGCTTATGGAGCGTGGCCAGTTCCATTCGATCATATTATGCCACATGGTGAACAAGAATGGGTACAATTTGTTCATAGAGGTATGGCATTGATTGCTTTTACATGGATTTTAATTACCTTTATTCATGCCGTTAAGAATTATTCAGAAAATAGAACGGTTCGTTATGGTTACACTGCAGCATTTATACTTATTATTTTACAAGTTGTGACTGGTGCACTTTCAATCATTACGCACGTTAATTTAATTATAGCTTTATTCCACGCATTATTTATTACGATACTGTTTGGTATGATTGCATACTTTATTATGTTAATGCTTCGAACAATTCGCAGCTCACATTTATAATTTTAAAAAAGGGTCTGGGACATTAAGTTCTTAAACAATGTAAAAAAG
>NZ_KV809471.1:0-2069 GCF_001812565.1 Staphylococcus sp. HMSC059F04 | reverse complement strand
TTAATCCTCTAACGGTATATCATCAACAATCATTGTTCTATTAGGATAGTTATCATTTATTTTATCTAGTGTTCTCTGTTTATCTTCTTCATCTTCTTCGTCCCATTCACCAATATTTATAATTACCGGAGTGTCAGCAGTGAACTCTTTTTTCTCAGTAAACAGTTTATGATATTTCCCAAGCATATCACGAGCTCTTAAACGGTCACTTGGTTTTATAGGTATTTCTATAAGTTCAACATATTCATTATACACTAACTGAATTTTACCGTTCTGTGGGTTTTCTTTATATTCACCACGCTTAACAATAACTTCCTTTGTTTCTGTCTCGTCACCGACAGCTGAATTTGTTAATAAATGTAATAACTCATTAGCACTTAATATACTTTCGTCTATCACTTTTTTCTTTTGTTCTTGAATATATTCATTAATATGTTTTTTCTTTAATAATCGACTTCCCGTAACGTGTGCTGTCTTAGGCGAATATCCGGCTGTTATAGCGCTTTGTGTAACATTTAATGTTCTTATATACTCATTCACAAAACGCTCTTGTTTAGGCGTTAATTTAGGCATATTTATTCACTTCTCTCTGTTAAAATAAGCCCACCCAATCATTTGAGTGAGCAATGCGTTTATTAAATGTTAAATGGTTGAATAATATTTACATTCCCTATAAATTCTACAGGTTGAATGTTATTCTCTCTTTTCAATCGATCAATATATTGTGTTAAGGTTCTTTGTTTAGCACTGTACTCGTCGTTATAACCTAAAAGTTTATCCTTAGCGTCTTTAAGTTGTTGATTGAGTGTTTCGTATCGCTTTAAATCATCTTGATACGTTTCATTGTATTCATCACTTAATTCATCCGCGACATCTTGCATGTTTTCACAGTTTTTTATGACAACTTTTTTGAATGACTGTTTCATAACCATTAAACGTTTACTTTTAGCTCTATAATCAGATTCTAATTTTTCTATTTTTGTATAAAGTTTGTCAGCTTTTTCTACTTCGCCATTAATCACTAAATCTTGATACTCTTGATTGATATCATCTAGTTGTTTGCCATCATTTTTAACTTCTGCGTCTAGGTTTTTAATCTCTTTTCGGTAATCCTCAATGTTAGTTTTATATTTTTCAATTTGATCTAATGTTTTCAATGGTATGCCTCCTATTTAAATAACGCTCTATTTTTCGCAATTGCATTTTGTCTAGTTACATCATCTTTTATATCCAAGATTTTTTGACGTTTTTCACGATTTGCTTCTTCATTATTTTGTTTTGATTCTTTACTGTCTTGTTTTATGTTTTTATTTTGTCTCTCTTGATATACATATAATTTCAGCTTTTGACTTTCAGTTAGATCTAAAACTTCGCTTAATTCTTCGTACTGATTTGCTTTCATATAATATACTCCTTTAAACTTCAATTCGTTTCAAAGCTTCATAGCGTTTCATACTGCCATCAGCTAACTTTTTAATACTAATCATTGCTTGTTGCTTCTCTTGTTCCGTTGTAATAATGTAATAACCACGTTCATTACGTTTATAACTACACCCTATAGGATAGGCATAATCATAAACTAATGAATTGATCACCTTTCTTAACCATCGTTCATTACTCGAATTATATTCATATCCCAATTGATTTAAGATTTTGGTTTTAGTAATATATTTCTTAGACGTATTTCTTATCACATTGAGTACTTGGCGGTGTTCATCGGGTAAGTTGTACGTCTTTTCTTTTTCTATCATTTTTTGCATCTGTTTCACCTCACTTATTCAATTACTTTATACTTTAATTATACTAAATTTACACAAAAAACGCAAACTAATGTTCGTTATTTGAATATATTTAACTTACTATTAACATACGTCAAACCATTGTAATAAAAGCTTTAACAAACACTTTTTCAGTTATATATAGAAATGCCACAAAAAGAACTAATGTTCGTTTTTATAAACAAGCACACCCTAGTGTATTTCTACAACATTTAACATTTATTAGCTAAGTGAAGAAGTCACACAAGAGTATGTGACCTCTTTTTATTACTATTTACTCAAACTGTAATA
>NZ_KV809470.1:196995-225261 GCF_001812565.1 Staphylococcus sp. HMSC059F04 | reverse complement strand
CGCTATTTTTCTGAGATGCATGTCCAAGACTGTTTTTATCTTTTATTAAACTACTGCTATAAAATTATTTATTTGCAACTTTAGATACATAGTTTGAAGGCTTGTCTTTATCATAAATAGTTAATCCTGTAATATCCTTTGCATATTTAGCTGGAACAACTAAACTGATAAGATATCCAAAAATAAAGGCTATCATAAATGATATAATTGATACATAAAATGGCGAATTGCCTCCACCTATGCCATTAAAGAAATACGCGAAGATTACACCTGAAATAAGTCCAACGAACACTCCAAATGTATTTGCACGCTTTGTAAAGATACCTACCGCAAAGATACCAGCAAGTGGTACACCAAAAAGACCTGTTACTAATAAGAAGAGATCCCATAAGTTATTTGAATCTGCTGCGATTAAATACATAGAGATACCATAACTAAGCAAGCCAGCTATAATAATGACGATACGTGCAAAATTAACTTCGTCCTTGTCACGTCCTTTACCAAAGAAACGATGTTTAATATCTTCTGATATACACGCTGAAATTGAATTCAAACTTGATGAAATTGTAGATTGCGCAGCTGCAAAAATTGCGGCAATCAATAGACCACCTACAAAAGGTGGCATTTCAGTTAAAATGAAATACGGTACAACTGAAGAGGTATTAAATCCCTTAGGTAAGCTATCTTGATGTTGATAAAATGAATACATCATTGTGCCCATACCATAGAAAATAGGTGCAGAAATAAGTGCTAATACACCGTTTGTCCACAATGACTTTTTCGTTTCTTCCATTGAATCTGAAGCTTGATAACGTTGAACAACATCTTGACTAGCTGTGTATTGATGTAAGTTATTAAAAATATTTCCCAGGAAAATAATAGGAATCGATGCTGCTGCAGAATTCCATTTCCAGTTATCTGCACTCATAATCTTTTTATTAGCAATCGCATCATGAATGATTGTGCCAAAACCACCTTTAATTTCAAAGGCGCCTATTAAAATAATCATTAAAGCGCCACCCAATAGAATTACACCTTGGATAAAGTCACTCCATACTACCCCTTCAAATCCACCTAAAAACGTATATAAAATACATAATATTCCTACTAAGCTCGCTACTAAAAATGGATTCATATCTGATACAGATGTAATGGCTAGTGTTGGTAAATAAATCACAATTGCAATACGTCCTAAATGGAAAATGACAAAAAGTAATGAGCCAATAACGCGAACACTTGGTCCAAAGCGCGCTTCTAAATATTCATATGCTGACGTGACTTTTAACTTTTTGAAAAATGGTACGTAAAATGCAATTAAAATAGGTATAATTGCTACAATTGCGATGTTTCCTGCAATATATGCCCAATCCGTTAAAAATGCTTTTTCGGGTGTAGACATAAATGTAATCGCACTTAACGTTGTTGCATAAATAGAAAAGCCAACTGCCCAAGACGGTAAACGACCACTAGCCGTAAAGAAACTATCTGTGCTTTGACTGGCACGTTTAGTAAAATAAGCTCCTACAGCTAACATAATCAATAAATACAGTAGAACTGCGACCCAGTTCCAAAATCCAAATCCTATTTGCTGCATTCACAACACCTCTTAATTTTCAATATTTTGTTTTTACAAGTTGTATTTATTAATTAAGTTGTCTAATGTGGCACGATGCGCTTCATTGAATGGCGCAAATGGGCGTTTTGGCAAACCACCATCGATACCACGCGTTTTTAATATTTCTTTTAAAGTTGGATAAATACCCATCGCTAACACGTTTTGAATAATATCGTTTGTTTCATGTTGAATTTTATACGCTTCTGATACATTGCCTTGTTGCGCTAATTCAAAGATTTGACGCGCACGACGTCCATTTACGTTATATGTTGATCCTATCGCACCATCTACTCCGGATACCGTTGCTTGAACAAGCATTTCATCAAATCCCGATAATATTAATTTATTTGGAAAGGCTTTACGAATACGTTCTAGTAAGAAGAAATTAGGTGCTGTGTATTTCACACCAATCACTTTGTCATGATTAAAGAGTTCCCCAAATTGTTCAATACTAATATTGACACCCGTTAAGTCTGGAATCGCGTATATAATCATGTTATTTTGTGTTGCCTCGATAATGTCGAAATAATATTGTTTAATTTCTTCAAAGCTAAATGGATAGTAAAATGGCGTAACGGCTGATAATGCATCATAACCTAATTCTGTTGCATATTGTCCCAATTCAATTGCTTCATTTAAATCTAATGAACCTACTTGAGCAATTAGTTTTGCTTTATCGCCAACCGCTTCTTTTGCTAATCTGAAAATTTGTTTCTTTTGTTCTTTACTAATTAAAAAGTTTTCTCCTGAACTACCATTTACATATAAACCATCTAAACCTTCTGTTTCAATGGCATTGCGTGCAATTTGTTTTAGTCCCTCTTCTTTAACTTGTCCCTGTTCATCAAATGGAACAAGCAGCGCTGCAAATATGCCTTTCAAGTTGTTATCCATTGTTTATCACTCCAATTTCATTGTTATTCATTCAAAGTTTATTTAGATAATAAATAGACTTAACCATTAACCCAACTTTTACATTAAAATTGTAAACGCTTTCTAATAAGGTTACAATATGTTTTGAAACGTTTTAACATTTTTGTCTTAATTTTATGAAAAATATTTTCAAAACATTAAATATTGTTCTAACTACGAACAACTGTTTATATAATGTTAATTGATAAAGGAGGAATAATAGATGTATAAAATTGCGGTAGACATTGGTGGTACCAATATTAAAATTGCCGTATTTAATACGGACTTAGATATGCTGGCGCATGAATCTATAAAAACACCTGATAATAAGAAAACGTTAATCATTGATACGGTTCATGACTTAATTGCTAAGTATATTCAACATTATCAGCTAGAACGTCCACATATTGGTATTTCAACGGCTGGTGTAGTTGACACTGAACGAAAAGCAATTATTTACGCTGGTCCTACAATTGCAAATTACAATGGTACTGATTTCCAACAACATTTGGGAGATTTGTCTGATCATATTACAGTACATAATGATGTTGATGCAGCGTTGTTAGGAGAACTTGTATTACATAAGTATCCAGAAAGCCATATTTTCTGTTTAACATTAGGCACTGGTATTGGAGGCGCGTTTTACACACAACAACATGGCTTATATACAGGGGCGCGTTATCACGCAAATGAAATTGGCTACTTACTTTACCGTTCAAGCGATGGTTTAGCTTATGAGCAACGGGCTTCAACATCTGCTTTGAAAGCGTTAATTAAAGCATACGGCTTAGATGCAAACATCAGCGTTCCTGCACTTTTTGACCTTGCAGAAGCTGACGACAAGCAATCTGTCCAACTGCTTAATGATTGGGGAAATGCTGTTGCTGAGGGAATTGTGCAAATACAAATCATCTATGATCCAGATTTAATCTTAATTGGTGGTGGTATTTCCTCACAAGGTGACAGGCTTATTCAATATATCGAACCCCATATTCAGCACTATTTACCCCATGGCTACGGAGGCGCTCGACTTCAAACAACACGCACGAAAAACCATGCTGCTTTGTATGGTGCACTTGTTGAATGATAAAGGGAGCAGGACTACGAATTCATTATGAATTCTGTCCCGCTCCCTTATCAATTGGTTCTAGTAATGATGTACCAATCTTTAGCTTATAATCACTATTTACCTAATATTGTCTGTCGTGTATGCTGATAAAGTTGATTCATATGGGGATCGTTTAATAGGAGATAACTGACAATATCCATTAAAAAGAAAGTGGCAATTTGCGTATTAATAAATTGAGAATCATTAATTCGAGATTGATCCGTAGTAATCAGTACTAAGTCTGCCTTTTCAGTAATACTACTACCTTCATAATTCGTTATAACCGCAACATATGCGCCTTGATCATGTGCAATCGCTGCTGCTTCAATTAATTCTATCGTCTCTCCACTATTAGAAATAGCAACAAACATATCTTGCGCTGACAACAAGGACGCCGATATTTTCATCTGATGCGCATCTGTGGACACCATTCCTTTTAAGCCCATACGCATCGTTCGATAATAAAATTCGCTGGCTGTTAACCCAGAACTACCTAAACCAGCATAGTTAATTTGACGTCTTGTTTTTAAATTATGCGCAAAGCGTTTAATCTTTTCCTCAGAAATAAATTCCCCTGTCTGTTGTATAATACGTTGGTGATAACGGTGAATTTGTTGTACTAGTGGCGCATTTTCGACTATTTTTTCAGATTTTTCATGTTGTACACTAAATTTCATATCTTGAAAGTTATCATAGCCTAACTTATTACTGAAACGTGTAATAGTGGCCGGAGACGTACCAATGGCATAAGCAAGAGAATTAATAGTAGAAAAGCGATCATCTAATTCTTGTTCTTGAATAAATGTGACAATTTTGCGATCCATTTTTGTTAGTATGTGCCGACTACGTTGTACTCTATTATCAAATTTCATCATCCTCAGTCCTTTATTCGTATTAACTTGAGTGTAGACTATTTGAAAATCTTTTTCAAAAGTTAAATTTAAATTGATAAAAAATTTCTTAATGATATGATGATATTAACCAATCATTCTAGACCTATCTTTTACAAATTAAACAAAAGTAATTGGAGTGTTTAACATGTTACCACAAGGATTAATTGTTTCTTGCCAAGCTTTACCTGATGAACCATTACATTCATCATTTATTATGTCTAAGATGGCTTTAGCCGCTTATCAAGGAGGCGCAGTTGGCATCAGAGCCAACACTAAAGAAGATATACTCGCGATAAAGCGCGAAGTCAATTTACCAGTTATTGGTATTGTTAAACGAGATTATGCCAATTCGGATGTCTTTATTACCGCAACGTCTAAGGAAGTCGATGAATTGATCGCTAGTGGCTGTGACGTTATTGCGTTAGATGCGACGAAACAAACTCGCCCAAAAGAAACGCTGTCAGAATTAGTTGACTATATTCGACAACATGCACCAAACGTAGAAATTATGGCAGATATTTCGACATTAGACGAAGCTCAGCAAGCAGATAAGTTAGGATTTGATTATATTGGCACAACATTAAGAGGCTATACCTCATATACTAAAGGCCATATTTTATACGAAAATGAATTTGCTTTTTTAAAGGATGTACTGAATTCAGTTTCAGCCAAAGTTATAGCTGAAGGCAATGTCATCACACCAGAAATGTATAAACAAGTGAGTGATTTAGGCGTTTATTGTACTGTCGTTGGCGGTGCAATCACTCGACCAAAACAAATTACCGAACGCTTTATTAAAGCGATAGCTGAAGATTAATTTACACATTTATTTTAAAATTGAATGTCATTGGAGGTGTTTCAAATATGAGAATTTTAAATCTTGGAGACCAGCAAACAGCTAGTCGCTACGTCGCTATAGAATTAATTAAATTACTCCAAGATAAACCTGACGCAATATTAGGTTTAGCAACAGGAGCTACGATGACAAGCGTTTATCCATATTTCACTGATTTATTAGATTTAAATCACATAGATGTCTCTCAAGTGCACACATTTAACCTCGATGAGTATGTTGGTTTAGACGCACATCATGAGCACAGTTATCATCACTATATGCATGAACGCTTATTTGACAACTATTCTGGCTGGAATAAAGCGTTCATCCATATCCCAAATGGTGCGGCAGACAATCTTGAAAGCGAAGCATTGCGCTATGAAACATTATTACAATCGGTTGGTCAACGTGATATTCAACTGTTAGGCATTGGTCAAAATGGGCATATTGGCTTTAATGAGCCAGGAACACCTTTTGATAGTCACACCCGCGTCGTTAATTTGACGACATCCACGATTCAAGCTAATAGTGTGCATTTCTCTAAGTTAGCAGATGTTCCTAAACAAGCCATATCTATGGGTCTAGATAACATCACACGCGCGAAACGTATTATACTATTAGCGTTTGGTGACAAGAAACATGATGCCCTACAAAGATTGATAGATGGACATATTACTGAAGATTTACCTGCGTCTATTTTACATCAACATGAACGTGTAGATGTGATTGTTGATAACGCGCTTTATCAATCATTAAACATTTAGTTGACCAAAATACACTAAATAACATACTATAAAAGCCATTCTGTGTAGTTAACGTTTCTACATAGAATGGCTTTATATTCCGGTTTGATATTTGACTTATTTATATTCAAATAATTTTAAGATAAATAGTGCTATTAAACTAATAAGAATACAGATACCACATGCTGATACAAAAATAATTTCAGTTTCTTGCCAGGCCATCTCAAAGACAACGCCTGCTTTAGTTATGATGCTATTAGAGATAAAGTTGACAATCGCCAAAGCAATAATCGCTAATGTTGCGGCTAATAACAGCATATTAAAGAAAAAGATAGCATTAGGAAATCTATAATTACTTTGCATATAATACGCCTCCTAAATTTATTTATTATGGTCTTAATTTATCTATTCCCCAAGTGAACGATATCGATGCATACAACCTGCTTTGATTGTTGTTAATACTTGAATATCATCATCAACAATAACTAAGTCAGCGTCTTTACCTACTGCTATACTACCCTTTTGATCATCAATTTTTAACGCGATTGCCTGATTTAAACTGGCTACGCGCCACACTTGGTCTAGTCCTTGTCCAGTAAAGGTCATCACATTTTTCAGTCCATCATTCATTTTCAAAATACTTCCAGCTAAAGATCCTGATGCTAGACGCGCTTCTGACCCTTTAACGATAACATTTTGACCGCCTAGGTCGTATTCTCCATCAGACATGCCTTTAGCACGCATGGCATCAGTAATAAGATAGAAATGTTCATGTCCTTTGAGTTGATACGCAAGTTTAACCGCTGTTGGATGTGAATGAATACCATCAACAATCACTTCCGTATTTAATCCTGAATTGGTCCATGCTGCGCCGAAAACTCCTGGCTTGCGATGCTCAAAGCCTGTCGCTGCATTGTATAAGTGTGTAATATGTTTCGCACCACATGTGACTGCCTCATTCGTTTGATCAAAATCCGCAACAGTATGACCTATTGAGAAAATAATATCATGATGTAGTGCAGCTAATGTCTCTTGTGCACCTTCCACTTCCGGTGCAAAGGTGATCACTTTAATTAAACCTTGCGCACTTTGTTGAAATTGTTGAATTTTATCCACGGAAGGTCGTTGCACATATTGTGGATTTTGTGCACCCACTTTATGTTCTGAAATAAATGGCCCTTCTAAATGTATTCCCACAATTTCTGCTGCAGTTCCTTGTTGTTGTTCTTGATGATACTTAGCAATATTAGCTAAAGCTTTAATGATATTTTCATCAGACTGTGTCATTGTAGTTGCTAAGAAACTTGTCGTTCCTTCTGACAATAAATTTTCAGCTAAATGTTTTAACCCTTCATATGATGCATCCATGGCATCAGCACCATATCCCCCATGAATGTGAATATCAATAAATCCTGGTAAGACGTGCTGACCTTGTGCATCAACCGTTTCTAACATACCATCATATTCACCTGATGCGATTTGCTCAATACGTCCATCATTAATCACGACATATCCATGCTCAATCACTTGCTGTTCTGTGTAAATCTTCCCGTTAATTAGCGCATATTTAGACATACGATCCCTTCTTTTCTGTGTATAATGATTGTCTTATAACGCCTTTATTATATCATTTCAGACTCTGCTCTCCCATGCTTCTTGAAAAATGAAAAATCTTTTCATTATTAGATGTTTCACCATTGTCCATATATGATTGTGTTACTTTTCTCACCACAGCATTTGTATTTAAAATCCATAAATTTTTGAATTATTTTAAAACTTATGGTTATACTTTTAACGACAATAAATTTAAACAAAGGGATGACTAAACAGCTCCATGTCTGACAAAAGGAAGAAAAATAACAATTTTGTTTATGCATTTTCCGTACTTATCATTTTAATCATCACTGCAATTGCTGGCTTATTTCCAAAAGCATTTGGATCACGAGCACAAGCAATTTATAATTTTTTGACTAATTCGTTTGGCTGGCTATTTTTGCTAATTATTTTTATTCTCGACGTCTTTTTGATTTCCCTCGCTGTTTCACGTTATGGCCGCTTCAAGCTGGGAGATAATGATGAAGCGCCTGAATTTTCAACTATTTCATGGATTGGTATGCTATTTTCTGCTGGCTTAGGTGTTGGTATTGTCTTTTGGGGTGTAGCCGAACCATTGACGCACTATTTACATTCACCTTTTCCTGGGAAGATTACCAGTGAATCTGCATCATCTGCACGGCTAGCTATGGGATATACGTTCTTTCATTGGGGAATCTCTCAATGGTCTATATTTGCGATTGCCGGTTTAATAGTAGCATTCTTTCAATTTAGAAAAAAACGCAACGGACTCATTTCCACCGCAATGGAACCTGTCTTTGGTGAAGCTTATAAACGTCCATTTCGCAATATTATTGATATTTTAGCTATTATTGCCACTGTCATGGGTATTGCAACCTCAATTGGTCTTGGAATTTTACAGATTGGTGGCGGCCTTAACTATGTATTCCATATTCCAAATACAAATGTAACTAAGATAGGAATTACAATTTTAATGGTGTGTATCTTCTTAGGCTCTGCTTTAACCGGCTTAAATAGAGGCGTAAAATGGTTGAGCAATATCAACATTGGGTTAGGCGCACTGTTACTTATCTTTATGCTTATATTTGGTGATTTAAAATTTATTGTAGAATCTTATACGCTTGCGATTGGCGATTATATCACGCATTTTGTTGAATATAGTCTCCGTATTAATCCGTATCAAGGGGATAATTCTTGGGTGCAAAAATGGACCGTCTTTTATTGGGCCTGGGTTATTTCTTGGTCCCCATTTATTGGTGGTTTCGTGGCTCGTGTTTCTCGTGGGCGCACAATCCGCGAATTTGTCGTAGGGGTTCTGCTCGTGCCACCTTTAATTTCATTTTCATGGATAGCTGGCTTTGGCGGGACAGCATTAAAAATAGCACTTGGCGGTGATCCGATTGCTAATGTAGTCGATAAAGATTATACTGTAGCATTATTTGAGTTACTGTCTAAGTTCCCGATTAGCGACATCACTAGTGCCCTAGCCATTACCTTAATCTTTATCTTCATCGTTACTAGTGCGGATTCCACCACACATATCGTTGCTAGCATGGCCACAGGTGGTGAAGAAAATCCAAAAGTTAAACATAAAGTTATTTGGGGTTTATTAATCGGTGCTATATCGGTTGCTATGACGATTGCCGGTGGTTTAACAAGTTTACAATCCGCAGCCGTCGTTACTGGTTTGCCTTTTTCTATTATTTTGCTGTTAATGATTTTTTCTTTAATGCGTGCATTACGCAGAGAGCATACGAAACACTTTGCCATGACATATATTAATGATGATAAAGATTACACGATTAGCTTAGAAGAACGTGAAGATCAACAAGATAAACAACATGATTCTACAAACAATATAAATAAAAAGAAATAGCATAAAGGGAGCAGAACTGAACTCATTATGAATTCCTAGTCCTGCCTCGGCAAGTTGATTGGATTGAAATAAGCTTGGTATAAGCATATTTTCAATCCAATCTGATAAAGTGCATGATATCGCTACAAGCGCCATAGCAATGGCTATTGAAAATGCGATATCTAATAATTGGATTTGTTGCGGCTGCCAATAAGCTTGTTATGTTTCAGGTGTTGCCTCAGCACCATAATCTGATTTAAATATTCGAAGTACCCATGGCAGCCCATCTAATGATGCCATAATAGCCTCCCACGTATCATCTTTCACAATCAATGTCGCTATCTTAACAGAAAACAATTATCGTTGTTGCCCTCAAACATCCACTAATTCTTATTGTTCATTGTAAATCTTCATATTTTTAAACACTCAAAAAAAGAAACTGATTATTTCTCTCCCCAAAAAAGTCTTTTTTATGCGATAATTATATATAAGATTAATTTTAGATAGAAATTGGAGTGACGAAGATGTCCGCAGATATATTAACTACTGATGTATTACAAGCGCGTCTAAATTTGATGCCTCAAATACACGATGAATTGGAAGTACAAATTAAAGAACAACTGCAAGGTCAAAATCGTAAAGATATCGCTCATATTAAAGAAGCAACAATCGTTTTAATTAAGTTACATATTACAAAAATGATTAAAAATCAAGCACGTTATGGTGAAACAAGTACTAATGATGATCACTTACACTTTATCGAAGGCCGTCATGCCTACCAACTATTTTATGCATTAGATAGTTCAATGCATATAGAAGAATTAGAATTATCAGAAGACTTATTGGCTAAATATGATGCTGATATCGAACGATTATTAAATGTGCGTGGACAATTGACACCATTTATTAACGTAGCTATCGAAACATTCGATTCTTTTTCTGAAGATTTAGATCTCACTATTGAATATCTTTTCAAAACATATTCTGACATTTTAACACAGGTACAAGATAAGGATTTTAGATTGCATAAATTTGATTCACTCATTGAAGATGCTTTTAAACAATTAGCCACTACACATCAATACGGTGACTTTGGCACAGCGATGGCTCAAGCATCAATTGTAGATACACCATAACAATATAGGGAGCGGGACTACGAATTCACAAAGAATTCTACCCCGCTCCTTATTGTTAATCGTCATAATTTTGTTCTAATTTACGTAGTTCATCTCTTGTTTTCAAAGCTAATCCTTTACCATAATCCATCATTTTCACAATATCTTTAAAAGCTGCATGCGGAATAGCTAATTTCTCTAAATCATCTTGAGTGATGTGTAAATCAATAGATTCAGGCTGCCCTGCTGCAAGTTTTGTCACAAAGTCAGGTTCTGTGACAAACGGTGACGACATACCTACCATATCCGCTTGTCGCATCGCATCTAATGCACTTTCTACCGAGTTAATTCCACCACTCGCAATCATAGGTAAACGCCCATTCAAATGATCATATACAACTTGATTGACACGTTTTCCAAAGTGTTGCCCTGGTGTACGGCTTGTATTTTGATAGATGTGTCGCCCCCAACTAGCAATAGCTAAATAGTGAATATTGGCAACATCCATGACCCAGTCTAAGTGTTGATTAAATTCATCAATGGTATACCCTAGATCACTTCCACGTGTTTCCTCAGGTGTAGCCCTATAGCCAAGAATAAAATCAGCAGGTGCTTGTTGATCAATCACATTTTGAACAGCTTGCATGACTTGTAATCCAAAACGCGCACGGTTTTCTAAGGAATCTACCCCATAGTCATCATGTCGTTGATTTGAAAAAGTAGAAAAAAACGTTTGTATTAATAGACGTTGTGCAACTGATATTTCGACACCATCAAAGCCTGCTTGAATAGCACGAGATGTAGCATCAGCATATTGTTGAATCACATCTTTAATCTTCTCTTGAGACATTTCTAGTACTTTATGAGGTGTTGGAGAATGCAGTGACATCGGGCTAGGTCCATATACTTCACCAAAATTTCGAATCGCTTGATTGGAAAAACGTCCTGCATGTGCCAATTGAATAATCGCTTTATTGCCATCTTGTTGCATGGCTTGGGCTAGCTTTTTCAACCCAGGAATACATGTATCATCTGAGATATTAAAACCATACTCAAAGAGCTGACCATAAGGCTCAATATAAGCAGCACCAGTCACTTGAAGTCCAGCTGATCCCGCCCGTCTTTCAGCATAGCGTAAATCTTCTTGAGTAATATGTCCATCATGCGTCGATGAATTTGTCGTCATTGGTGACAACACGAAACGGTTGTTCAATTGTACGCCGTTAGGTAGCGTGATAGGTTGCGTGATAGGTTGCAATAATGGTGTGTAATCTTCCATGTCAGTGTCATCTTCTTTCATCTGCTTATTAACATCAACGTATCACGACCGCTTAAAATTAGCAATTTAATCACACTTCTTAAATAGTTTTTACTAATGCATTTGACCACTTTGAACCAAATAAACCACATAAAAATATGTTGTTGTAAACTGAAATTTAGCAATACATAACAAAAACCGTTAAAATAAAATTGGGTAAATAATTGGGGAATGATAAAACAGTAATGGAGATGAGTTTTTGGTAGAACTAAATGTGTTAGATTATGCGATGATAGATGAAGGGAAAAATGCTGAGCAGGCACTTCACGATACAATACGCTTGGCACAACTGGCAGATCGACTACGCTTTAAACGTTTTTGGATAACAGAGCATCATAACGTGCCAGCTTTTGCTTGCAGTAGTCCAGAATTATTGATGATGCACATTTTGGGTAAAACATCCCACATTAAAGTAGGCTCAGGTGGTATTATGTTGCCTCATTATAGTCCTTACAAAGTCGCCGAAAATTTTCGCATGTTAGAAGCATTTTATCCTGGACGCGTCGATCTTGGCATTGGCAATAATCCTGGTACACCTGCCGTGAAACGTGCAATGGACGAGGATAAATCTGAATATCTTGATTATCAACAAAGTATCGTGGATCTTCGTCATTACTTAACAAATCAGCAAAGTGAGCAGCGCTTTTCTAGCGTCATGGCACAACCAAACATATCACATCATCCTGATATGTGGCTATTAAGCATTAGCCAACGTTCAGCTAAAATGGCTGCACAGCAAGGTATGGGGTTTGCTGTTGGTACATTTTTATTGCCAGATACAGATAGCATACGTGCCACACAACATAGCATCGCTGCTTATCGCCAGCATTTTGAAATTACATCATTACAGATGTCACCAAGTGTTATGTTAACCGTGTTTGTCATTGTAACTGACACTGAGAAAGAAGCTACACGATTATTACAAGCACTAGATGTATGGTTATTAGGAAAACGTTATTTTGCTGAGTTCGAACGTTTTCCATCTTATGAGACTGCATTACAATATCAACCAACTGCGCGAGATAAAGCACGCATGCAAGCATCTCATTCTAAAATTTTAGCTGGAACCATCACACAAGTAACACCAAAACTCGACGCCATGATTCAAGACTTTCAAGCTGATGAAGTCTTAGTGGTACCTCTCCTACCAAATATAGAAAACCGCTGTCGCACGCTAGAATTACTTGCACAAGCATATCTATAACTAAAGAAAGGAAGTATATATATGGCTAAATTAGCAAACTATCTATTAGTACAAAAGGAAGGAAACCAATATGTCTATTATATGACACCAGAACTTCAAGATGATATTGGTACTGTGGGTTATGTTGAATTCATGACTGCAAACGATGTCGCTAAAAACGATGAAATTGTAAGTATTGAAGCTTCAAAAACGGTGTTAGATGTCCAAACGCCTCTTGCCGGCACAATTGTTGCACGCAATACAAAAGCTGAAGACGAACCAACGATTTTAAACTCAGAAAAACCAGAAGACAATTGGTTAGTCAAATTAGAAAATGTAGATGAAGATGCTTATAACGCATTACCAGAGGCATAAATGTTACAAACACAGAGTAAACGTCTCGCTTATTTAACACATTATTTATGGCAAGAAGCACGTGGTTCAGAACCGTTAAACTACCCTACTGACTCCACAGCACAATGGGAATTATATCGTGGCTTAGCCAATGTCAGACCACCAGAACCTATTTCTCAAGAATATTTAGATATTCAAGATGCTTACCTTTCAGCATTATCAACTGAACGACAGCCCATTCATATGGATGCGTTAACACCTGTAGAGAATCAACAGTTATATGTGTGGCAAGGTGATATTACACGTCTGGCTGTTGATGGGATTGTCAATGCTGCTAACAGTAGCCTCTTAGGGTGTATGCAAGCCAATCATGATTGTATAGATAACATAATCCATACAAAAGCAGGCGTTCAACTTCGTCTTGATTGTGTACAAATCATCAAACAACAAGGTCGTAAAGAAGGTATAGGTAAGGCTAAAATCACCCCGGCGTATAACTTGCCTTGCCGTTATGTCTTGCACACTGTCGGTCCACAAATACGTAAATATCCTGTTTCGCAAATGAATAAAGAACTGTTAGCGCGCTGTTATACATCTTGCTTAGAATTAGCTGAACAGCACGGTTTACAACATATAGCTTTTTGTTGCATTGCGACAGGTGTATTCGGCTTTCCACAAGAAGAAGCTTGCCATATCGCGATTAAGACCGTTTCGGATTATTTAACAACACATCCATCATCAATAAAGGTTATTTTTAATGTCTTTACTGATAAAGATGCACAACTTTATACGGAGGTGCTTCAGACTCATGAGTCATAATAAATGGGCAGCACTCCAACTTGCTCGCGAAGACGCTGCACAAGTCGATATACTACTACGCGCTATCTATGAAGCAGATGCAGTCGTTGTCGGTATTGGCGCTGGTATGTCGGCAGCTGATGGCTTCACCTATATAGGTGAACGTTTTACACAAAACTTTCCAGATTTTATCGAAAAATATGGTTTCTTTGATATGTTACAAGCCAGTCTACATCCCTTTGATAGTTGGCAGGAATACTGGGCATTCGAAAGTCGTTTTGTTGTTTTAAATTATTTGGATCAGCCGGTCGGAGCATCATATCTTGCTTTAAAATCATTATTAGCGCAAAAAGCGTATCACATTATTACAACCAATGCAGATAATGCTTT
The DNA here is from genome assembly GCF_001812565.1 of Staphylococcus sp. HMSC059F04. Classification (NCBI taxonomy): domain Bacteria; kingdom Bacillati; phylum Bacillota; class Bacilli; order Caryophanales; family Staphylococcaceae; genus Staphylococcus; species Staphylococcus sp. HMSC059F04. The sequence continues at coordinate 210,567 of NZ_KV809470.1, read as the reverse complement.
TTTAGCAGCAGACTATGATTTAAATAAAGTATTTCATATTCAAGGCGAATATATTTTATGGCAATGTAGCCAGCATTGTCATGCACAGACCTATCGTGATGATGATGCTATTCGTCAGATGGTAGCTGAACAACAAGATATGAAAATTCCTTGGACATTGATTCCACATTGTCCAAAATGTGATGCACCTATGGAAATTAACAAACGTAAAGCACAAGTTGGCATGGTTGAAGATGCTGATTTTCATGCACAGCTCGAACAGTATAATGCCTTTTTAGCTGAACATCAACATGGCAAAGTCTTATACCTTGAAATTGGTATCGGTTATACGACACCACAATTTGTGAAACATCCGTTTCAGCGCATGACACGTCACAATACAGATGCCCTTTTTATGACTTTAAATAAAAAAGCTTATCGTATTCCACAAAATATTAAAGTGCGAACCATTCATTTGAATGAAGACATTGCTACATTAATGACAACTGCACAGCAGAAAATGAACAACTAGGAGCTAAAATTATGTATTTAATTGAACCCATCCGCAATGGAAAATATATCGCTGATGGTGCGGTTAACCTTGCCATGCAAGTTTATGTAAATCAGCATATTTTTTTAGATGAAGATATTCTATTACCATACTACTGTGACCCTAAAATTGAAATTGGACGTTTCCAAAATACTGCCATCGAAATCAATCAAGAATACGTTGATACGCATGGCATTCAAGTAGTACGTCGAGATACTGGAGGCGGTGCCGTTTACGTTGATAAAGGTGCTGTAAATGTGTGCTGCATCCTTGAACAAGATACGTCAATTTATGGAGACTTCCAACGTTTCTATCGTCCAGCAATCAAAGCATTGCATCATCTTGGTGCCACCGATGTCATCCAAAGTGGACGCAATGATTTAACACTCCATGGCAAAAAAATTTCTGGCGCCGCTATGACAGTAATCAACAACCATATTTATGGTGGTTACTCTCTACTGCTCGACGTTGATTACGATGCCATGGTGCAATCATTAAATCCAAATCGCAAAAAAATTGAGTCCAAAGGCATTAAATCCGTACGTGCTCGCGTGGGTAATATTAGGGATTCACTTGCCCCTGAGTATCAAGACATCACCATTCAAGCGTTCAAAGACCTTATTATTAAACAAATTATGGGCATCGATGACATTTCAGATGCCAAACGCTATACATTAACCGACGAAGATTGGGCTGGTATTGATCAACTCGTTGCTGACAAATACGCAAATTGGGAGTGGAATTATGGACATTCTCCGCGTTATGAATATAATCGCAATGCGCGTTTTGCTTGTGGTACCATTGATATTTCACTTTCAGTAACACAAAATCGTATCTCAGGTTGTAGTATTTTTGGCGATTTCTTTGGACAAGGCGATATTCATGATGTTGAAACACATCTAGTAGGTACACGAATGGTTAAACAGGATTTAATCGCTCGCTTAGAAGATATTGATTTAAATTATTACTTTGGATCATTATCAGCAGAAGAATTAACACAACTCATTTTAAGCTAGTTACCTAAAACGTCTCGGACATCGTCATGTTTTAGGCTATGAACTCTATATTGGCAGTAGTTGACTGAATTGAAAATACGCTTATCCCAAGCTTTTTTCAACCCGAGTCAACCTTGCCAGGGCGGGACTTCAAATTCACAATAAATGCTGTCTCGCTCTTTTTTTATTATTTAAAATGTAAAAAGTATTTGACATTCTAAATTTCAGTTGTTATGGTGTTTATGTAAAAAACTTTTGACATTTTGAGGTGTAATACAATGAAAATCTTAGCATATATCGGTTTCTTTATATTTTCAGTATCATGGAGTATCGTCACCACTGCATTGTTGCCAGCAGAAAGCGTCGATGGTCGTAAAAAAGACGATACCAAATACGATGAACGACAACGGCGGATGTTCCTAGAAATATTTGCACGCACATTTGTGTGGATAGTTTATATAATGCTATCCTCAGTATTTTTGCGTTTATTTGGCATATACAAGAAAGTTTCAGAATCACTTTTTATATTTAAAGATTATCCAGAATTACTATACATCTTATTGGGCCTGTTATTTTTAGTCATGAATTACTTTTCTGTAAAAAAGAAATATACCACTTAGGATGCGTGATATATGAAAAATAAAATTAAAGCCTATCGTAAAAAAATAGGCATGTCTCAAGAAACGTTAAGCAAAAACGTCAACGTTTCGCGCCAAACAATTAATGCCATCGAGAATAATAAATATGATCCCACATTAATGTTAGCGTTTAAACTTGCAAAGCAGTTTGATACAACCGTTGACGATTTATTTAGCACAAAGTAAAGCAAAGGATGATTCAAATGTTAAAAAAGCAAGATGAAATGGAACGTCATCACTTTAGTATCGCAAGTAAATGGACAACTGGATATTTCTTTATTGCTTTATTCATCTACAGTGTATACACCAAGATAACAACAGGACAATTCGATATCATTTGGCTTATTTTAATGGTTGGTCTTGTACTGTTTTGGGGTATTTTAACATGGCATAAATATCACACACGTTTATAGTTTAATCGTGAGTCCAATATAACACTATGCTGCGCCGTTTCTGCTAGCTCGAGCCTACATATATGATGCCCTGATGGCAGGTGATGCTTGAATTGCTCCCAAAACCAGTTAGCGATATTTTCAGCTGTTGTATTCATTGAAATCAATGTATTATTGATAAGCTGACCATCCAATTTAGGATGAATATATTGATAATATATCTCGTCAATATCAAAGAAATCAATGGCTAACCCGTATGCATTAACTGGAGACTGGATATCTATCGTTAACCGATATTCATGATCAATCAAATCTCGATAATGATGTGCGTCAAAATAAATACGATTATCAGCTGTAAACTGATAATAACTGCGAACAACGATGTCTTGCTGACTACCATATTTAAATTGTTGTGGTAATTGTACTTCACTGATATCGTTATACATCATCTGTTCCTCCTTTTATAAATAAGTTCCTCCAATTAAGAATATAAAAAATCATCTGATATAATCATTTATATACTCAGATGATTTTTTATACTTATCTAGCTGTTTACAGACGCTATCGATCTGTTTTATTTTGTAGTTTATTTTTCAAAAAGTTATTGTCGAAAAGTACGCTTAAGAAATTCAATACGATTTCACGTTCTTTCTTGTTTTTAAAAGCTATCGTGGCATTAAATTCAAATTGATTATCCCCATAAATCAATTCAACAACGGCACTCATAAACTTATCAGATAAGGTATATCCTTTAATATTGCGTATAATAATTTCCTTAAAAAAGTGTTCCTTATTTGAAATAATAACAATATGTCTTCTACTTAAAATCAATGTCGATTCGACAAATGTTTTCTTGCCATTTTGATTATAGACATACTTTACTTTTGTATTATATAGTTGTGCTTCTGTCCCAAATTTCTTATTATATAACTCCATATCTGCATTCATGTGTAGCACCTCCAAAATAATTATTATCATCCCCGAAATAAGTTCTTTCATGCTTATAAGTAACTAAAAAAGTGCGATTCATTCTATTTAATAATGAAAAAGGCACACAAGGTTATCTCAAACCTCATGTGCCATATCATTTGTCTTATCAAACGTGATGCATCAACAAATCAAATCCTAATTCAATTGTCTTAAATAATACTGTTCCGTAAATGAAATATTCAACCACTTATCATAGTTTGTAAAAGCCTCATTTATATTATGAATCAGCTCATCACGATAGACATCTGCTTGTTCAATCGTTCTAATTGCTGATTTGGAATCTACAATATTTTGTAAATCTATATAAATCGCTTGTCCCATTTTAGAAATTCTTAAATCTTCTTCACGAATATTATATTTTAAGTTTAATTCTTTAACAATCGTAAAAATTTCATATTGAACTTCTTCAGATGCTGACATAGAAATAAGTTCCTTACCATTATTGTATAGTAATCGAATTGGCATTGTAATCAGGATAATCCCTGCGAGTAACACCATTCCTGGGTCAATGTAAGGAATGAGCCATGCAAGTGGCGTGTATTTTAAAACAAACATTAACACAAAGCCAAATACTAAACCAAAACTAACTACAGTATCGAGTAACCACTGCAACATTTCAGCATAAATAAGATCTGAACGTTTACGGTTGCGTGACAACATTAAACACACTAGACCACAGCCTACAAATGAGAAAATACCATAGAACAAACCAATGTTTGCATTGATATCTCTCCCGCCTTGTAGAATCGCATAAACTGATGATACTAATGATAAGATACATAATAACAACATGATTGATGAGTTAAAGATAATGGTAAGAGGTTGAAACACATATTTACCAAACGGAAAAGACTCATGATTCGGTTTCTTGATTGCTATAGATGTAAATAAAGAAAGTGAAGAAATTAATAAGCTAAGCACTGCATACAGACCGTCAAGTAACACCATGTCACTGTTTGATACGATACCTAAAAAGATACCTACCACGGAAAAGATCAGTGCACCTATCGTAGAAATGACTAATATTCTACTCACAGAATGATCTGCTTTTTTCATTTTTATCTAGTCCTTTTACATATTTACACCTATTATTTTACACCTAAATTCAAATAAAACAATCCCATAGCCGTGTTGCGAGAGGTTTGAGAATACAGCTAATGGGATTGTTAAGGAAAGAATATTCACGTTTTTTAAGCTATCTTAATTATTTTGTAATATTTTCATGAGGTTTGTTTACGTCAAATCTATAGGAAATCAATCCATAAAGTGTCCATCCGGCAAACGTTACTATTGCACCGTAGTAAACTGCGATACCACCAGAAGAGTAGATTGCATATAATGTGTAAAGTCCTGCAATGACTGCAATAAAGTTTGTCCACTTCATGCCTTTAGCAGACACACTACCTGCTTCTTTCTGCATCGTCTTAATACTTGCCATAGTAAGAACGTATGGCACAGCGTTCGTTACAACGGCCAAGTTAACTAAAATGGTAAATTGTTTAGATAATGATGGACTAATTGTCATTAATGAAATTAGTGTTTGTAAACATGTAATTATCAACATACCAATTAATGGTGTACCATTACCAATTGTTTTAGCGAATACTTTAGGGAAGTATTTTTCAACTGCAGACGTTCTAAACACTTCTGCAATTGTAAATTGCCAACCAATTAATGAACCGAAACATGAAATAATCATTAATCCGATTACAATGCTACCTACTGTTGGGTTAAACATATGACTAAATGCTAAACCGAATGGTGCATTTGAATGTGCTAAATCTTTAATTGGTGAAATACCTAAAATAACGTTTGTAGAAATAATGTACATTACCGCAGCACCGATTGTACCACCCATAACGGCAATTGGTACGTTTTTCTTAGGATTATCTACAGCATCACTATTTGCTGCTGCTGACTCTAAACCTAAGAATGCCCATAAGGTAATTGAAATTGATTTACCCATACCTTCGAAGAATCCAAAGTGATGTGGGTTCCATGATGATGCGAAGTTACTTCCACTGAACCAGAACCATCCAATAATACTGATGAATACAACTGGAAGAATAACGCCCCATACAGTAAATGAACTGATTTTACCAGTGATGCTTGCACCACCAAAGTTTAATGATGTTGCTACCCATAACGCTAAAATTGTCCATAACGCTGTAGCAACTGGTGACATATGGATGTGAAGTAATTCAGCTGTATAACCTACTGCTGAAATAGCGATGGCAGCATTGGCAATTACCAACGAAAGACCATACGTATAGTTAGTTAAGAATGCTCCGGCTTTACCGAATGAGTATTCTGCATAACCACCCATTCCTCCACCTTTTGAGCTGTATAAACCTGCTCTAGCAAAGATGAAAGCAAGCATTACTGCTCCAACTGTTGTCACAATCCATGAAAGGATTGACATTGTACCTACTTGTGCGAGGTTCGTCGGTAACATGATAATACCTGAACCCATCATGTTAACAGCCGTAACGATTGTTAACTGAGTCACACTCATTTTTTTCTTTTGAGCCATGTTCGTTCTCCTTCCTAGCTTTCTAGCACATAACCAAATGCTTTAATTTTGCCGTCTACTTCTTCAAAGTAAACACCTTGAATTTCTGGTGCGAATCCAGGGAATTTATTGATACCTTCTTCTAAAATCTTGAAGTAAGATTTAGCTGTTTCGCTCCATTTTTCACCTGGAACAACACAGAAGATTCCTGGAGGATATGGTAATGCACCTTCAAGTGCAATTTCTCCAACGATGTTGTCTAATTCAACTAATTTAGCGTTGTTTTTCAATAATTGAATGTTAGCATCGTAAGGTTTCATGCTTTGTTCTGGTAAGTAGTCTTTTAAGAACATTTTTTTCTGGAATTCTTTTGTATTATGTTCTTTATAGAAATCATGTAATTCTTGGCATAATTGACGAATTGTATAACCTTGATAGCGTTCAAAGTTTTGATGATACAATCTTGGCAACACTTTATCTAGCGGTGCATCTTGATCAATTAAGCTTTCGAATTTGATTAATTTAGCGATTAAATTGTTCATTTTAGCTTCGTCGCTAGCTGGTGTCATTAAGAATAGAATAGAGTTTAAGTCATTTTTCTCAGGAATAATGCCATTTTCACGTAAATAATTAGCCAAAATAACTGCTGGAATACCAAAGTCCATGTATGAATCATCTTCTGGGTTGATACCTGGTGTTGTTAATAAGAATTTGTTTGGATCAACGAAATATTGGTCTTTACCATAGCCGTTGAAACCATGCCATGATTCTTCTGGATTGAATTTCCAATAGTCTAAATTGCTAATGATTTCTTCTGTTGGTGCATCAGACCATTTTTTACCATTCACTTTTTCAGGTAAGAACGGTTTAATATATTTACATTTAGCTAGGATTTCTTTTCTAGCATTTGTTGATACCGTTAAACAATCGTTCCAAAGTTTTTCTCCCATAGGTCCTTCTTGCATTCTTGCGTTGATATCTAGAGAAGCGAACATTGGATAGAACGGTGAAGTTGATGCATATTGCATATAAGCATTATTGAAACGTTTATGATTGATATAACGTTTTTGGCCTTTAATGTGTTTATCTTTTTTATGGATTTGTGACGCTTGTGAGAAACCAGCTTGTTGTTTATGTGTAGATTGAACAACAAAGATACCAGGATCATTTTCATCAAGGTCTAATAATAATGGTGAAGATTTTTTCATTAATGGAATGAATTGTTCATAACCCACCCAAGCTGAGTCGAATAAAATGTAATCACATAAGTGACCAATTTTATCTACAACTTGACGTGCATTGTAAATCGTACCATCATAAGTTCCCAATTGGATAACGGCTAAACGGAAAGGTCTATCCCATTTTGCACGTTCAGGATCCACTTTAGCAACTTCTTGTCTCAAATATTCTTCATCAAAGTCGTGTTCGTGAATACCGCCAATGAAACCATAAGAGTCACGTGCTGTTTGCATATAAACTGGACGGCCACCGTCTTTAACTAAAGCTGAAATATAAACTGATTTGTGGTTGTTTCTGTCAAATAATACTAAGTCATCAGGCATAATTGCTGATGTAATCGTAATGTTATTTGATGTTGTTGAGCCGTTCATAACGAAATATGTTTTGTCTGCATTATAAACTTTTGCAGCATGTTTTTGAGCATCTACGGCTGGACCTTCATGGATTAATAAGTCCCCTAAATCCACGTCTGCGTTACAAATATCTGCTCTAAAAATATTTTCGCCGAAGAATTTGTAGAATTGTCTTCCAGCTGGATGTTTAGCAAAATATTGTCCACCTTGGTGTCCAGGACAGTCGAATTGCACATTACCGCGTTCAACATAGTCCGCTAAAGTATTAAAGAATGGAGGTAGTACATTGTTTTCATATTTAGAAATTGCATATTCTAATTTTTTTGAATTATATTCAAAATTACTATTGTTTACATCTATTATGAAATCTACTTCTTTTAAATCCACTGCGTTAGCTGCATCTTTATCATTTTCGTAGTCGGAAACAACAAATACAGGAATGTCTAATTTTGCCTCTTTAAGTTTGTTGACAAAATCCATATCCTCTTCCATAAGAACAACAGCACCTAAATCGATGATGTCTTCATCTTTGTCATGGATCGATACAATTTCTCTTTCGCTAGTGAAATATTTTCTTGCTTCCTCCGAAGAAGCAACTTTCAAGAATTTCATAAATATAACCTTCTTCCCTCAAATTAATTTATTCTCTTTTGTACCTCCACCGACAGTGTAGTACGATTATCAAAAATTGTTAATACCTTAAATAATTATTTCTGTGAAATATTTCACATTTAATATTACAACGCTTACATACACAAGGCTTTTGAGAATTGTTAAGTTTTTGTGACAAGTATGTAAATTGCATTTACAAAGTAAAAACCCCGCCATTGTAGGCATATTTGTCTATACAACTTGGGAATTTTTATTATAATATGTCTTTAAAAGTAACCAATATGCAAAATATTATTGCGGACTATGAACAAATGTTTATATCTATTTTTTCACAATCTCACATACGATTTTTGATTAAAAATTTAGACATGGATCTTCTCAAAAAGATGATCCATGTCCTAGAAAATAAATTTTCACACATCCTTGTATATTCATAATATTTTATATTTATGCATTTAATACAATTAATAATTCAATTCTCGCTTGCTTAAAATCGAATGTTTTTTAAAAAACTTGCAGTTAAATATTTTGATATTCTATCTATTGTTGCTATTTACAACTTTTGGTTCAATTAATTCGACTATCTGGTTTTCATAAAAAGGTCGCTTGTTTCAATTACTACCTAACAACTACACATATATGGTCGACTGATACTAAGTGGTGTTGTCTCAACTGTGGCAATCATACCAGCTATAATAAATATTGAATCATTTTGATAACACGCACTGGACAATTTCTTGTCATCACATACAACTTAACTCACAAACAGTAATGATCATATTGTCATATTCAATCAAATTTAACATCCCGTTGATTGGTAAATGATAGTGCCTGTCTTCTTCTGTCATGCTTAACTATGACAGTGTCTACCTAATAATATAAAGATTTATCACATTGTTTTTGATTGTCTAATATGATGCGTTTGACGTTGTGATATAATTGTTTGCAACATTAATAACGCAGCATTTACAGACCAATATAAAGCTAGTGCTGAGGGAGATTGAAACGCAATGTAGAGAATAAATAACGGGGAAACGATCATCATCACATAGCCCATCATTCTTTGTTCCTTAGGCATTTGTCTGGCACTTAACCATGATTGGACAAAATACATGAACCCAGCAATCATAGCCATCATGCTATCTGGTGATGTGAGATGAAACCACATAAATGTTGGATGACTTAGAATTCCTCCTGAAGTTGGCCATTTTAATGTCGCATATAATCCAAATAAAATAGGGATTTGTATTAGCATAGGTAAACAGCCAAACATGGTTGTTAAAGGATTAAGTTGATGTTGTTGATATAAATGCTGCAACTCTTGATATGCCTCATTTTTTAGTTGCTGAGTTGCTGCTGCTTTCATTTTTTGTTGTATCGGTTCAATTTTGGGTTGTAATTCTTTCATTTTCATACTGGTTATTGCCATTTGTTTTTGGTTATGCAACATGAGTGGCATTAATATTAATCTTACTAGGCACACAATAATAACAATAGCCAATCCATAATTATGATTCAGATGTAAACCCAAATAATGTAGCAACCCATCCATAGGTCCAACAACAAGTTGATACACCAAACCTGTCCTTTGGTGTGTATCACTGTAATTGCATCCTGAAAGTAAACTAATCCATAATAAAAGTATTGTCACATACCATTTCTTCATTTTATTCAGTCCCCTGGCGATATATAAAGTCTAAACGCTTCACAATGTGTTGAAATTGTGGATTATGCCACAATTCTGCAAATCGTTGTTCGTCAGCTACGACTCTATAAAAGTCACGTGTCACTCTATCATTTTGTATATTTAATCGCTTACCAAACGGCATTTTTACTAAAAACATATCAATATCATTAAAAAAATGATCTTGCTGATAATTGCAATTTCGCACAACTCGTTCATAGCACTGACAGTAGTCTTCTAAATATTCTAAAGCTTGCTCATACTCAGTTTGTTGATAGTAATACATAGCCAGCGACAAATTAATACCAATATTGATATATGGAAATAATTGATTGGTATTAAATCCCTGCTGCAATGCTTTAAAACGCTGTTCGATATCACTGATTTCTTCGTATAAATCACGAACCAATATCAACTGTAACTGTTGAGACATTAACATTAGTGATTGATACATATCCACTTGAATCACCCTTGAAGCCTTCGCTAAGTTCCCTTGTTGTGCATAAGCATCTGCTAAAAAGAACGCTGTTCCCTCTTTAATTGAACAATCAGGAACAGTGTCGATAATGGCGCCATAGTCTGCAGAATATAGCTGAAATGCTAAACGATAACATTTAGCATATTTTATCAGTTCATCAGAATCGGATTTTTCTTCAACTATATCGCATAATGTTTGTGCAAATTGAATCGTATCTAGACGTTGTTCCTCATTTTCAGCATAATAAATATGATTCATCAGCAACGCAATGATTGACAATAAAAATGAATACTCATTATTGTTATTATGACAACTCTCTCTCACTGCAGTTAAAAATGTCCCATACGAATGATTAGTCAATTGTTTAGACAAGTGTTGACATAGATGAGTGGCGTCTTCTTTCGTTAATACATCTTGATAATCCAATAATTCGTCCACACTCATATTAAATAATTTTGCAAGCTTTGGTAACAACTGAATATCAGGCATTAAACTACCATTTTCCCATTTTGAAATAGTTGGCTTTGTGATATCTAAATATGCAGCCAATTTATCTTGCGTTAATCCTAGTTTAGTCCGCTGCGCTTTTATAACCTTATTAATTTTAATCATATTAAACAACTCCTTACATTTATTGTATCTAGCAGTTGAACTAAATTGTATTTCTAATATGACAATATCAAGGAAATAAAGTTTCCACATAAGAAACTTATAGTCGTATGGATATTCTTTTCGTTTAAAAATTCGTATAAAAACACGGTGTATGATAATTTAAAAAACTATCATTCGAAAATCTTGTATCGTAAGTTACAATATTGATAAAGAGGTGATATAAATGAAAAACATCTTTAATTTCTCATTCGTTCTAGGGCTTATGTTAATTATCGTTGGGATTGTGCGTTTATTTAATGGTATTGATATTGTATCTATCTTTGCAATTGCACTGGGAATTATGGAAATATTTCTCTCATTAAGTCAGCGCAAACAAATTAAACGACAAAACCAACATGCTTCAAATGACTCAAAACACGAAAAACCAAGTTTTAAACATACTCAAGATAAAGAATAATCATCATTTCAGCTACTAAAATAAACAAAATTTATTATAATATATATAAATGATAAAATAATATAGTCTGTACTAAATAACGCTCCATGTTATCGTTTTTTACGATTGAATTAATGTGTACTTATCGTTTTACTTTATTCAAACTTTACAACTTTTAAATAAGATTCGTGAGATTAAGTGTTTTCTCATTTTCTCTAGCAGTATCTTCACAAAAACAAAAATAAACATATTAACTATTAACTTTATTTCACAAATTAGTGAATCTTTAGCATTGTTCAATAGTTAAATATGCTTATCCGCTCTCGTTTCCTATGTTCAGTAATCTAATGGTCCTAATAGTATAAAGATAATGAATAATACAGCACTCAAAAATGTTGTCGGCATAAGCCACCATACTTTGGTGAAATGTTGGCGCTTAAGTTCAATCAATCCAATCATAGTAGAAAAACCCCATAAATCATCAAATACAACATTTCCAAATATATTCTCTGGTAGTAGCGCATCTAATAATTCAATTAAAAATACTGCCATTAAACCAAGTTGGTAGCTAATCACTAAAATACGTCGCTGCTTAGATTGCCATTGTCGACTCAGACGCAAATACGCCCAAAGTATTATTACAAGAATGAACACCTCGATGATAATAGTTAAATAATACAAGTAATCATTGCTTATTAACATTTTAACCCTCTTAACATTAAAATATTTATAAATATGTTCACTTTTAGAATAGGTCATATCAATGCATCATTCAATTATGATATACCAATTTTATTTACTTATGTTGTTATGTTATGTTGTATATGTAAATAATCACTAGGGGTGCAGTAATCGCTGCTGAGAGAAACTTTGTTTCAACCCTTGAACCTGATGGTTAGTACCAGCGTAGGAAAGTGAACCTTGTGCGTCATTGATGCGTAGTCCTTTTGACATCAATCTTTTTCTTGTTAAACACAAGCATTCACTTTTGCTACGTGAATGCTTATTTTAATAGGAGGAGAAAAGATAATGGATACACTAACAGTTGGTTTAGAATGGTTTTTAAATCCAGATCATATGCCGCTGATCATTGGCATTGAAAAAGGCTGGTTTGCAGATGCACAACTTGACGTACATATGATTGAGCCAGAAGCGCATTTCGATGCACTATCTGAAATTGAAAACAACAAAATGGATATAGCGATAACAGAACCTATTCACTTAGTTGAAGATCGTGCTAACGCTAAAGACGTTGTTGGCTTCGCACGATTCTTGCACACTAACGGTGGTGTCATGTTCAACAAAGATAAAGCAATAACTCGTCCACGTGACCTTATTGGAAAACGCTTAACCTATCCTGGGGCACCAGGCTCCGGTGGTATTGCAATTGTTAAAACAATGATTGAAGCCGATGGTGCTACATATCAGGAAGGTGATTTGATTCCTGTGAACAATAGCTTTTATCATACAGATGCATTAGAGAAGGACAAAGCAGACGCAGCAACGTTAATCTTTGAAAATTTCGAAATAATCGAAGCAAAATTACGTGGCTTAAATGTCGATTTCTTCGCTCTTAAAGATTATAATGTTCCAGATTTTTGTCAATTAATATTGATTACCTCTCCACAACACCTCAAAATACAGCATGATAAATTATCACGTTTTATCACTGTCATTAAAAAAGCTATAGATTATATTCATCAACATTTGGATGAAGCGATTGCAATTTATTGTGCTTATACGCAAACTGATGTATATGATGCATTAAACCAACAAACCATACAAGCTACAGCCCATTGTTTTACTAATGATTTATCAATGAGCTCCGATTATTACAATGATTTACAACTATGGTTACACGAAAACGATAAAATCGTACAAACCATTGATTCACAACTTTATTTCACTAATGAATTATTATTCCCACGTTATCATCGACACTAATCATAGGAAATCGAATCTGGGCCATCATTATGTTTTAGGCTATGAACTCTATATTGGCAGTAGTTGACTGAATTGAACATATGCTTATACCAAGATATTTTCAATCCTAGTCAACCTTACCAGGGCGGGACTACGAATTCATAATGAATTCTGTCCCG
>NZ_KV809470.1:146267-196895 GCF_001812565.1 Staphylococcus sp. HMSC059F04 | reverse complement strand
GACTACGAATTCATAATGAATTCTGTCCCGCTCCTTTTATGGATGACTAACGATTAACGTGAGTTGTCCATCAAATTCAACGTCATAATCATCAGCTGTGATAATAAAATGACTGCCTTTGTTAATTGGCCATTGTTCTCCATCTATAGCTACAATACCTTGTCCATCTATCACAGATACTAGACAATAAACATGTGGTTTCTCATATGGTAACGTGCCATCAATTTCCCATTTATCTACTGTAAAGAATGCGTTTGACACAAACTGTGTCATTGACTGGCCGTGCTTGATACTATGTATCGGCACCGTATTAGGATTTTTCGTTTCAAGATCAATAACCGCCTTACTCTGTTCCAAATGCAGTGCACGTAGTTGTCCATTTTTATCTTTGCGATCATAATCATAAATACGATAGGTCGTGTCTGAAGATTGTTGTGTTTCTAGAATCGTTATTCCGGCCCCAATGGCATGTACAGTTCCAGCCGGCACATAGAAAAAATCACCTGCTTTAACCGGAACGTGTTTAAATAACGTGTCAAAGTCTCGTGCATCAATCTTCTGGGCTAACTCAATTTGATTATCTGCATGAACACCATAAATAATTTCTGCACCTTCCTTAGCACTGATAATATACCAACACTCTGTCTTGCCATACTCGCCTTCGTGTGCTAAAGCGTAGGCATCATCCGGATGAACTTGCACAGATAATTTATCATTAGCATCCAAAATCTTTGTTAACAGTGGAAATTGGCTGCGTTGATCTTCTCCAAATAATGCGCGATCTTCATCCCATACTTGCGTCAAAGTCTTTCCTTTATGCGGTCCGTTTTCAATAATGTTCGGACCATTTGGATGTGCTGAAATCGCCCAACATTCACCAGTAGTATGACTTGGAATATCATAATTAAATTGTTGTTGTAAGGCACGACCTCCCCAAATGCGTTCTTGAAAAACTGGTTGTAAAAATAACACCATGTCCTGACGCCTCCTTTATAGTTGTTGTAACATGTGATATATATCTGCTGTTGATGCTGCTTCAATAAATTGTTTACGTGTAGCATCGTCCATTAAGGCTCTTGATAAACGTTGTAACAACTTCAAATGTGTATCATTACTATGATTTGGCACAGCTATTAAGAAAATAATTTGTGGTAATGAACCATCTAGACTATCCCACTTTACACCTGTTTGATGCTGTAATACTGCCACAACAGGTTCTTTAACTGCAGCTGACTTGGCATGTGGAATCGCCACGTTCATTCCTATTGCAGTTGTCGCTTCGGCTTCCCGCGCTACAATAGCATCTTTTAAAGTTAAACAATCATTAATATAGCCATGTTTATCCAATTGCTGAATAAGGCAATCTATTGCTTCATCACGCGTCATAGGTGTTTGGACACGTTCAATCAACTCTTGATGAAAGACTTGTTGTTCAGCAGTATTTTTATTGTCAAGATTTTCATTTACTGACGATTGTGGAGGCGTAGTAACTTCTGTGGCTAACGTTGTTTTTGCCTGTATTTCATCAACATTAATGGCAGGCGTTTTACGTTTTAACAATAATACAGTCAGCGTTGTCACGATACTACCAACAATGACTGCTATAAAGAACCAAACAATATGGTCGATACCTCCAAGTACTGCTACAATCGGACCACCGTGCGCGACACGGTCACCCACACCACCTAAAGCTGCAATCACTGCTGCCACCATTGCGCCAAACATATTGGCTGGGATAATACGCAATGGATCTTGTGCTGCAAATGGAATTGCACCCTCAGTAATACCAAATAATCCCATTGTAAATGACGCTTTACCCATTTCTTGTTCTGATTGATTAAATTTATGTTTTTGGAAAAATGTAGCTAGACCTAAACCTATCGGCGGTGTACACACAGAAACTGCGACCATTCCCATAACCGTATAATTGCCTTCAGCGATCAAAGCCGAACCGAAAAGAAAAGCTACTTTATTAACTGGGCCACCCATATCAAAGGCAATCATTGCACCAATGACTAGTGCTAAGATAATGATATTTGTACCTTGCATACCTTTTAGCCAAGTGGTTAACACACTAAAAATACTCGAGATTGGCCCTCCGATAACAAAAATAAAAATTAAACCGACAACCAATGAAGCTAATATCGGAATAATAATAATTGGCATAATTGGTGCCATCGCTTTTGGAACTTTAACCTGTTTAATCCATTTAGCAACATAACCAGCAATAAACCCTGCAACAATGCCACCAAGAAAACCGGCACCTGCAGCACTACCATAGAAACTACCATCCGCTGCGATAGCACCACCAATCATCCCGGGTACTAAACCTGGTTTATCTGCGATACTATATGCAATATATCCAGCTAAAATCGGTACCATAAATCCAAATGATAATTTTCCTATATTTTCAATTGATTTCCAAAATGTACCATCATGCACCACTAGCCCTTTAGATGATGTTTCTCCGCCTAACGTCAAAGCAATCGCTATCAGCAATCCACCTACAACTATAAATGGCACCATAAATGACACACCATTCATTAGATGTTGATAGACCATTTGCACGCCACTTTTTTTATTTTCATCATCTACCACATCATGTTCGTTTGTTTCACCGTGATGATGATAAATTTTAGCGTCATGATCAATGATACGTTGAATTAATGCTTGTGGATGATGAATGCCTTCGCGCACATTTTCATTAATTAATCGTTTACCATGAAACCGAGCCAAATCAACTTGTCTATCGGCTGCAATAATAATGCCATCTGCCTCACGTATCTCCTTGGCAGTTAACACATTTTCTGCTCCCACGCCGCCCTGTGTTTCAACTTTAATATCAACACCCATCTTTTTAGCTGCTTGTTCTAATTTTTCTTGAGCCATATATGTATGAGCAATTCCATTCGGGCAAGATGTAATCGCTAATATTTTCATTTCAATCACGCTCCTCAACTTAAATTGTAAGCGATAACATTAAGGCATTAAAAAAGATAATTGCCACTAGTACCGGCAATTATCCTTGTATTAATCCGAAAATTTCTTGTTTAAATGCAACTTCGTCTAAGCGACTCAAGTGTTCTACAGCTGAATCATCTAATTGAGCTAGCACGTGCATCAGTTGCTTATTCATGTGTATATCTTGAGGTGTAATGGCTAAGAAAAAGACTAACTTGACCTCATGTTCTTGCCAATAAAAACCCTCACTATGTTTAAAAATTAGAACATGTGACTTTAGCACCTTGTCTGGATCTCCATGCGGCATGGTTACACCATGTCCAATATAGGTGGATGATGCTTTCTCACGTAATAATGCTGTATGAATGTAATCCTCTTGCACTGCATGACATGCCATTAAAATATCATGTGCACGATCAAATAACTCAGGCAAACTTTGATATGACTTAGCTGTAATCACTTTAATAGGAATTGAACTCATATCATGGGAGGTTATGGTTGGATTAAGCTTTTGCTTAACCAATGATTGAATTTGATGTTGATCCTTCTCTGATAATAATGGAGATATCTTTATGACATCAACATATGATGGTACCTCAACATCTATATCATGTGTCATCACTAAAACATCCACACCTTCAAATGAATAAGTAGCCAAATCATCATACTGAAGCGTATCTTGCACTTTAATATGTCGATTTAATGTTGTTAATTTCGTTTCTAATAGTTGAGAAATACCTAAGCCATAGTAGCAACAAATAACCATATGAACACGCGTCACTTCATTTCGATCAATGGATGCTTGAAAATGAATGGTTAAAAAGGCAATTTCATCTTCACTCAGCGTAATATCCGCTCTTTGCGACAGTGTTTGAACAATGTCAAATAATACATTAAAGACATATGGGTAGAGCGTTTTGATTTCACTCGTCAATGGATTATTCATATACACTTCTTTTATAATCCTCAAATACGTACGACTAAAATGTTCTGTTAGATTGTCTTTTAAAATAACATCTTGACTAAATGGAATATGCATCTTTGCTTCCATTTTTAAAATTAATTGTTGAATATAACTATCAATAAATAGTTTTTCGAACGTTAGCTCAAACTTATTAAAATGATAACCGATGAAAAAAGAGAATAGTTGGCTTGTATCATCATTTAAGTCATAACCTAAACGATGATTAATTTCTTCAATAATTCCTCGTGAAATCACTAAGGCTTCTTCATTTAAATGCCAAGACTGTGCATTCGACTGATGTCTTTTCATAATTAAAATAAGATGGATCATCAATTGTTCTATTTGTATGTCGGATGTAGATAGTTGCTCCGCTTGTAAATTAGTTTTAAAAATCTGACGTATTGTACAAACATGTGCTTCGGGTAGTTCATTCAGAATCAAATCTTCCACACGTACATGCTGTGTTGCTAACTGATTCAAATGTAAAATTGCATTATTTATTGCAGTTTCACTACCTTCTACAATAATACCTTTTCTTTTTTTAATATGTATATCTACTTCAAACTTGTCACACCACATGCGCAAACGCTCTAAATAATCCAATAATTCACGCTTTGTGAAACAAAATTGTTGTTCCAAATCTGTCAGAGTTACGATGGTATGATGCATCAACAATCGATAACCCAGCTGCACTAGATGGTTACTATCCTGCAAAGAAAATCTTTGAAGAGCCGCTTCGATATCTTCAATCGTGTAACGCGCCGTATTAAGCGTATATCCTTTAGCCTTTACACTTATAATCAGTTCTGCTAACAGTGACATATTTACAATTTTAATATCATTTCGTGCCGTCCGATTCGATACATTTAAATACGTTGCAATCTCATCTGACGTTAAATAACTCGATTGATTATTTAAAAATAACTGTACTAATTTCAATTGTCGATCAATCATCATTCACCCTACTCTCTATCTCAGGATTCGTTGTTGTTTAATGAGCAACCGTTTTCAAATACTTATTGTAGCCTGGAACAAAACGGAAAGCAATGAAGGATCTAGTAATATTTATATAGGTCTCAACACAAAATAATAGCACAAAGATGGTTTGACATTAAAAATCATCTTTGTGCTTCTTACGACGAGAGCGGGACAGAATTCATAATGCATTCTTAGTCCCGCCCTCTATTAAAAATTTCGTTTATTATTATTTCGTTGTTGAAAATACCGTATTACCAAAATTTTCGCCCTATTATTTTCTGTTATAAGATCATCATTGATAAATGCTAGAATACCTGTACTAATCAAGCAATAAACACACTGTGCATATGGTATAATACGATTTAAAAATATTGGACTTCCACCTGTAATATATGAAATACATACCATTATGCTCATCATAAAGGTTAATATAAGCAGACCCAGCTTTTTCTTCTTATGCGGATGGGAAAAAAGATGCATTCGTATCATATGAAGTTTGCTAAATATACATGCAATTTCTTCGTACATATTCCCTTCAAAATCATAGTATCTATAATGAATACATTTATAAAGTGCTCGTAATGGATAATCTACATTTTTTGAAGCAAGTTCCTTATTTATATCTTCTACTGTATCTAACCTTAATGTGTTTTCATAAAATTTTCTATTTAAACCTCTCTTGATAAACCATCTACCTTGCAAATCCCTGTAAATTATAAAAAAGTTTAAGCATGTCTGTATTAATACGATCCATACCATTATATTTGATAATATCAATGCACATACGATAGCAATTAGCATAATTTCCAAAAAATCATTCTTTAAATTTAGCAGTATTTTTATTTCTATAGCTAATGGAAAGCAAAAAATACCAATGATAACAATTGAATTCAAAAAGAACATAAAATAGTAGTCCCATTTCTTTTCAAAATCAAGAAACTTGAGCATGAATTTAACCGTGCTTTTCAAAATTGCTAGCATGTTCTTGCCTCCAGTAATTTTATTCCATGTTTTAATCTTTATATATACGTAGATGTCTTATTGACATAACCTATGATGCTATTATTAGTAACATTCTAGCATATCTCATTTTATATTTTTTATTATATGTATTCAGCACCCCAACTTGCGTTGTCCGTTGGCTTTCTTTTCGAAAGCCTCTCTGTTGGGGCCCCACCCCAACTTGTGTTGCCTGGTGAATTTCTTCTCGAAATTCTCTCTGTTGCGGCCCTACCCCAACTTGCTTTGCCTGGTGAATTTCTTCTCGAAATTCTCTTTGCTGGGGCCCCTGTCCTTCATTACTTTCATATCTTATTAAGCTATGATACGTTAGGGTTATTCTTAGTAATAAGGAGTTGAACAGTTTGAATCAAGAAGCATTAGATCATGAATTATTGTTAATAAAACAATCTATCGATATGTTACGAGAAACATTAGCACCTGACTTAAAAACTCGTGACTTAATGCTATTGCGATACGGCTATACTGTGAATGAAACGCGTGAACTTGATCGTTATTTCTATGAGTTATTTCAATCTAAAACGTCTGTTTCTTTTGAAGATTATCATCAAAAGGTATGTAAAATTCGAGGTTTACCTCACATTTCGAAAATTCAAACGGAAGACATCTTAATTGGCTACAAAGCGAGTGGCCTTTATATACAATTAATGTCTGAAATCTTGCGAAGTAAATAAGTTTTCTTTATTATTACAAATTGAATAACGCGCTACAAATCCAACTAATTTTGTAGCGCGTTATACTCTGCAGAGCATCGATCGATGTGTCGTTGGAACCTCAGTGATTTCAACTTTTTGACTATAGCTTCATACACAAATTCTTCACTTGTGTTAAATTTAGCAACTCGAAAGTTGCTATGTTTTGATTATATCGCAGTAAACCGCTTGTGCACGTCCAAAATAACGATTATTGAATAGTTGATATAATTATATTTGAAAGTGTTAAATTTACAACTATTTTCGTACAATTTTATTGTATAGATTGTGCATTATATTCTCAATTTTTATTCGTCAAGTCACAATTGCAGAAGAAAAATAAACTACACAACTAAAATAATTAGAAATTAGGCGACACTTTTTGTAAATTGTCTATTAATTCTTATAAAATTACTCATATTTATTGCTAAAACACCACTATAATCCCATAATATTATGTATAATAATAGTGTAGCGATTTTATAGTAAGTTTTGAGTCTTATTATAATAGATGTTGTTCAGACATCATCCAAATAAAATCAGAGCCATGCAATACTTAACTTTTAAGTATCATGACTCTGTTTTTTATATTTCAATTTATTTCGATTTATTAGTACGGCTTTCTTTCCAAAACTGATAGATGTTAAAGGCGATAAATACGAAAGTCAATATAACTAAGCCTATCACAGAAATATAGATATATTGTGAGTTGTCTTTAGCAAACAAACACGCAACAATATTAGGCATACAAAGTGCTAAAATAATCAGTGCATACACTTTTTGCTTTAGTAAAATACACGCTAACATAACTGCAATAAGTAAGACTATCCCTAAAATAATACTTTGCTGTTGATTCAATGTCACGATGTTATAAATCGGAAATTTTTCTGTTAAATACGTACTTAATACCATTAAGCCAAATATAGGAAAACCAGTCAAAAAGGCTAAAACATAAAGCCTCTTCTTATCTCCAAATTTTAAAATAAGCATTTTAATTACATACAATCCTACAATGACATTGATAAAGAAGATAAAGAAAATATTTAAAATATAACCGACACTTAATGTAAATGATTTAGTAAATAAATCTGGGATAGTAAATACGGCAATCATAAAGAGAATAAAGTAAGTCATATACTTAGCCAATTGATTAGCAAACGGCATATGCCGTGCAAAGCGATTGGCATAATCTTGTACTGGCGTGTCAATAATATCGCTCACATCTTTACCTTGCTGTTCACATATCGTTAAATGATCTCTTAATTCTTCATCTATTTCATCAATTTGTTCTTCACTTTTACCTCTAAATAACAATTCTACTCTAAGTTTAGTTAAAAATTCCTCTGACTGTTTACTTAACATTTATTTCACTCCCGAATAAATTTGTCATTCCAATATTTAAATATTGCCATTTTTCTTTAAAACGTGTTAATTCGTCTAAACCACTGTCAGAAATTGTATAATATTTGCGTTTAGGGCCGCCATTATCGGATTTACGTGTTGTGGTATGCACATAACCCTTTTTGCTTAGACGTAGTAAAACTGGATAAATACTCCCATCACTAATTTCTGGAAATTGATTTTCTTTCAATTTTTCTAAAATTTCGTAACCGTACGTTTCACCTTTTGCAATTAAGCCTAAAATTGCACCATCTAAAAGCCCCTTCATCATTTGATTCGAAACAGACATATCTATCACCTTTTTATCAACTATCTTGTAATATAAGATAGTACATCAAATTCATTTTGTCAACTATCTTACAATAAAAGATAGTAATTTTCCAAAAAAACACCCTCAATCCATTTAACCAATGCATTGAGGGTGTGCTGTCCTATTATAAAATAAGTAAATATGGATTTTCGATATATTTTGCTAATACTTTTAAGAACTCTGCAGCGCCTGCGCCATCTAATATTTGATGATCGAAAGTTAAACTTAAAGGAATACGTGACACTTGTCTCAAACTATCACCATCTAATGTGACTTCTTTCATCAATGCACCAACACCTAAAATCCCTGTTTCTCCTAGATTAAGAATAGGGGTAAAGTATTCAATACCACTTGTACCCATATTCGTGATGGTGAATGTTGCACCACTCAATTGAACATCATCTGTGTGACCATCACGTACGGCTTGAGATGTTTTTTTAATTTCTTCAGCGAGTGCACCAATGCTTTTCGTATCAGCTTCATTAATAACAGGTACCATTAGCCCTTCTTCTAATGATGTTGCAATACCTAAATGAACATCCTCATATTCCAATAGCTCACCATTGTCATAGCGTGCATTCATTGCGCCATAGTCTTTTAAGGCAAGTACAACTGCTTTAGCTAAGAGTGCAGTTACAGTTAATTTCACATCTTTATCTGCTTGATTTAATTCAACGGTTAATTTGTCTTTAAAATCAAGTAGACGATCGGCATCTACTTTGCGATGTAATGTTAATTGGGCTGTGTTAGCTAAACTTTCACGCATATTTTGTGCGATGCGCTTACGCATTGGATTTAATCCTTCTCCAATATTAGTAACATCAACGTTTTTACTTGTTTGGACTGATGTTTCAGTAGCTTTACTGTCATCGTAATCATAACCTTGAGCTTCTACGCGTTGAATGTCTAATTTGGTAATACGTGCATTTCCACCTGTGCCTTTTATGCGATTAATATCTAACGCTTTGTCTTCAGCCATATTGCGTGCAAGTGGTGAAATAAAGATACGCGTGTGTTGTGGTGATTTTTCCACATCTGCAGTTGATTTTTCTGTTGAATAAGATTGAGCATCGTCTTTTGCTGTCTCCGTTGACGTCTCATGCTGATCATGTTCTGATGTATCTGCAGTTTCATTTGTTGACTCAGTTGAACTTGAGCTATTATCTGTAGCTTCGTCTGCATCACCAATGATTCCAAGAACACCTTTAACTTTAGCATCTTCTCCTGCTTGAACCTCGATTTTTAGCAATGTTCCTGTCGCTGGCGCTTCAATATCTTGGGTTAATTTTTCTGAGCTAATGGTTGCTATACTATCACCTTCGTTGACATCATCACCTTCAGCGACAAACCATTCTTCTACAGTACCTTCTGTCATTGTCATACCTAGCTTTGGCATAATGATATTTTGACTCATTTATGTCACCCCCTCATTTATGATTTAACTTTTCTTAAGTCATCAACTAATTCTGCTGCAATATCTAATACTTTATCTGCATTTGGAATATATGCTTGTTCTAAGTTTGCTGCGAATGGTACAGGAGTATCTGGCGCCGTTACTTTTTTAATTGGGCCATCTAAATAATCAAAAGCACGGTCGCCCATAACCGAAGCAATATCTCCTGCAACATTACATTGTGGGTTAGATTCATCAATCACAATTAAACGTCCGGTCTTTTTAACAGATGTTAATACAGTTTCTTCATCCCATGGTGAGACAGTGCGTAAATCTATCACTTCAACGTAAATATTGTCGTCTTTTAAACGATCTGCGGTTTCTTCGGCTACAGCAACCATTTTACCAATTGCCACAATGGATAAATCTTCCCCTTCACGGACAACACGTGCTTTACCTATATCAACGGTATAAGGTTCCTCTGGCACATTTCCTTTTTGTCCAAGTAATGTTTTATCTTCTGAAAATACGACTAAATTGTCATCTTGTACCGCCGCCATTAATAATCCTTTGGCATCATATGGGTTTGACGGAACAACTACTTTTACACCTGGTATCGCAGCAAACACGTTATAAAGGGATTGAGAATGTTGTGCCGCTGCACCTGCACCAGCCCCATGAACTGTTCGCACGACAAGTGGAATTTTAGCCTTACCGCCAAACATGTATCTCATTTTTGCGCCTTGGTTTAAAATAGGGTCTAATCCAAATCCTAGAAAATCATTAAACATAAGTTCTGCAATCGGACGCAAGCCTGTAGCTGCTGCCCCCACTCCTGCACTTAATGTAATGTGTTCTGCAATCGGTGTATCAATGACACGATTACGGCTATATTTTTTCGCTAATCCCTTTGTCACTCCAAATACGCCGCCAAAAGTATCATCGTCTTTAATGTGCTTAACGCCTGCACCACCAGAGACATCGGTACCAATGAGAATGACATTTTCATCTTGTTCCATTGATTGATCAATCGCTTCGTTAATTGCACCCATAAATGTTAGCTTTCGCGTTTCAGTCATAATGATATCCTCCTTTTAGGCAAATACATCTTTATATAATGATTCGACATCTGGTAAATCACTGTCATCAGCATATTTCACGGCATCTTCAACTGCTTGTTCTGCAGCTTTTTCAATGTCGTCAGCTTCGTCTTCAGTTAACCAACCTTCTTCAATCGCTTGCTTTCTAAATTCTTCGGTTGCATTTTTATCAGCATTGCGATCATCTGGTGATTTAACCTTTTGTTCGTCACCTTCAAAGTGACCATATTTCCGATAAGTATCACATTCAATTAGGGTCGGTCCTTCACCTTTTTTAGCACGCGCAACCGCTTCTTCTGTCGCTTCTAAGACTGCCATGACATCCATACCATCCACACGTACACCTGGCATGTTATATGCAGAAGCGCGTTCAGCAATTGTCTCTGACGCACTGGCATAATCATGCGTTGTACCTTCACCAAATTGGTTGTTCTCACAAACAAAGATAACCGGTAAATTTAAAATAGACGCAAAATTAAGTCCTTCGTGGAAATTGCCTTCGTTTGCAGCGCCATCACCAAAGAAACATACAGCCACATTTTCTTTCTGCTGGTTGCGAATAGAAATACCTGCTCCGATTGCTAAACCAAAACCGCCACTTACAATTCCATTAGCACCTAACATACCTTTATCAATTTCGGCTACGTGCATAGAACCACCCTTACCATGACCTAATCCTGTTTTTTTACCCATAATTTCTGCCATCATGCCATTCAAATCACAGCCTTTCGCGATGGCATGGCCATGACCACGATGGGTACTCGTGATGTAATCATCATCTTCAAGTTGTGACATGACACCAGTTGCAACTGCTTCCTCTCCAACATATAAATGGACAAAACCAGGAATTTTACCATCACTGAAAATTTTGTGCACTTTTTCTTCAAAATAGCGAATTTCATTCATTGTCTTATAAATCCAACGTGCTTGTTCTTTTTCCATAACTCATTCCTCCTCATATCCTCTTGATAGTGGTTTGCTAAGTCCATTTAGTCATCGTCGTTGCTTTAACTAAACATCATGGCATATCTCACATATGAATCGCCTGATTATAATAAGCATCTGCACCTTCTCCAATCGCTTCCAACAATGCCGGATGGGGTTGAATAATTTCACTCAGCTCAGCAATCGTTCCCTCAGATGCTTTAACACCTAGTAATTCCCCAATTAAATCGGTAGCATGTGGTCCTACTATAAATGCACCTAGTATTTCTTTATATTTTTCATCTATTACCAACTGTACAAATCCTTGGCCTTCACCTTTAATTATGGCTTTAGCATTTCCTTGAAAACCAGATGTCGTCACTTTCACTTCGTAACCTAGCGCTTCAGCTTGTTCAGCTGATAATCCTACCGATGCAGCCTCGAGACGTGTATAAATACAGCGAGTAATATCTTCTTGTTTAATTGTTTTGGGCTGCATTCCAGCTAAATGTTCAGCTACATGTATACCATGAGCACTTGCGGCATGCGCTAATTGATAACCAGATGTTAAATCTCCGATTGCATAAAGATGTGCTTTTGATGTTTGATAGTGCACATCAACTTGTAGGTACTTACCGTCACGACTCAACTCCAAATCATTTACAATTTCGATGTTTGGTTGACGCCCTGTTGCTACTAACAAACGATCAAAAGAAATCTTATCTTGTCCTTTTAAATGCAATGACTTTTTCTCTACCTTTTCAATATCTGCAGATGTAATAATTTCAATCCCTTGTGACTCTAAATGTTCTCTCAACAGCGCTCTCACTTCATCAATTTCAGTAAGCAATATATCATCTGCTACTTCTACAATGGTTACTTTGACACCTAAATCTGCCATGGATGATGCCAATTCTGTAGCAATGACGCCACCACCTATGACTACTAATGATTTAGGTAACGCTTCCATATCAAAAAACGTATCTGTCGTTTCATAATCAACGTTTTCTAAACCTGGAATAGGTGGTACAAATGGTCGACTGCCTGTTGCTAATACAACATCTTGTGATGACAATGTTTCATCATTTACTGTAACTGTAAGATCAGAATTGATTTTGGCTTCTCCCTTATAATAACTAACCTTATTTTTCTTCAATAAATGGGTCACACCACTTGTTAATGTTTGTACAACTTGTACTTTACGTGAAGTTAATTGCGCAGCATCAATCGTCAAGTTTGATGTGTGAATACCCCATTCATCTGCACTTTGAATGTCATGCACTTTCTTACCATGCTCTAATAAGGTCTTGGATGGAATACACCCAACATTAAGGCATGTACCACCAGCATTATTCTTTTCTATGATAGCTACTGTCTTACCTAATTGGGCCGCACGAATTGCTGACACATAACCACCTGGACCGGCACCAATAATAATCACATCATACTTTTCTGTCATGAATGTCCCCCCTTTTGTTCACAATGTTTTATGACTTAATATACAATGACTAGTGTTTCTAGAAATAAGAAGATTTTTGCAAGCGTTTTCTTATTTCTTCACCACCATTTTACGCCCGCGTTTTTGAATATTCAAATAAATATATATTTTAAGTTATTGTTAATTTAAAAATAAAACAAGTGGACCTTAATTAAGTATCGCAATTCATAATTGCCAATTTGAGAAATAGCAACCTTGCTTAGTCAATTTTTTATACACTTTTTTAATCCCAGACACATACACAAATGCATTTCAAAGAAGCAAAATACTGCCGGTTCCTTTTCAGCGTTTAACACTTAGTTTAATGCCTCATCTATGTTTTCTATAACATCAAAATAATTGCATTAAAAAAGGAGCAGGATAAAATTCATTATGAATTCGTAGTCCAGCCCCGGCATGATTTAAATATGTATCTCCAATCTTTTTTAGCAACGTCAAAATTCAACTTAACATTGTTATATCTTCTATAACTTTAAATCCTTACTTTCATTTTTCAGCGTGTTTTTTCTTACGATCTTCTTGAGCACTTACCCATTGCCCTAATAAAAAAAGCTCTGCAATAATTGTTAAAAGGATGGTCCCAATTAATTTCAATCCTAAAATCCCTGTAATATGCATATAAACAATTACTGCCAAGGTAATAATTGGAATAATTAATCCAAATCGTTTTTTCCCTGTACGTGATAATAAATATTGTGTAGCAATAACAGCAGAAGCTAATAGCACAGGTGTTATTATTTTTAATATTTCCATAAATGTTCCCAACATCATCAACCTTTCTCTTTCTTGTTATTCAACCCAAAAAACATTTTCGCATCATTTAAACTCAACTTTTCTTCAACTTCTAAGCTATAAACATTCTTTACTAAAGGATTTTCAATTGTATCATCAGCGCATTTAACTCGCTAGCTCATATGGGTTAAGTAGCTGCTTAACAGTAGGATAATAAACATCATAGTATTTAAATAATGCATTTAATGACGCAAACAACAGTACCAATTTTTTAATCAATTTAAAATCTGTTTAATCTTATTTAACTATCCAACTTACACTATGACTGTAATTCATACTTATTCCTTCTAATGTGCAATATATCACAATTTTGATGTTATTAAGCTTAAATTTTTCTTAATTGATATTTAAACTTTGCTTATGTCTTTTCGATATAATCATAAGAAATATGCCTTTCACAAATTAAAATAAGGTGCATCCCTAACAGTCAGATCATTGTCCAACTTTTGAGATGCACCTTAGAAAAATGATGGTTTCAACTATGACATAAGTGCTGCTTTAATTTTAGTTAATCCTTGCTGTAACACTGTTCTTGGCACAGCTAAATTAATTCTGATATGACCATCTGCATTATGTACAAACTGTTCTTGACCTTCGATTATCACGCCTGCCCGCTTAATAAAATACTTCGCCATAGGTTCAGAAATATGCTGCTGCGTGATATAATCACTCAAATCTACCCAAGCCAAATATGTTGCTTCTGGGATTTTAAATTTCGCATTTGGAAGCTCTTGTTGTAAAAATTGTTTTAACCATTCAAAGTTGCCATCTAAATAAGTATTCATAGCTTGTAGCCAATCTTCACCTTGTTCATAAGCAGCTTGAGTTGCTGCAATGCTCAATGGATTCTCACTACCAAAATGTTGTTGTTTCCATGTATTTAATAGTCCTTTATGCCTAATAATTAGATTTGAAAACATAAGCCCAGCTATGTTAAACGCTTTGCTTTGTGACATGGCTGTAATAACTTTATCATAGTCAGGAAGAACGGTCGCAAATGGTAAATGTTGCATACCTTTTCTCATTATATCGCAGTGAATTTCATCAGAAATTAACCACACATCATGTGCTTTCATAATATTTCCGAAGCGTTCTAATTCCTCACGTGACCATACACGTCCAGATGGATTATGTGGATTGCAGAAAATACATAGCTTAATATTATGTTGTACAATTTGACGTTCTACATCATCAAAATCAATGCGATAATACTCCTCTTCGTTGATAAGTGGTGAGTAGTGTACCTCAACTTGATTCTCATCACATGCCATTTTAAATGGACCATAACTTGGCGTTAAAATAAGCGCATGATCATCATTGTTACAAATATAACTTACTAACTCTATCAATCCGGCAACGATTCCATGAGAAAATACCAATTGCTCTTGCGGAAAGTGATAGCCGTAACGTGATTGCGTCCATTTAACAAATGCGTTGTAATAATCCACATGGAATACTTGTGTGTAACCTAAAATTTTTTGATCTAAACGACGACGAATGGCATTCAGTACCACGTCAGGTGTCGCAAAATCCATGTCCGCTATCCATAAGCGAATTAAGTCATCAGTATGTTGTAAATCTGACACATCTGCATTACCAAATAAATATGGCAGATAGCCTTCAACATTCATCGCATTGGTTGAACGTCTATCAATGATTTCATCAAAATTATATGTCATATCAGTACCTCCGCTAAGTCTTTATACCGATTATAGCCTATTATTTTCTTTTATTCATTTACAATCCATAACAAGTGAAAAGACAGTGTGGAACATAAATAGAACGGATTAAAATTGCAACGCCAAAATCTTTTTATCAAGTATAGTTTCCACAATATCATTTGAACGCATAAAAACCGAAGTTTTATTAGTAGCAGATGTTGCATCATGTTACCGCGCTTATTTCTTAAAAAACTTCGCCGTAAAACGACACATGAATACGTAATATATATAACGAGACCCCCGAGAATACAGTGTTCGACAAAGACCGGCCCCCAACAAAGAGAATTTCGAAAAGAAATTCGCCAAACAAAGCAAGTTGGGGTGAAGAGATAGCGCTCTATGCATACGAGTCAATCATACGACGTATTATGAATAAAGAAGCCAGTAAATGAGTTTTTGTAAACTCATTTACTGGCTAAATTTCTAGTGTTTATATCACAATCTGTTCAACTATTATAAATAATTTAAATTTAAGCCAATCCATCCACGATATACATTACGCCTATGATGGTAAAACTTATGCCAATCATCATCGATACAATGACCATTCCCATCATTGGATTAAACAGCAGAATAATACCAAATAGCAAACCAAGCATATTGATCAAAATTGATAGTCCTTTAAATCGCCCTTGTCCTGACAATGTCATTAAACCAATGACTGAGCTAATCACAAACCAAACGGCAAACATGTAGATAAAAAAGGCTGAGCCTACACCAACATTGAACATGACTAGTAGACCAAATATAATGTCAATTACCGCCATAAACGTTGTTAAAGTGCCACTACCAGTCATCGCCTTGGCTGCTCTTCTGAAAAAGAGCCCTAATATACCATTAATCACAATAAATACACCAATTAGCCACGTTAAGGCATAAAAATTTTTAACCGGATGACTAAAAATAATAATAGCAGTAATCAATAATAGGGTTCCCATAATGAGACTTGACCATTTTAATTTGTCATTTTGATTACGCATCATTCACACTCCTTGCATTTCCGTTGTTTATGTTAAGGCCAATCCAATAAGCAAGCCAAATATAAAACAACTTATTATTTATCTACTAAATACCCCTATAACACAACTATAATCATGACATATCCACTAGTTAAACAATTAAAATACATTAAGAATTACTTATTATGATTATTAAAAATAATAGCATAATATTATTATGACATTTTAATGACATCAATCATTTATTATTGTATGCATGCTATGATAATAATTGAACGTTGACAAAGTTTCGAAGCAATTTAAAAAGGAGGGCTGTCTATTGAACAAACGGCAAATTAAGGCAATGGGAACCCTCATACAACTATCTATCAATCACGATGATGCAGAATACTTATTCGATCTCGCTGAAGCCAAAATTAGAGCTTGGGAACAACGTTTTAGCGCGAACAATACCCAATCAGAGTTGATGGCAATCAATCAACAAGCCGGTATTCGTCCAGTTCAGGTACATCCTGAATTGTTTCATCTTATTAAAAAAGCACATCAAGCATCAATGTCATCCAATCTAAAATTAAATATTTTAATTGGTCCCCTCGTCAAGTTATGGCGAATTGGCTTTGAAGATGCTCAATTACCCACAAACACAGAAATTCAACAACGACTAAGACGCATTCAACCACATCACTTATACTTAAACGATGCCAAACATGAGATTTTTTTAGCACAGCATGGTATGGAAATCGATTTAGGTGCAATTGCAAAAGGTTATTTTGCCGACGAATTACAAGCATTTTTTCTTCAAAATGGTGTAACTTCAGGCATTATCAATCTTGGGGGTAATGTCATTACAATTGGCAGTCCTGCTACACACAAAACTTGGCATGTAGGTATTAGAGACCCATTTCATCACGATGGATTACCATTATTAACCGTAGAGATACAGCAACAATCGGTCGTGACATCTGGTATTTATGAGCGCTATTTCTATCAAGATGGTCAACTGTATCATCATATTTTGGATAGTACTACTGGCTACCCAGTGAACAATGATATTGCAAGTGTTACGATTATTTCTAACCATTCTATAGATGGCGAAATTTGGTCAACGCTATGTAGCTTCGGCTACGCGCAACAGAATATTGATTTGTTAAACCAAATCGACGGAGTTGAAGGAGTGATTATACGCAAAAATCATGACATCTTGTTTACACATCAATTAAGAACAAAATTGCATTTATAATCTTTGCTCATAAGAGCATATATTTTTTACATCATATTGTGAATATTTTCACAATACACACTCAGGAGGATGTTATTATGGATAAACACATTACTGATCAGCTGGCACTACATTGTGGTGCAACATTAAAGAATCGTGTTTTAATGGCACCAATGACGATTCAAGCTGGCTATTTTGATGGTAGCGTCACTAGAGAGATGATTGACTACTACCAATTTAGAGCTGGGAGTGCATCAGCAATAATTGTCGAAAGTTGCTTCGTTGAAGACCACGGTAGAGGCTTTCCTGGCGCTATAGGTATCGATACGGATGAAAAGATTCCTGGTTTAACACGCTTAGCCGATGCCATTAAATCAAAAGGTTCGAAAGCAATTTTACAACTATATCATGCTGGTCGTATGGCTAATCCAAAATTAAATGCTGGTGAAACACCTATTTCTGCTAGTCCAGTAGCTGCTTTAAGACCTGACGCTGCAGTACCACGAGAAATGACCCACAATCAAATTTTAAACATGATTGAACGCTTTGGAGAAGCAACAAGACGTGCCATTGAAGCAGGTTTTGATGGTGTTGAAATTCATGGTGCTAACACGTACCTTCTACAACAATTTTTCTCTCCACACTCTAACCGCCGACAAGATGACTGGGGCGGATCACGAGAAAAACGAACAAACTTCCCCGTTGAAGTATTGAAAAAAGTACAACAAGTTGCCTCAGAACATCATGCGCAAAATTTTATTATTGGTTACCGCTTCTCCCCTGAAGAAATAGAAGAACCTGGTATTCGCTTTGAAGATACGATGTTCTTACTTAACACCTTGGCACAGTACCATCCAGATTACTTCCATATTTCTGCTAATAGCTATAAACGAACTTCTATCGTTAACCAAGATGATACTGAACCGCTAATTAATAAATATTTATCCCTTCAAAATGAAACATTGGCAGAGATTCCAATCATGGGTGTTGGAAGCATTGCACAACGTGCAGATGCAGAAGAAGCCTTGACTCTAGGCTATGATTTAATGAGTGTTGGTAAAGCTTATTTAGTCGAGCCAAATTGGTTAGAAAAAATATTAAATGACGAAACTGTAGAAGATTTCGCAGATATACACGATCAACAAACGCTACACATTCCTTCACCTTTATGGAAAGTCATGGACTTTATGATTCTTGATAAGGCCGAAGAACATAGAAAATATGAAAAATTAAAAGCATTACAAAATAAAAAAGTAGCGTTTAAAGCAGGAGTTTACAACGTTTATGCGAAAGGACATAATGGTAATTTGCCAATGCAAGTAGAACTGTCTAAAGATAAAATTATAAGCGTTCATGTGGATGACAGCGGCGAGTCTGAAGGAATTGCTAATCCTGTCTTTGAACGTTTACCTCGCGATATTATCGACGGACAAACATTAAATGTTGATGTCATTTCAGGTGCTACCGTAACCAGCCAAGGTATTATTGATGGTATAGCCGATGCCATCACTCAAGCTGGTGAAGATCCAGATATTTTACGAGCTAGACCAAAACCTGTTGTGCAATGGTCAAATGAAACAATAGAAGAAACGACAGATATTGTTGTAATTGGCACGGGTGGTGCTGGATTAAGTGCAGCTGCTACAGCTTTGGATAATAACAAAGAGGTTATTATGTTGGAAAAATTCCCTGCTATTGGTGGTAATACAATTCGAACTGGTGGCCAAGTCAACGCACCAGAACCACAATGGCAAAATCGCTTCCCTGCACTCGCTGGTGAAAGAGATACATTACGTGAACTCTTATCATTAGACGAAGCAAACATTGCTGAGGACTACCTAGAAGATTTCCACAAAGTAAAAGATCAAATCAAAGACTATTTGAACGCTACAGAAGAAGAGAAACCTTATCTCTTTGATTCAATCGAATTACATCGTATACAAACTTATCTTGGTGGTAAGCGCACAGATAAATACGGCGAAGAGATTTCTGGACAATATGATTTAGTTAAAACATTAACAGACAATGTATTAACATCTGTTAAATGGTTGACAGACAAAGGTGTTCATTTTGACCGTTCTTTCGTTGATATGCCTGTAGGTGCGTTATGGCGTCGTGGCCATAAACCTATGAAAGCACAAGGTTTAGAATATGTAGAGACGTTAAGTAACTATGTTAAAACAAACGGCGGACGTATTTTTACAGAAACGACAGCTGAAAAACTGATTGTTGAAGACCATAAAGTGGTTGGTGTTGAAGCACGTAAAGCAAATGGTGCCAAAGTGCATATTCGCGCACGTTACGGTGTCATTCTTGCTACAGGTGGTTTTGGTGCTAATACGAAAATGCTCCAACAATACAATACGTATTGGGATAACATACCTGATGATATTAAAACTACTAATTCCCCTGCCATTACTGGTGACGGTATTCGCTTAGGTGCTCAAGCGGGTGCACAACTTGTAGGCATGGGCTTCACACAAATGATGCCTATTTCCGATCCGAAAACAGGTGCACTCTTTACTGGCTTAATCGTGACACCATCAAACTTTATCTTCGTCAATAAAGATGGTAAACGTTTTGTCAATGAGTTTGAAAGTCGTGACGTCTTATCCAAAGCTGCTTTAGAACAACCTGACGGCTTATTCTACATCATTGCAGATGCGAATATTAAAGAACTCGCAATGAATACATCTGAAGATAAGATTAATCATGAGCTTGAAGACGGCACACTCGTTAAAGCTGATACATTAGCGGCACTAGCTGAAAAATTAAATATAAATCCTGACACATTTATCAATACAATAGAGCGCTATAACGCTGCTGTCGACAAAGGACATGATGATGATTTTGGTAAAAATGCCTTTGATCTTAAAATTGAAAAAGCACCATTCTATGCAACACCACGAAAACCTGCCGTGCATCATACCATGGGTGGTTTAAGTATTAACACAGGTGCTCAAGTACTCGATATTAATGGCCAAGTCATTCAAGGTTTATATGCTTCTGGTGAAGTTGCAGGAGGTATACATGCTGGTAACCGATTAGGTGGTAATGCACTAGCTGATATCTTTACATTTGGTCGTATTGCAGCTCAAACCGCATCAGAGCATCAAGTTATTAAGGAATAGGTCGTGATGAGTATGTCAAATTCATATCAAAAAGGTAAACAACTTATTATTGGAATTATATTAGGTATTTTAACGTATTGGCTTTTTGCGCAATCATTATTGAATATTGCACCTCATGTGCAACATGACTATAAAATAGACATGAGTGTAGTTAATATAGCAGTGAGCTTAACCTCATTACTTACAGGCGTCTTTATCGTTGTAGCAGGCGGATTATCTGATAAATTAGGCCGTGTCAAAATGACCAACATCGGATTAATCCTTAGCATTATTGGTTCTTTAGCACTCATTGTCTCAAACATGCCTATCTTATTATTAACAGGCCGTGTCTTACAAGGATTGTCAGCAGCTTGTTTATTGCCTTCTACAATTGCTTTAATTAATCAATTTTTTACTGGTGAAGAACGGCAAAAAGCTTTAAGTTTTTGGTCATTTGGCTCTTATGGTGGTACAGGTTTAGCGTCATTATTCGCTGGTACTATTGCAACTTATGTAGGTTGGCGTTGGATTTTTATCCTATCTATCATCTTTGCGTTTATCGCAATTATCTTATTGCGTGGTACACCTGAATCCAAAGATCGTTCTAGCGATGGTAAACGCTTTGATGTCATCGGTATCATTGTCTTTGTAATCATGATGGTCAGTGTCAATGTAGTGATTACGCAAGGATCAAAAATTGGCTGGTTAAGCCCAATCATTTTAACCTTGATGATTATATTTGTACTCACGTTATTTATCTTTTATTTTTACGAACAACGACAACGGCATCCCTTTATCGACTTTAGTTTATTTTCAAACAAGGTCTATATTGGAACAACAATTGCCAATTTATTAGTAAATACCGTGATTGGTTCACTTGCTTTATTCAATATTTTTGCGCAAGCGGGCTTAGGTTTAACCGGAGCACAAGCTGGACTGATTACTATCCCTTATATGCTAGGCAGTCTATTAATGATACGTATTGGTGAGCGTTTTATGCAAAAAAAAGGCCCACAAATCCCATTGATGGCTGGTCCAATATCAATTAGTGTAGGTATTTTGTTGCTTGCCTTAAACTTCTTACCACATATCCTGTATTACATCATTGCTCTTATTGGTTTCTCTTTTATAGGACTGGGATTGGGCTTCTTCGCCACACCAGCGCTATCAACTGCAGTATCTAATGCACCTGAATCTAAGGTCGGTATGGCTTCAGGTATCATTAAAATGACCTCTACATTAGGTGCCGCATTCGGTATCGCTGTAGTAACAACTGTTTATTCAACTTTAGAGATAAACCACACACCTCATATGGCAGCAACTATCGCCCTTATTGTCGGTGCATGTATGGTCATTTCAGCCTTTATAGTAGCTTTCTTAGTTATACCTAAACAACACGTCAAAGCCTAACTTTTCACAGTCTAGGACATCAATACCTCTGACAAGTTAGGGCCGGGCCCCAACAAAGAGAATTTCAAAAAGAAATTCATCAAGCAAAGCAAGTTGGGGGCGGGGCCCCAACAAAGAGAATTTCTAAAAAGAAATTCATCAAGCAAAGCAAGTTGGGGTATACACAATATTAAGTGTTATATATAAAAGAAGCACAGAGATGGTTTGATATAAATCATCTTTGTGCTATTATTTTAGAATCTTTTTCTTAGCCTGTTTTATACGATGTGACTTTTACTATTATATAATAATTCAGCGTTTTAGATGATTGAAAAAGCTTGGTATCCAGCGTATTTTCAACCCAGTCAACTAGTGACAATATATAGTTTATAGCCTAAAACATAATGATGTCCCAGACTTTCTTTTTAATAATTAAAGTTATCACTGTATCTTTATAACGAATCGATATCTTTTTTCGTCGATGATTGATACAAGCGTGTAACACCTGTTTTCTCTAGTGATAGGACAATATAATAGCCAAATAATCCTGATAAAATGGTTCCACTTAAAATGCGAATCACATAAAGTAATATCACATTCCACCACGGCATATTGCCTAAATAATTAAAGAACCAATCGACAGGAACGGTAAAAATTCCTGCAGTTGCCCCTGCCAACATGGCAACAGATGCTTTCGTTGACTTATATTTAAAAATTAAGAAAATCAATTCACATGCAAGACCTTGTGCAAGACTGTGCATGATGATTGACATGTTTAACTCGCCAGATAATATTGTTTCTCCTGCGCCAGCTGCAAGTTCTGCTAAAATGGCAACACCCGGTTTACGAATGATAAGAAAAGCAACAATCGCCGCGATAAACCATAAACCATATGCAATTTGGTCTAAATGCAATCCTAGTGGTTTTAATGCGGCAACGGTTAAGCCTACCATTTTATAAATAATTCCAAAAATAAAACTAATTAATACGGTGACTAAAATATCTGCTAACGTCAATCTTTTCATTCTTACTCTACTCCTTCGATAACATTGAGCAGAAAAGTACAAAAAAAGAGAGAGACAACAATCTAGTTTCAGAACTTTTGGTTCCGAAAGCATAAGCTATTCCTGTCTCAACCTCGTAAAAAAAGTATATATATCCCGCATCCTATATACTTCCCTACGCTAGTATTAACTAGGTCAGGTTCAAAGGGTTTGGATGACACCATCTCAGTTCGAAAACACCCCTAGTACTTATATCTGCATTACTTAAAATATAGTTCATTTAAAATACAATGTCAAAATTATTTTTGCATACACGATCTATCTTCAATATAATAAAAGTATTCCAATATTATACATCACTATGGGTGCATCTTGCTGAGAGAAGTAACTTACTTCAACCATTGAACCTGATATGGCTAATACCAACGTAGGAAAGTGATTAGATTTAATTACCGCTGAGCAGGATGTACCATTATATGATGGTGTATCCTGCTTTTTATTTATGCTTAGGAGGCTGTCCCAATGGATATTACACAAATAAAACAACAGATGACTAACTTTATTACTGACGGTAAATCAGAAGATTTTCCACAAATGGCGCTCACGCTTTTTAACTTTCAATTTAATCATAATTTAGACTATCAAAAATTTTGTATCGCCCAAGGCAAGACACCTCAAACTGTGCGTCAATGGCAAGATATTCCTGCCGTACCTATAGACGCCTTTAAACAAGCGACCTTTAGTGCGATTCCTCCAGAAGATGCAGCATATGTCTTTATGACAAGCGGTACGACACGCGGAATCAAAGGAAAAAATTATCATCTAGATTTAGATGTTTATGATTTAGCTATGACGAAATTTTTTAAGCAAAAGGTCATGCCTCAGATAGAACGTATTGATATGGGTATCTTATTCCCTAGCCCTAATGATATGCCCCATTCATCTTTAGCGCATTACTTAGAGGTTGTTAAACAACAATTTGGAACCTCACTTAGTGACACATTTATTAATCAACAGGGCATTCAATTTGAGTCAGTGGTGCAATCTTTACGTCATGCCGAAGCACAAGGAACACCTTATGCATTATTAGGCGCAAGTTATAGTTTGGTTCATTTCTTGGATTATTTAGCTGACCACGGCCTTTATTTTAAACTACCTAAAGATAGCTTTATCTTTGATACTGGAGGCTATAAAAATCAATCTCGCGATGTACCTCAATCAGAATTTTATAGCACATTAGAAAAACGATTTGGTGTGCCAAAAGATAAATGTATCAATATGTATGGTGTCACAGAATTAAGTACGCAATTTTATGATGATGGCAATGCGGTGTCACCTTCAATCAAGCACGGACCTCATTGGTGTCGTAGTAGAATTGTTAATCCGCTCACATTAGAACCTGTTCCAAATGGAGAAAAAGGTGTCTTAATTCATTATGACTTAGCTAATTATAATTCTGTTGCTGCAATTATGATGGAAGATATTGGTGAAGCACGAAATGATGGCTTTATCTTACATGGACGCACTGAAGGCGCTTTAGCTAAAGGTTGCTCCCTAGCTGTTGAGTCATTTTTAAACACGATGAAATAAAGGAGGATTAACGTGACCATACAACTTGGCTATGTCCCTTTTCTAAAGGCTGAAGACATTCATTATCAAACAATTCAAGTGGGCAACTATACCGTGAAAGTTCCAGACTTAACACAATCTCAATTAACTAACGTGTGTCATCAAATTAAATCGGCCAGATATCATTTACAAGCATATACGATTAATGACATCATTGACGTAATTGATCACGCCATCCAGATATTATTAGACCGCACATCTAAATGGCGTCAATTAGCTGAAGAAATTTTACCGCAATCAACGGGTTATCCTTTTGACATAATAAAGGTTGGGCTAACGCGTTATTTAATGACTTTCCGGAAGCATCAACTACATCGTTTTATCGCGGAAGACTTACCTAACCCACAAATACTTAATCAGTTTATTCCAAATCATAAAGGGGGTTATACTAAGGCCGTTAGTCCTGCACTCATCACCCATTTATGGTCTGGCAATATACCAGGACTACCATTATGGAGCTTTATTAGTAGCTTATTAGTGAAATCTGGTAGCATTTGTAAATTACCGCATGCTGAACCCTTTTTAGCTAGTTGGTTCGCAGAAATTATTGCGGAAATCGATCCTGTTATTGCTCAATGCTTCGCCGTCATTTATTGGCCTGGTGGCGAGACACAATTAGAAAGTATTGCCATTGAACAATCAGACGTTATTTTAGGTTACGGCAATAATGATGTTCTGTCTGCCATTGCTCAACGAATTCCCGTGACTAAACGTTTCTTAGCTTATGGCGAAAAGGTCAGCTTAGCCTTAATAGGCAATGAAACATTATCTCCTAATAAAGTAGAGCAAGTAACTCGAAATATTGCCCGGGAAATTGCTAACTATGATCAGCAAGGCTGTTATTCACCACAAATGATTTTTATACAACAGGGTGGCAACTATCATCCTCTACAAGTTGCTCAAATGATTGCACATCAGCTACAACAACTTGAGCAACTTTTCCCTGCTCAATCATTCAATTTACAAGATAGTATGACCAGATCACATTGGTTACAACAAGCAGAGACGCAAGCTTTACTTACTGATGATATACATGTTTTTAAAGGTGCTCATGCGTCATGGATTGTCACCTTCCATAAACAATTAACCTTTTTACCAAGTCCATTAAATCGATTTGTTAGAATTATGCCATTTACCAACATTACACAGCTAACACAGCTGCTCACACCTTATCGTTCATATTTACAAACGGTTGGCATTGCAGCTGCGACTGAAAAAATGTTTCAGTGGTCTGAAGCACTGGCTCAAGTAGGTGTCTGTCGTTTTTCAAGTCTTGAAACAATGACTTTACCGGAAGCTGGTTGGCATCATGATGGTGGCTTTAACTTACGCGATTTACTAAGCTTTGTCGATATTGAACAACCATTATTATCCAGCAGTGAACATTTTGTCGATTATGAAATTTAATTTTCAAAGAAGGAGGAATGATGATGACTACGTTACAAGACCAAGTCATACTCATCACTGGTGCAAGTAGAGGTATTGGCAGTGCCATCGCAGAAGCATGTGCTCAATCCGGTGCACACGTTATTATCAACTATAAATCCAATACACAAGCGGCACAAAAAACTGTGTCACGATGTCAAGCACATGGCGGTATTGCTGAAGCGATACAAGCAGATATCAATCAACGTCAACAAGTAGATGAGATGATGCATTATATACAGAATAATTATGGCAAACTCTCATGCGTTGTAAACAATGCC
This sequence comes from Staphylococcus sp. HMSC059F04, assembly GCF_001812565.1. NCBI lineage: Bacteria > Bacillati > Bacillota > Bacilli > Caryophanales > Staphylococcaceae > Staphylococcus > Staphylococcus sp. HMSC059F04. The sequence continues at coordinate 170,125 of NZ_KV809470.1, read as the reverse complement.
TTTCGTCCATTCGAATTTAATGCTGAAACCCGTCAAGTCGCAGATGAGATGAATTGGCAAGATTACGCGACACAATTTGAGGGCGCACTGCTGTATACGCATAATGTGATACAAGCAGCCTTACCCTATTTAAAGCAACAACAAGCAGCTTCAATTATTAATATGACAACAAATTTAATTAAACGGCCTATCGTCCCTTACCATTCTTATAATGTAGCTAAAAGTGCACTAGAAGCCTACACCAAAAATTTAGCAATAGATTTAGGTAAGTATGGTATTCGCGTAAACTGTGTTGCTCCTGGCCTTGTCTATCCAACAAACAATACACTAGCTACGAAAGAACAGCTTAAACAACAATTGATACAGCAAACACCTTTAGGCCGCTATACCGTCCCAGATGATATTGCTGGACCTGTAATGTTTTTAGCAAGTGATTGGAGCCGTTTTATGACAGGACAAGTTCTATATGTTGATGGTGGACTCACAATATAGAATGACATTATGAGAGAACGAATCTGGAACATCATGCAGTAGTTGACTGGATAGAAAATACATTGATACCAAGCTTGTTTCAATCCTAGTCAACCTTGCCGGGGAGCGGGACAGAATGCATAATAAATTCTGCCCCGCTCCCGTTCGAAATCATATTATATATATCATATTTAACGATGAAAAAGCATATTTTAAAATATGTTCCCTATGATTGTTCTAATAATTCTTCAACTTCATTTTTAATTGTCGTAACGTGAGGACCGTATACAATCTGAGCGCCGTTACCTCTAACAATTACACCTTTGGCATCGGTCTTTAACAGTGTGGATTTATCAAGTAAGTCACCATCTTTAAGTGTTACACGCAACCGCGTTGCACAGCAATCTACGACCTCAATATTTTCTTTACCGCCTAACCCTTGGACAATTGTTTCAGCGCGCTCTGTTGCAGCTACTGTGTGTTGTGCTTCTTTATCTTCTCGACCAGGTGTCTTAAAGTTAAAAACAGTAATCAATGTTCTGAAAATCACATAATATAAGACAAACCACACAATACCAATAGGAATGACCCACAGATAATTTGTCTTATCATTACCTTGTAAAACACCAAATAAAATATAATCGATAAACCCACCACTAAATGTTTGTCCTACCGTGATATTAAAAATATCTGCCATCATAAAGGCCAAGCCATCTAAAAATGCATGAATTAAATACAATACTGGCGCAACAAATAAGAAACTAAATTCTAACGGCTCGGTAATCCCTGTCAAAAATGATGTTAATGCTGCAGACAACATTAATCCACCAACAACCTTTTTATGTTGTGGTTTAGCCGTATGATAAATGGCCAATGCCGCGCCACATAACCCAAACATCATCGTAATAAAACGGCCAGACATATAGCGTGAAATACCTGAGAAATAATGTGTGACATGTGGATCTCCTAGCTGTGCTAAAAAGATATTCTGCGTACCACGTACCATATGGCCTCCAACTTCTAATGAACCTCCAAGACCTGTTTGCCAGAATGGTAAATAAAAAATATGATGCAACCCAAATGGACCAAGTAATCTTAAAATAAAACCAAAGAAGAATGTACCAATAACGCCTGTTTTTTCAACTAAACCGCCCGCATTAAAAATCCCACTTTGCACTGTAGGCCAAATATAAAACAAGATAACGCCAAGAAAAATAGCACTTATCGCTGTGACAATAGGTACAAAACGAGAACCACTAAAGAAACCAAGATAAGCAGGTAACGTAATTTTATTATATTTATTATGCAAATAAGCCGTCAAAATACCTGTAACAATCCCACCAAAAACACCTGTTTCTATCGTTTGAATTCCTAACACCATACTTTGTCCATGCTTTGCAAGCTCCGTTGTCTTAGATAAACCATCAGTTATGACTAGCATCCCATTCATGGTGGCATTCATGATTAAAAAGCCAATCAATGCAGCTAGGCCAGCCGTCCCTTTATCACTACGCGCTAAGCCTATAGCAACACCAATCGCAAAAATAACTGGTAAATTTTGAAAGACAATGTTTCCTGCACTAGACATTAATGTAAAAATATTCTGTAGTATGGCTACATCTAATACTGGATAAGCTTTGACTGTGTTTGGATTACTAAGTGCACCTCCTATGCCAAGTAATAATCCAACAGCAGGTAAAATAGCAATAGGCAACATAAATGATTTCCCAAATTGTTGTGCTTTCTCAAAAACTTTGTTCACTGTTTACACTCCTCCCAATAAGCAAGAACCACATTGTATGTATATGGGTTCGTTTTCACATATACTATAATGTCGCAGAAAATTATTATCAATCTTTTTTAGTATTTTGAAAAAACTTTTCAAAAGAGCCCTTGAACAACTAATTTTATATCAGTCTAAATAAACAACAAATTATTTCATATAATTTATACTTCAATATTTATATATAATAAAACTACTACGCCATACATAAGAAAGGTCGCTAACCATGGAAGAAGTATTGACAAATGATAGCTTTTCAAATTTAACATATACAAAACTTAAACGATTTAATAAAGATTATTGGAAATTTGTCTTAATCATGTTTCCAACTATACCAATATCTGCTATATTGCCTTATTTAGGAAATATATATTTAAAAAATAATAAAGATAATATATTTGTCCATGGAACCATATTTCCAGATAATTGGACGATTATAGCTGGTTTAATCTTTGCTTTACTATTTTTTTATCTCATTGTGCTTTCACCGCTACTCTCATTTAAAAATGACGTGCAAACTGAAATTGACATCGTAAATAGCGTACTTATAAACAATCAGGGTGAGCTTCACTCATTTATTCACTTAATTAGGTGTGATCATTTTGAAACTGAGTATTACGAACATTTAATTACATTTATCTCAAGAGAATATACACGCGTAACTAAGCAAGATTTATCTCATGAGCAGCAAACACGCTATGACGAAGTACAGCCACATTTATCATTAGATGAAGCGCATCGCTATGTACGAGAATTGTATTTAACATTGGAAAAACGTTATAACAACATTAACCTACCAGAATAGTCATGCCTTGTATTGTCAAATAGCATTTATGATTTAATTGGTTTAAGATCACCTTTTTGATGGAATAGAGAGAGTGAAAATTAATTAATCATGAGGTGATGGAATGTTTAAGTTAACAAATCAAATTGCACTCGTTACTGGCGGTGCTAATGGTATTGGCAAAGGCATTGCAGCAGCATTAGCCCAAGCAGGTGCTAAAGTGATTATTGGGGATATTGATGACACACGTGGTAAAGAAACGGCACGTGAATTGAACGGAGACTTCATTGAGTTAGATGTCACACAGCATGACCAAGTTAAAGACGTCGTTGATCAAATTGTTGCTAAATATGAACGCATTGATATTCTGGCATCAAACACAGGTGTATACCCACAAATTGATATCGAATCATTGACTGAAGCAGATTGGGATTATATTCAAAATATTAATCTAAAAGGTATGTTTTTTGTAACACAAGCTGTGTTAAAAGTAATGAAAGCACAGCGTTATGGTCGTGTCATCATTACTTCTTCTGTTACTGGGCCAATTACTGGCTACCCTGGTTGGGCGCACTATGGTGCCTCTAAAGCAGGTCAATTAGGCTTTATGCGCAGTGCGGCACTAGAGTATGCGAAATATGGTATAACTGTAAACGCTGTACAACCAGGAAATGTATTAACTGACGGATTAAAAGCTCAAGGTGAAGCTTATTTAGAAGGCACACGTAAAATTATTCCTACACATGAATTAGGCGAACCTTTAGATATTGGTTATGCGGTAACATTCTTTGCGTCACAAGAAGCAAAATTTATTACTGGCCAAAGCCTAGTTATCGATGGTGGTCAATTGTTACCCGAAGAACCTGATGGTGTACTATGAAAATAGCACTGCTTTAATAAAACGGGGATGGTGTTACCCCGTTTTTTTATTTTTAAAAATTGATAAAACATCATAATTGTAACAAGATATAACGATTGTTAACATTGCGTCTATAACTGATTATAAAAGGAGATTTTATGATGAATATCCGAGCGTTTGAGCACTATATGAGCATTGATTCTGAACGCTATTCAGAACCATCGCTAGAAGCATTAAATGATTATGCAACACGCTTTATGTATACGGTGCCTTTTGAAAATATCAACGTTCAAAATGGCATACCTATCTCTGTCGACATCAATGATTTATACCATAAAATTGTCGACAACCATCGCGGAGGTTTTTGTTATGAATTAAACACGTTATTCCAGGCATATTTAAAAGCTAAAGGTTTTGATGCACAGATGATGTCAGCTACCGTTCACACAGCAAACGGGGGACATCGGTTAGAAGGCTCACACGTGTCACTCGTCGTTCCATTACAAGGGACATATTATGTGACCGATGTAGGATTTGGTGATTTACCACTTCATGCGATGCCTATTACTTTAGAACAAGATAGTCAACCTGTACAAGATATATCTGGAACATTTCGTGCCATATTTGAAAATGAAAATAAAACAAGATTTTTTGTCCAAAAATGGGAAAGTGATACTTGGAAAACGAAATACGATGCAATATTAAAAGCATCTTCAATTGATGCATTTAAAGATAAAATTAACTATAATGAGACGCATCCCGATTCTATCTTTGTTCAAAACTTACTCATCACACAGCCTAAATCATATGGTCGTGTAACAATGTCCCAACAACATCTTACGGTGACTAAACTAAACAGAAAAGTACAATACGACGTCACACCTCAAAATTATCGTCAGCTGTTACAAGATTATTTTAATCTTAATGTGACGATTGATCGGCTAGAACTATCATAATAGAAATTTCAATTGGGTAACATATGTTATGCTGATTTTATACACAAGTTACCTCATTCGTTTAGCACCGAAAAACTGGCTAAACCAGTTTTTCTAACAAAGTAAGCTACCCACTAAGCAAAAGCGTCAACTATACGAAGTATTGAATATAAAAAGGGAGCGGGACAGAATTCATAATGAATTCGTAGTCCCGCCCCGGCAAGGTTGACTAGTATTGAAAAAAGCTTGGTATTAGCGTATTTTCAATCCAGTCAACTACTGCCAATATAGAACTCAGAGCCTAAAATATAATTATGGCCCAAACTCTATTATTTTAAAATCAGACATTTGTCCTGAATTATATTGATGATTTTTTATAAAAAGAGACAATCTTTCAAATTATCAACGCGATGATTGTTAGTACACCAACAACAAGCGCTATGATTACAGCTTTAACATACTGCTTATCAAACACTTCAGATATAATCCATAATAACATGCTAACAAATACAAAGTACATATTATACTGAGTATTAATGATATGATGGTTTACCGATATTCCAGCTATAAAATTGATGATATCACACAAAACCACAGCACTGATGATGATAACCGCTAATATCAATAATAAACTACTAATGATCGATCTACGTCGCTCACTCAAAATAACACTCCTTTTATGATGTTATTATTTCTTTTATAAATATAATTTCACTTTGTTACTCAATTAATCAGCGAAAATAATAATGATTGCTAACACAATCATTATTATACTTAACACCACAGCTTGAGTCTGACGCTGTATAATATTAATACTAACTTCAGCAAGCATGCCAATGATAAACAATACATATGCAAAATGATAAAATGGACGACCACCTACAATAAAATGGGCAATGATACTGATTAATAATGTTAAGACAGCTAACCCGACAAAGACAATCATAATGATATGCAGTACAGTTAATAATTTGGGATGTTGTTCTTTATTAAAAATAATATCACCTTTCCTAAGAATGTTTTTAACATCGCTACAATGATTGACCATTATTACATGATTTAATTGTTACTGTTCTGTTTTTACACCAGCACGCTGTCTAAGCTCAATTTCTATTTCTTCTAAGCTACGGCCTCTTGTTTCTGGCAAGAACTTAATAACAAAGATTAAGGCTACAACGCCAATTGCCGCAAAGATTAAGAATACCCATTCAACATCTAATGCTGCATTAATCATTGGGAACAATTGTGCCACGATAAGCGTACCAATATTCAATACTAAGGTTGCAATCCCTGTTGCAGCACCACGTGCACGCGTTGGGAATAATTCTGGTAACATTACCCATAACACTGGTCCCCAAGACGCACCGAAGAATACAATAAAGAGTGATAAGCAAACAATAATAATCCATGCAGATGATTGAATGCCTAACGTCCAAATCAAGATTGCCATAATTACTAAAGAAGCCACCATACCGATATTACCGACAACCAATAATTTTTTACGATCTATTTTATCGACAATAAATAATGCCAGAACTGTTACAAGCACATTTACTACACCAATGCCTACAGAACCTAAGATTGACGCTGATTCTCCAAAGCCAGCTTTTGTTAAAATAGGTGATGCATAGAAGATAACAGCATTGATGCCAATAAACTGTTGTAAGATAGCAAACGTACAACCTATGATTAACGTCGGTCTTAACCATTTAGATTTTAATACCGACCAACTACTCTCCGTCTTTTCAGCAAGTTCTTTCATTTCTTTAATCTCACGGTCGATTTCTTCATCACTATATGTAATTTGCATTACGTGACGCGCTGCTTTTTCTGTTTTATTTTCTAATAGCCATCTTGGGCTTTCCGGCATAAAAGCAATACCTATTAATAAAATAATAGATGGTACCACTGCAAGTCCAAGCATCCAGCGCCATGCGCCCATATCTGCAAAGCCATAGCTTACTAAATAAGCTGCCAAAATGCCGATTGTAATCATCAGTTGGTTCAATGAGCCCAATGAACCACGTAGTTCTGTTGGTGCTAATTCAGATAAATACACTGGCACTGTTGCCATTGACCCCCCTACAGCTAGGCCTATGACAATTCGTCCAAGAACTAATATCGTAACATTAGGCGCAATTGCTAAAATAAATGCACCTAATGCGAAGATAATCGCAATAAATAGTACTAAACGACGTCGTCCAATCTTATCTGATAGCGGCCCGCTACTACCTGCACCAATAACGGCACCAAACAGCATAGATGACACAACTAAACCACTTTGAAAGCTTGTTAACGGAATATCTTTAGGGATATAGGTTAAAGCACCTGAAATAATCCCATTATCGTAACCATAAAGTAAACCGCCTAGCGCACCTATAATAAAAATTAAATATTTTTTAATATTCATGTAATTATCCACCTTTTTTAAAACTTATGTATATTATAAGCTCTGACTCCATATGATTCAATTTACTTCACTCATCACTAATATCGACTTTCACTATTTTTACAGCGAACTCTATTCATTGAGATAGACGTTTAAAATGAGCCTCCATTTTTCCTATAGCTTCTTGTGCTCCTATTCGTGTAGTCGCAAACTTAAACGTGCCATTTAATGTTACGAGTGTTAACGAAATATCTGGCGCAAATAACGTTGTATCCCCAAAGTATCGTCGTAATCTTACTTTATCAACATGTTTGTAATACCCTGTATATTGTTGGTTACCAATGATGAATTCGTAACGTTCATGTCCATATTGGTACAATGTAACTTCTTTTTCAAAGATTTTATTGTGTAAACCTTTAAATAAACTATATGAAACAACAAGCGCAATACCCCCACTAGCCACAAAGCTATATTGCCCAGTTATTATCGCTGAAAGAAACCCAAAAATGACAATAAAGACGACTAAACCACATATAAACAAAATAACGCCAACTATAAATGGGAAAATGATATTTGACGTATATTTTAATATTTCATTATCAATAATTGTTACTTTAGCATGTGTATTATCTTGATGTATTGCATGGTTAAATTCCATGTATTCACTACCTTTACATATTTTGTAAACGCTACAATCTATTTAATATCCTACAAATAAAGCGATAGACATTGCTATGGCACATATTAACACCCAAATCACAATCAACTTCCAAGCAAATTTAATCCATTGTCCATAAGAGATACGCCCTACTGCTAATGCCCCCATCAAAATAGCAGATGTTGGAAAAAGCACATTGCTAATCGCATCACCATATTGGAAAGCTAATACCGTCAATTGGCGGTTGATATGTAATAAGTCAGAGATAGGGACCATCAGTGGCATCGTTGTTAATGCCTGGCCTGAACCTGATGGTATAAAGAAATTAAGCATAAATTGTAATATAAACATAGCAATAATAACGAACGACGCGGGTACATCAGCTAATAGTGATGTCATGCCATGAACAATCGTATCGATAATCTTGCCATTTTCTAAAATAACGACGATACCTTTAGCAAAGCCTACAACTAACGCGCCAAACAGAATACTTTGCATGCCTTCAATTAAAGCATCAAATGTCCCATTTAGTCCTAAGCCAGAAATAAGACCAGCTAATATACCTGCGAGTAAAAAGTTGGCACTCATTTCACCAAACGTCCATTCAAACTTAAAAATTCCGACAACATTCAAAATAATTGCTCCAAGCATAAGTGCCAAACTTATCACTTGTCTCGGCGTAAAATGCTGGTATTGAATATCTTCGTTCATTGTCCCCTCTTGCTGTTCTAACTCATAAACAAGACTTTTCGTATGATCTCGTTTAACTTTACGTGCATATAACATCACTGTTGTAATGGCTGCAATTAAGATAAAAATGTAAATAATCGAACGTAAGCCCCAACCAGAGAACATTGGTAATTCAGCGACTGTTTGTGCCACACCGACCGTAAAAGGATTAAGCATGCCACCAATAAAACCACTAGCAGCACCCAAGATGACCATTGCAGCACCTGTCATAGCATCATAACCCAAAGTTCTAGCGATTAAAATGCCTAAAGGAACAAAAATAATGGTTTCTTCTGCTAAGCCAATTGAAAACCCTAAAATTGAAAAGATTGTCATCGTTAAAGGAATCATCAATATTTTTGCATTCCCTAATGCACGCATCGCTTTGTTCACACCATTTTCAAACGAACCCGTTTTATGTACAATCCCAAATGCGCCACCTACGAGAAAAATATAAAATACAATTTCTGCCCCGCTTACTAAGCCCTCCGGTATAGCTCTAAATATATCTAGAAATGACGTTGCCGCATGCGGTACATGATGATATGTACCATCTACAACTAACGTCTGCCCACCTTTTTTGTGACGTTCATACTCTCCTGAAGGTATGATAAATGTCATAATCCAAGCAATGGTAATAATGATCATTAATAATGCATATGTATGTGGCGTTTTAAACTTTAATTTCCGTTTCGGTCGTTTATTGTGCCCGCGTGCCATAACGTTTGTCTTCCTTCCTCAACCAGGTTTATTTTATATGTTGTTTTCATATTTTATCATATACCCTTATTTTAGCCGGTTAACATACCCTTTATTAATTCTAAATTTTATCTTGTTCATTAAAACAAATGATTGCTCCAATTCAAATATACGATGCAATTTAGTAAGTGTATAAATTTTTCATATATACAATGAGATTAAACACACTATATTAAAGTACATCTAGGACATAAAGTTCTTGGACAAATTAAAAAGGCAATTCCCATTGAAATAATTATAGAAACTGCCTTATTTTTAAACATTTAAAGTTGAAATTACATGTTAATACGTAGTATTTATGGCGAGACTCCTGAGGGAGCAGTGCCAGTCGAAGACAGGGGCCCCAACAAAGAGAAATGCGAAAAGCATTTCGTCAAGCAAAGCAAGTTGGGGTGGGGCCCCAACAAAGAGAAATGCGAAAAGCATTTAGCCAAGCAAGGCAAGTTGGGGTGGGCCCCAACAGATAGGCTTTCGAAAAGAAAGCCATCGGACAAAGCAAGTTGGGGTGACTGAGACAGCACCCTAGGAAAGCGAAGCCATTCAATACGAAGTATTGTGAAAATAGAGAACAGCAGCAAGATATTTTCTAATTGAAAATGATCTTACTGCTGTTTTTCTGATATTTATGTCCCATACTGTAACATTTTACACCTTATTATTATTTACTATTTAGACCTACTACAAATATAACTGCTACCATCACAATAAATCAGTTACTTAATTAGATAGCAAAATAATCCATATTGAAATTAACAGTTTAATAGAAACTATACATACTACGATAAACTACGCCATACAACACATTTTGATTTGTAGTTTTTATGTTTAAGTTTACATAAATGGGTTAAGTCAATAGTGACAATGTTTTTAAATTAATCGCATTTCGATACATTTTAGTGTACAAAGTTTAGAACATGTGATACATTATTTATATCAAATATATAAAATATATTAAGATAAAATTAGGAGGTATTTATTTATGACTCAATTTAATTTCGATAAAGTACACAGCAGTATTGAATTTCAAATCAAACATTTAATGGTATCAAAAGTAAAAGGAACATTTAATGACATCGATGTAACCGTTGAAGGTGACATTAATAATCTTAGCTCATTAAAAGCAACTGCTATAATTGACCCTAAATCTATAGATACAAAAAATGAAGATAGAGATAACCACTTAAGATCAGGTGATTTCTTCGCAACGGATGAATATGACAAAATCACTTTTGTAACTAAAGAAGTGAAAGACGATAAAGTTGTCGGTGATTTAACAATTAAAGGCGAAACACACGAAGAAACATTCGATTTAGAATTTAATGGCGTAAGTAAAAATCCTATGAACGGTGAACAAGTTACTGGCTTTGTGGTTTCTGGTAAAATTGATAGAGAAAAATATGGCGTTAGCTTTAACCAAGCTTTAGAAACTGGTGGCGTTATGTTAGGTAAAGAAGTGAAATTCGAAGCGTCAGCAGAGTTTAGTATTCAAGAGTAATTCAGTCATAAACATTTTATAAACTGAGATAACATCTCAATAGTATGTTTAGTTTGGTATATGCGTATATCCCAATAATAGATGGACTTGTTTTTAATAATTAATAAAAATTTTAACACTAAATAAAGCTATCGCTTGTGACACACTTCTCACAAACGATAGCTTTGACTTTTATCTATATATCGAAGTTACACATTTTTCTTTTTAAAAACAAAAACTAATAATACTAAGAAAATAACGATATAAACAATATTACCAATAAACAATTCATGTAATTCTAAGTGACTCATTTCCTTAAAATCATTATCTACAATTTGTTGAGGTAACATAATCATATTTAGCGGATTCCATTTAAACCATTCCCATTTGCCATTAAAATATGTTAATAATGCTGCGACAAATGACATTACAAAATAAAAAAAGATGCCTATAGTAATCGAAAGTGTCGGACCTTTCATCGCACATGAAATCAGTAAAGTTAAACTTAGCACAAGCCACATGGTTACAAAATCAGCTACTGCTAAAAGTAACATTTCATTTAACAGTGGTGGCTGACTACCGTGTGGAGCCAATAAATCAATATCATTAAAGCTAATAGCATATAGGAGTAACGTCACAGCAATGACCCCAATAAAGCAGATAAGTGAATATATTACTAATGTAATAACCTTACTAATAACAATGCTCGTACGTGAATAATTACGGTACAATACATTTTTAATTGTTTCATAATGAAATTCCATTGAAATAATCGTACTTGCTTGTACAATCATTAAAATGACCACCCAATAAAATCCTGAAAAACCACCTTGAATAAGGCCTTCGCTAGACATGATATCACTATTTTGGGAAATGAAAAGCAATGTAATCATTATTGCAATAATAACGATTGGCCAAATCCACGTCGATTTCTTTTTACTTAATTTGAAACATTCTTGTTTAATTAAAGAACCCATATTATGCGTCGCCCTCCTTATCAATAATGTCTAAGAGCACCGTTTCAAAATTTTCAGCATCATGTTGCTCAATTTCTTCCCGCGTTGTTTCTTTAACGATTTTACCTTCATCAATAATTAAAATAGCATCTGTTATCTTTACTAATTCGCTTAGCATATGACTGGAAATTAAGAACGTAATACCTTGCTGTGCTTTATCTAAAATAAGATTACGCACATCTCTAACTGCTCTAGGATCTAAACCATTCATAGGTTCATCCAATATAATCAGCTTTGGGTCATTTAAAAAAGCAATTGCGATGCCGAGCTTTTGTTTCATACCTAGTGAATATGTTTTGGCCTTATTATGTATATAATCTTTCATTTTCAGTTTAGTGACAATATCATCAATATCTGAATTATCCTTCGATTCATTTAACAATTTTAAATTATCGTATCCAGACATAAATGGGTAGACTCCAGGGCTTTCAATTAAAGCACCTATACTACTTCTTTTACTGCCACTATCAACAACTTTATAGTGTCCTTTTTGGTAATTGGAATATCCAAGTATAACTTTCATTAATGACGTTTTACCTGCGCCGTTCGCACCAACAAGGCCTACAATTTCACCTTTTTCCAAGTTAAAAGAAACATCTTGGAGAATCGTTTTCGAATTTATTTTCTTCGATATGTTATCTACTGTTAAAACGCTCACTCTGTCATCTCCTCCATTGAATAATAAGTAACACTTTAAGCCAATTCTCATATCATCATTTGCCACGTCTAAATAAAAAGTGATACAGTACGACCATAACATATAATATGTATTAAATTAATAATTAATTGTATATTTAAGGTTAATTTAAGAAAAATTATTTAAACCAAATACAACTATGTCATTTTACAATTTTTGTAATCGTTTGCAATTTTTGTAACTATTTTGTAATATGAAGGTGTAATAACTGCTATATCAAATTTAAGGAGTGAACGAACATGAATAAAATGACAAAGTTAGTATTATCTAGTACCCTTGTTTTCGGTTCTGTCCTCGGCGTAAATGCGATTAGTACGAATGCTCAACATGTATCCCATGCAGCAATAACTCCATATTATACTTATCATGGATATGCAGGTTATAACCCTAGTTTCTTGTTAACTCATGAGTTCAAAAATGGTATAAAATATAAAAATATTACCTTTAACGGCAAAAAAATTGTACCAACAAAAGGAACTAAAACTGTAAAGCTTTATGATCAAACCTTTTCTGGAGTTACTAAATCAGGTAAAAGTGCTTCAACCGTCTCATTTGATGTAACAGGTAAACTCACAACAGCACAACTCAAAAATGCTTACGGTAAAGCTTTAAAAAAGGTCGGTCCACCGAAACCTAGTAAAAAAGTAAAAGCAGTCTATGATTATCGACCATCTCTGGAGACACCACGTGTCTTATTTACCGTAAACCATAACAACAGAGTTACACATGTCGATATTACTTATGGTAGCATTGGTTATTAACCATCACCTCAATATATGTTTTATAATCAATAACTACTGACAAATGACGCGCGCTTACCCTCTTTGAGAATAAGCGCGCGTTCAATTTTTTATTGTTAGTGACCATGCACAGTACGCGCACACAACCCGAAGTCTGACTTAATATTTTGTTAACCGTATATTATACGTATACTAAACCATTTCTGCTGTGTGCTTTTTTATTCATCTTTAAGGTGTTTTACATTTTTAAATCCTTGTCGATAGGAAGCCAATTCTTCCATAATCGCATACCAATCCGTACCAACTTTTTTTATTGTCTGCTGTATTAACTCATCTTGTGCTTTGTTTAAAGTGGCAATCAAGGCTTCACCTTCTTCAGTTGTATAAAGTTGTTTCACACGCCGGTCGTGTTTAGAAGGTTGTTCAAAAATTAATTGTTTATCTTTTAACTTTTTCAGTGTCGCATGTGAACCTTGCTTAGAAATTTCTAATGTCTGCAATAATTCTTTTATGGTAATACCGGGCAATTTATTAATAAAGAAAAGAAATCTATGATGTTGCCGACTCATACCATATTGTTCGATAATTTCATTTGCAGTTAATGTGAAGGTTTTATAGGCAAAATAAAATAACATGTGTTCATAATCATTTTTGTTCATCATTTTTACGTCACTTTCTATAAAGTAGAATAACGTCATTATAGTAAACTTTTGGTCTCACGTCATTAAAGTTCGAAATATTTTCGATAGGTCAATTATGTTGACCTATCAATAAAAAAGTATTATCATTCAAAGTGTAGAAAAAAGAGATAAAGGTGGAATGAATTATGAAACAACGTGTAGGACAATATTTAATGGACGCAATTTATCAAGCTGGTGCAGATAGAGTATTTGGTGTTCCAGGTGACTTTAATCTGGCATTTTTAGATGACATTGTTGCTCATGAACATTTGCAATGGGTTGGCAATACAAATGAACTCAATGCGAGTTATGCTGCAGATGGTTATGCCCGCCTCAAAGGTGTAAGCGCTTTAGTAACTACTTTTGGCGTTGGTGAACTTAGTGCTGTTAATGGCATTGCCGGTTCTTATGCGGAGCGTGTGCCTGTCATTGCCATTACGGGTGCGCCAACACGTGCCGTAGAACAAGCAAAAAAATATGTCCACCATTCATTAGGTGAAGGTACTTTTGATGATTATCAAAAAATGTTTTCACATATTACAACTGCACAAGGTTACATTACACCAGAGAACGCGACAACTGAAATACCAAGATTAATTAATGCTTCCCTTCAAGAGCGTCGACCTGTTCACATCCATTTACCAATTGATGTAGCTATGACAGAAATTGAAGTTACAGAACCATTTAAACTTCAAAATCCAAAACAACATGATGTTTCAGAATACATTAAACTCATTCAACAAAAACTACAATCCGCTTCAAACCCTGTCATTATTGCAGGTCATGAAATCAATAGTTTCCATCTTCATGATGCGCTTGAACAACTCGTGAATCAGACCAACATTCCTGTCGCTCAATTATCTTTAGGTAAAGGCGCTTTTAATGAAGAAAACCCTCATTACCTTGGTATTTTTGACGGTAAATTTGCTGAAGATAATGTACGTGACTATGTAAATAACAGTGATGCGATATTAAATATAGGTGCTAAACTTACGGATTCAGCAACAGGCGGTTTCTCTTACGACTTTGACATTGAAGATGTCGTCATGATTAATCATCACAATTTCAAACTAGGAGATACTCAAAATAACGAGGTCTCATTGCCTGATATGTTACATGGGCTATTAGAGATGGATTACCATAACAAAGGTACGTATTCATCATATGTAAGACCTAAAGCACATTCTTACACATTATCAGATGAGCCACTTACACAAGAAACATACTTTAATATGATTCAAGACTTCTTACAGCCTGATGATGTTTTACTTGCAGAGCAAGGCACATCTTTCTTTGGTGCTTACGACTTAGCATTATATAAAAATGTTGACTTTATCGGCCAACCGCTTTGGGGTTCTATTGGTTATACTTTGCCCGCTACAATAGGTAGTCAAATGGCTGATACAACGCGTAGAAATATCTTACTTATTGGTGATGGTTCTCTACAATTAACGGTTCAAGGTTTATCAACGATGATTCGTAACCAGTTAAAACCAATCATTTTTGTAATCAACAATGATGGTTATACTGTAGAACGTCTTATTCATGGCATGAAAGCACCTTATAATGATATCCATATGTGGGACTACAAAGCCTTACCAGCAGTGTTTGGTGGCGATAATGTAGCCATACATGATGTACACACTTCAAATGATTTAAAACGAACATTTGATGAGATAAATGCAGAAAGTGATGTCATGCATTATGTGGAAGTTACAATGGCAGCTGAGGATGCGCCTGAAAAACTTGCGAACATTGCAGAAGCTTTCGCCTCACAAAATAAATAAGCTAAATATAAAAAAGTTTGAGCCATAATTATGTTTTAGGCTATAAACGATATATATTGGTAGTAGTTGTCTGGATTGAAAATAAGCCTTATCCCAAGCTTTTTCAATCCAGTCAACCTTGCCGGGGCGGGACTATGAATTCATAGTCCCGCCCCCTTTTTCACGTGAAACAGTGAATAACTTTATTTATTATGTTAAAGAGAGATGCTGTGCTTCAAATTGTTGAATCACATAAGGGTCATGAGAAATAATCAGCAATTGTATATCCGTAAGTGATTGCAACATTTGTAAAATTAAGTCTTCATTAACAACATCTAAATTCGTTGTCGCTTCATCTAAAATCAATAGTTTAGGTTGAATGATTAACGCTTTGGCAATCCATACGCGCTGAAATTGACCACCACTCAATGTGGATACACGCTGTTGTAGCAATTGTGAAGATAATTGACATTGCGATAAAACGTTATCAACACGTGAAGCATGTAACGTCTTTGGTATACCAAACCGTTTTAACGGCTCGGTTAATACCGCTTCAACGGTTTGTCGTGGATCCATACTTGTACGCTGATATTGTGGCACATATTGAATATCACGCATCCATTGTTTCGTTTTGTAATCATGCATTAACCTTCCATCTAATCTTAAAGAACCGGTATATTGTTTATCTAATCCTGCAATTATATGTGCTAATGTCGATTTCCCACATCCGCTTGGTCCACTGATAATAAGATTCCCTTGTGCTAAATCAAAAGAAATATCTTCCAATATTATGCGCCCTTGTATCGTTTTATTAATATGATCAACCTGTAGCATAAGCTTCCCTCCGCTCTGCTGTACGAATCAGTGTTTGTGTATAGTGTCGCTCAGGATGATGCATCACCTGTTGCGCCTGCCCACTTTCAATAATTTGACCATGTTGCATAATACTGACATGCGTAGCGTAATCTTTTACTAAGCTCAAGTCATGTGTCACAAAAATAACCGTCATCTTTCTTTCTGAAATAATATGCATTAACTGCTGCATAAACTTAGTACGATTTTGCACATCCAAGGCACTTGTCGGCTCATCTAAAATCAAACATTGTGGATTACGAATTAATGACAGTATAAATGCCACGCGTTGAGCCATACCGCCACTTAGTTCGAACGGATAGTATTGTAAAAGTTGTTCAGGTTGTTCTAAACCTAAACGTGTCATCATTGTTTTTACCTCTTTATATTGTTCTGCTCGTGATAGTGTTGATTTTTTTGCATCATATAACATTGCAATATGCTGCTTGATTGTAATATTTTGAAACAAATTACTATTAGCATCTTGAAACATGGCATCGGCATGTAGTAAATCAATGTCCACATTACCTTGATATGTCAACTGATCATCAGTCATGTGTAAAATACTGCGAACCAATAGCGATTTACCACTACCACTTTCACCAACAATACAATGAAAACTGTACCGTTCTACCTCAAGCGATAACGATGAAATCAAGGTTTTATCTTTATGATAGATACTCAATGACTTAACTTGTATTATTCGATCTACTTGATGATTTTGTTGTTGATGATTTGAAATAATAAGGCATAACCTCCTAACAAAATACCAGGGAAGAAGAATAACCATGGTGCAATCGTTAAATAACTTTTACCGTCAAATAAAATAGTGCCAAGTTCGGGAATAGGCGGTTTAACACCTAAACCTAAAAAAGCTAATCCTGAAATACTCAGCATTATTTTTCCAAAATCTGCCGTTACTAACGCCATAATTTTACTTAATAAGTGTGGTAACATATGCGCATACAGCGTTTGAACGTTAGAATTACCACTTAAAACTGCGTATTGAATAAATGGTTCTTTTTGAATATCACGTGTAAGATTACGAAAATAACGTAAATAGCGCCCTAGCCAGCCTATAACTAATGCACATAATAACCCAATCATTGAATCACTAACTAGCCCTAAAATAACGAGCGCAATAATGAATGAGGGTATTGCTAATAATAAGTCAGCTACGAACATACATAGTTTGTCTAACCAACGTCCCATTAGGCCTGCCATCATGCCAAAAATCAAACCTATACTGACACTTAAAACCACTACGACGACAGTTAAACCTAAAGTAACACCACTTCCTATAATCATACGTGTAAACATATCTCTGCCTAGCTGATCGGTTCCCAATAAATGTTGCAAAGATGGCGGCGCTAAGTGTTCACTAGGTTTACTATTCCACCCAATAACAGCAATATACAGTGCTCCTATGAGACTGACACCTATGATCCTCCATTGCCAATTAACATGTAAATATTTCATCGTGCACCTCTCACTTTTGATTTATTAGCACGCAATCGCTGAATTCGAGGATCACTTTTTAATATCAATATATCTCCCAAATAATTAAGCAACATAATGACGACAATAATCAACATAATAATGCCTTGAATAAGTGGATAATCTCGTTGATTAATTGCTGTAATTAGCAGTTTTCCTAATCCCGACATACTAAAGATCACTTCTAAGATTACAGCTCTACTAAACAAATGAATAATACTATTGACGACAATCGTCATCAATGGCGCGAAGATAACTTTAAATTGGCAATAAATACGTGCCTTCCAAGTTGCTTGTCGTAACTTTATTAATTGGTAGGTATCATCCTGTCTAGTCTGCGCAATAAGATGCGCTGTCATCAATAAGAGATGACTTCCTTCTACTATAATCATGATGCCAACAGGCAATAGGTAATTTTGCCAAGATGCACTACCTACAAAAGGAAGTAACTGCCATTTGACACCCATATAATAAATAGCGACAATGGCTATCCAATATTCTGGCATCGATGTTATCACCTGGGAAATATAGCGTAAGCTTTGTGCTATACGAGCATGTGGCAGCATACCAACGCAGTAGCCTAATCCTACGCCTAAAGGTAACATGAGTACTGTAGCCCAACTCATTAATATCCATGTAGGTTTAAGTGCATTAGCAATGAGATTCATAACAGGTTCTTGCGTACTAAAGCTATACCCCAAGTCCCCAATTAATGCATGACCTAACCAATCCAAATAGCGCAACAAAATATGGCGTCCTAACCCCAAATGATGTTGTGCCATATCAATTTGTTGTTGTGTCATTTGAGTATAGCCATGGCG
This sequence comes from Staphylococcus sp. HMSC059F04, assembly GCF_001812565.1. NCBI lineage: Bacteria > Bacillati > Bacillota > Bacilli > Caryophanales > Staphylococcaceae > Staphylococcus > Staphylococcus sp. HMSC059F04. The sequence continues at coordinate 151,215 of NZ_KV809470.1, read as the reverse complement.
TTGTAAATATAAAATGGCTGGGTTACCTGCCGTTTGTTCTACTAAAATAAAAATGATAAGCGAACTTACAATAAGATAGCCAAATAATTTATATGTACGCTGCCACATTATTGATTAACTTCCAGCTTTTTATAGTCTACAGGTGCATCCGTTAAACCTGAAAATTTAAAGGACTTTATTTTGTCACTTGTTACGAATGTTTCGTTTGGATACGCGATAGGCACACCATAATATTGTTGATTAAAGTGCTTAAAGATATGATTAAAAGCCTTTTTTTGTGATTGCTTATCTATTTCTTTAGGAAATGCTTCTAACTGTTGCGTTAAGACTTTATCATTAGCTAAAACGCCTGGTTTATCGCCATTATTTTTAAACACTGAGTTCATGAAGTTATATGGCATTAATGCATCCGAATACGTGCGATAAAAAATCAAATCATAATCTTTCTTTGTCCATAAAGTATCGTAATACGATTGGGCATCTAAGTGCTTAATATTTACTTTAACTCCAACCGCTTTAAGATTGGCTTGAACTTGTTCAGCTTTATCTTTCCAATTCGGAAATTCTGCAGTTTGAATCACTAGATTAAATGTTAATACTTGACCATCTTTTTCATACATGCCTTGCTTGTTGCGATGATAGCCTGCCTGTTCAAATGCGTGTTGTGCCGCTTTTTTATCAAAACGATGTTGCTGTTGATTTTGCGCCGTTACATATTGTACATCTCGTTGAAATAGGCCTTTTAATGGTTGAGATGATAGCGCTTTTGTCTGAATACTTTCACTAATAGCTCGTCTTAAATCTTTATGTTGCAATTGTTTATTTTCTGGATTAAAAGCCATAAAATGGCTGACTGTACTAGGATTTTCTGATACCGATAACTTTTGGGTAGATTTTGCCTGCTTAATTTGTGCATCAGTCAACATACCCAAGGCACCACCAGTAATATCAACTGCCCCACTTTGAATAGCGGATTGACGAGCATCACCATCTTCAATTGTTTGAAAGACTAAATCATAATTTAGTGGTTTATTGCCTTTAAAATAAGGATTAGGTTTTAACGTTGTTTTTTCTTTGCCAGCGTCGCCTATTTTAAACGCACCCGTACCAATCGCTTCTTTAAATTGACCTGTTACCTTGCCGTCTTTTACCGCGTGTGGGCTCATAATTCGTAATGGCCTTACTTGTGTCAATTCATTCAACACTTGGTTGGATGGTGTCTTGAGGTTGATTTCAACTGTATGTTTATTTTTAACGACGACACTTTTTAATTGTTTGAGTGTTTCAACTGTCGTCTCTTTATTCATTGCTTTGGCACGTTCAATTGAGAATTTTACCGCTTGTGCATCAAAATCACTACCATCAGAGAATTTAACGCCTTTTTTCAAATGGAAACAATAAGTTTTTCCCCCATCTTTAACCTCCCATTTTTGTGCTAATCCAGGTTTAAATGTTTTCTTTTTATCATACTGCACAAGGGCATCATACACAGCACTATAAACTGGCATTGCAGCATCATAGCCTTGTGCATCCAGCTTCGCAGCTTTTGCTTCAGTTGGCAATGACAACGTGACTTGTTTATGATTGTGCTGTGATTGCGAACAACCAGATGTTAATATTAATGCCCCAGTTACTAAAGCACATAATTGTCGTTTCATCATAATGACTATCCTTCTTTCACTGTTGCTTTAATCACGTAAGATTCTTGGAAAAGTGTACGCAAATAGTCACTCGGCGATAAATAAAAATCACTATAATGGGTTAAATCTATTTCGTCTGGCACCATTTCCCTCTTTACGCTAACTTGAAAGCCTTCCTGAACAAAACTGTCCACAATGTGTTTGAGCGAATGATTTTGCGAAGGCGTTGCGCCATATGTATTAATGACTTGTGCCATATAATCACAACTTGGATTATCGGTTAAATCTGCAAACGTAGCATAGTAAACACCTTGAGGCTTTAATACGCGTTTTAACTCTTTTGCGTGTTGGGGAATATCATCGATAAGATACAATACAGACGTACTAATCGCTGTATCAAACTGTAGGCCAATATCACTTGGCATATCGGTTAAGACATACGATAATGGTAAATCTCCTTTTAGCAATTCTGCTTTCTGCAAAGATTTTCGAGCTAAGTCAATACCTACACCTTGCTTGAATGGAACCTTTTGATATAGTTGTCGTAAAAAGCCACCTTGATTACACCCAAAATCCAAAATCGTTTTTCCAATAATATCTTCTTTAGCGATGACATCAATTGTTCTATCCCAAGCATCATGATGATCACGTGCCATCGTGTCATCATCTTCTTGTCCTTTATGCCACCACTGTTCATAACTGTTTTTCATATTCTTCTCCTTAATATTTATTAATCGTAATTATTACGTTTTGTATTGTACTACAGTTTTCAATGAATAACAATGTCAAAATGGACTGACTAAATACAATTTATGTTGTCTGAATTTAATTAACATTTGTTCAAATGATGGGCAAGGCCTTTCTTAAATTATTAAAAATTATTTTAGATATATAAATGATACTAGAGTTAAATTGAATAGTCATTTATATAAATTAAGATTTTCTTTGTATACGAAATTTAATAAAAGTGTTACCTTTTAAAAACATCAATGGTATACTATTTTCGAAAACACATAAATAATACTACTTTAATACGATTTATTGTTTTCAGTCTTACATCATTCTATATAAGTTGGGGAGGATATATGAAGAGATTATTCAGTTTATTGCTCATTTCATCATTAGTACTTACAGCATGTGGATCAAAATCGCATTCAGAATCAAATAGTTCTGAGAAAAAATCGTCTGAAAGCAAGTCGGCTACTGACAAATCAGAATCAGTTGATTCTTGTTTAGAAAAAGCCAAAAACAAACCTACAGCTAAATTCAAAGATAATAAATTTACATCAAATAAATTTGATATTGAAATTAAGGAAACAAAGGTTGTTAAGCCAGATAAATATGCAGATAGTAAAAATCCTAATTTAGCCATTGTCTATAAGGTCAAAAATAAATCTAGCGAAAAAATTACGGCTAGTACGGCTTTTATTGAAGCATTTGACGTCTATAATGACACGAAAAACGTTCAAAAACGTTTAGAGACCGGTTTTGCTGAAGACTCAGACTTGTACAAAAAGTACGGCGAGGATATGCGCAATAACATTAACAAAGATGGTGAAGTAACAGGTGTGAGATTCTTTGAAATTAAAGATGACAAAAAACCTATTACGATTGAAGCCAAAAATCCTGATGGTTATACTACCAAGGAAATAGGCAAAAAAATCATTAAATTAGAACATTAATATAAGCTATTTAGGAGGCGCACAATGTCAAAAAAACTTAAAATTATTATTTCAGCAGTAGTGATATTGCTTATCGTTGCAGGTATTGGATTTGGTGCATATAAAATTTTTTCAAACACACCAAAAAATACATACTTACTGAGCGAACAAAAAACAGCAAAAAAATTCCAAAATTATTTTAATGACCGTTTTGATAATGAAGTTAAATTCCAAGAAAAGATGAAGGATAATTCTTATTTATCAAACATGTCATTGAGTGCAGATGCTTCTAAAGAACTCATTGAAAGTATGGGATTGCCTAAATCAGTCATTGATGCAACAAAAATTACAGCTTCTATTGGTCATGACGATAAAAATACTAAATCATTAATCAAAGTAAATCCTACAATTGCAGATAAAGAAGTGGGTAATTTCCAATGGGCTGCAGATAAGAATTTCCAATACTTTACAGCGCCATTATTTAAAGGTGACTACAAAGTTAAAAATTCTGAGTTAGTGAAACAATATGCAGAAATATCTGGAGAAGATGAAGAGCAGCTTAAATCATCAGGAGTGACAAATCAAAGTTTAAATCTAAATACACTTTTAGGTTCGACACAAACACAACAAAAAGATTTGGATACAATTATTAAACGCTATACAGATATTGTCTTTGATCATTTAAAAGATGATAACTTTAAAAAAGAAGGCAAAGAAGAAGTTAAAGTCGACGGTGAGACAGAAAAAGCAAACAAAGTCACATTAAAATTAGACCGTGCTGATACTAAAAAACTTACTTTAGCCATCCTTAAAAAAGCTAAAGATGATAAAGAACTACAATCACTTGTAAAAAATCAAATGTCTAAAGATGAATACAAAAAACAAATTGAAGATGCACTCAAAAAAGCCGAAGATGCAAAAGAAAAAGAATTTATTGAATTCACATCCACAATTTACGAAAAACATCATGAAATCTTAAAACGTGACATTACATTAACAGATAAAGATAACAAAAAAGTAAAAATCGTTGGTAACAATAGCATCACTGATGACAAACTTGCGTTAGATTATAAATTCACTACTGACGATGGTTCATTCTCATTAAAAGGTAAATCTACTGGTAAAGACGACAACTATAAAGATAAATACGATGCTACATTCGATAACAACTACAATAAATCTACATTGACATTTGAAAACAAAGAAAAACAAGACGGTACAAAACGTCATGATAAAGGTACAATCACATTTGACAATGCTGGAACTAAACAAGACTTTACTTTTGACAACAGCTTAGATACAGATGTGAAAAATAACCAACAAAAACAAAAATTAACAGTTGGTATCAAACTTCAAGACGAGCCAATTAACTTTATTTTAAACAGTGATACGAAGTTAAAAGCAGACATCAGCTTTGATACGGATAAAGCCAAAGATATTGGTGAACTTTCATCTAAAGAACTTGACAAATTAGATAAAGAAATAAGCAAAAATGGCGAAAAACTATTAGAATCTATCATTAAAAAAGTAACTGATGATTAAACGTTTACGACCTACGCGTTAACTGTGATGAGCTGAAAAGCAAAGATGGTAGCGGGACAGAATTTATTATGAATTCGTAGTCCCGCCCTGGCAAGGTTGACTAGG
>NZ_KV809470.1:112514-146167 GCF_001812565.1 Staphylococcus sp. HMSC059F04 | reverse complement strand
GTTGACTAGGATTGAAAAAAGCTTGGTATAAGCGATGTTTTCAATCCAGTTAACTACTGCCAATTTAGAGTCTAGAGCCTAGTCCAAGACTCACATCTACTGCAATAATAAATCCCTACACAATCATATCGCAGTGCATGCTCACACGATGATTAAATATGGAAGGAGTGGTCAAATGAAGTCAATACAATTGTTTCATATCTACCACTCTTTTTTATTAAAGAAGTGGTATTTATTTGTCTATTTAATATTGATTGTCCTATCACTAGTCTTGGCTTTGACGGCAGTTCAATATGCCAATCAAGAAGATAAAGGTTTCCGTCTTGGCATTGTGGATAAGGATCATTCAAAAGAAACACAGCTTATTTTAGGTTCCGTGGGTAAAGGGAGTAATTTTGGGAAACATGTTACCTTAAAACAATACAGTGAGAAAACAGCTAAACAACGTCTATCCAAACATGAATTAGATGGCTATTTTGTTTTTGACAAAGGTATGACACATGCCTTTTATCATCAAGGACAATTACCTATCACAGTATATACATACGACCAACAGTCTACAAAGAGTGTCGTTATTAGCCAATTAACCCATTCAGTTTATGATCGCTTAATGTTATCGATGGGAGGTATTTTAAGCTACACACACTTAACTGAGAAGCCATCATCTCAAGACATGGTTATGCTAATGACTGATTTACTATTTACCGGATTGAATCGTGTTAATGCTTTTAATTACGAACCAGTAAAGGTTTATGATACAGGCAGTTACTATGTCGTTACTGGATACTTACTATCCATTTTTATACTTTGTCTATCGTTATTTTCTGTGCTCAAAATGAATCAAGAAACGGCATTGAAAGAACGATTGCAACTCTTTCACTTCTCATTTGAAAAGTTAACATTTGTTCGTGGTGCGATTGCATGGTTCTATTCAATGATTTGGGCAATCCTTGGCTTTCTATGGATTAACCATACATTAGACGGGTCTTTTGAAAGTTATAATTGGCCAACCGTAGCAATTCAGCTCACTTATTTCGTGACTTTCTTAGTCATGCTGCTCATCTTAATTGAGCTTATTAGTAAAAACTGGATGAATTTACTTTTAAAATGCGTATTAACGCTTATCTTTATCGTATTCTCAGGCATAACGGTGCCAACAATCTTTTTCCAACATAGCTTTAACAGTATATTGGCAACACAGCCGTTTAGTTTAGTAACAAATCAAATGTTGGAAATCACATTAAATAACTTTATTTTAGATACACATCCAGCCTTTTATATCAGCTTTATTGCTGTGGCATTGGCACTCTGTGTGGTCGCTGTTTGGAGGTATCGTCGATGAAACCTTACATTCAACTTGTCATTCGAAAACAATGGCTACAATATGTTCTTCTGCTCATCATTATTGGTGCAGCACTAAGCTTATTATATGCCGGACAAAAAATGGCTAGTCAAAACTTTAAGATACCTATTGCTATTCAAGATATGAGTCATAGTAATGACTCAAAACAACTGATCAAGCACATTTCGGATACACGATTTGTTTCGGTTAAATCCATATCTGCAGACGATATTTATATTGATGATGCAGTTAAGAAAAAGGAAGCTATGATCAGTTTACAAATTCCAAAAGATTTTGATAAGCGCTTAGCCGAAAACCGTTTGAAGTCATCGATTCAACTCTATGGACGAGATGATTTTATTGGTAATATTGCATTAGAAATCGTTAGTCGTTCATTATATGAACAACAAATACCGCATATTATTCAAGAACACTTAGATAAAAATCATCACCACCAAAGTATAGACAAAATTAAAGAAGCCTATAAGAATAATACACCAACATCAAAATTCAAAAATGTTGCGATTCATTCATCAGCGAATCACTCGCTTTCGATTAGTTTAATATTTGCATGGGTACTCATGATCAGTGCAATTCAAATTGTACTTCATCAAAGATTAAAACAAAATGCGCCACTTGGGCGATTATTCCAATTTAATCACAGTCGACTCAAACTTTATGGCACTTATATCGTGACACATACATGTTTGCTTTTATTCGTAATGATGATGATTCAGTGGTTGATGCACCAGCCATTAAGTTTATTCTTTTATGCTAAATCATTCGCTGTTATTTTTATCTATGAATGGGGTATCGCAAGCTTATTATTTAAGGTTAATACACTCAGCCATAGATTATTTATGGCTATTGTCTGGTCAATCGTGATAGCTATTCTATTTATTAGCATTCAAATGTAAAGGAGTGAGACACATTGATCGAATTACATGCTATTTCTAAAAGTTATAAACGTAAACACATTTTTGAACAGCTAAATATGCAATTTGCTGACAATCAACTGACTGTCTTACTCGGAGAAAATGGTGCTGGGAAATCGACATTATTGCGTTTGATTTCAGGGATTGAACAACCAAATTCAGGTACCATTGATTACTTTGGTAAGACGCTATCAAAACGTCAAATTAGAAATATAGTAGGCTACGTGCCACAGGATATTGCTTTATTTGAACATATGAGTGCACAAGAAAATATTCAATTTTTTAAATCATTGTGTGACAAACCTGTTGATGATGATACCATAGCCCACTATTTGAAATTATTAAACTTTACTGACATGAAGGCACGTGTATCTACGTTATCAGGCGGGAATAAACGCAAAATTAATATTTTAATTGGTTTATTAAGTCAACCTAAAATACTAATTTTAGATGAGCCTACTGTTGGTATTGATTTAAAATCACGTTATGATATTCACCAACTGTTAAACCAAATGAAATCCAGTTGTTTAATCATTTTAACGACACACCATTTAGATGAGGTAGAGGCATTAGCTGATAACATTAAACTCATCGGTCAACATCCATTTTATCGAGATGTTTTAAATGATAAACAATGGACTTATGAACATTATCATAATGCTTTATAGTATTAATAAACGCCTATCACAAAAGGACAATTTCTAACTCCTTTCGTGATAGGCGTTTTCGTATAATGCAGTTGTATCTTAAACAATTTCAAAGTAATATTCTTGCCAATTGATTATATTTAACCTTCATTCAATAGTTAGATTTGTAAAATACTTATCTTGCCAATGCTGTGTTTTAGCAGCTGATGGATTAAGGTCCTCTTCCCATGTTGGATAGACACGTAAAGCCATTTTCCCCTTATGTGATGTTGTCGATATGATATGTTGTTTAACTAGAACCTCTCGAGGAAATACGAACTGTCCAAACCGTTGTCCATCAATAACATTGACGACTAAAAACATTGGAAATTCAGCATCTTGATATGGTCTGTTGTTATTATCGTCATCTTTACACCACATCGCAAAGAAATATCCTCGTTTTTTAGGTGTTTTATGTGCGCGTCTACTCATATAAGTTTGCCCATTTAACTCGCACCTAAATGCTTCATAATCCGCATTCCACGGTTCTGTCTTGATTTCGATAGATGTATTACTATGATTAACTTGCAGTAGTTCTTTAACTAGATCTAAAGATTGCATGTTTTGTAAGTGTTTTGTCATATATACCTACCTTTTTGGCATAACCACATCTGCTTTATGATGCTGAATCATTTTTGATTGGTGCCGATTTGACTTGATCACCATTTTGATCTTCTTTAATCATTTTTTTACCTTGCAATTTATAAGTACCTAGAATTTCGCCATCTTGATTCCGATAATTGATTGACCAACTATCTTTCGTCATTTTAATATTATCCCACAGATAATCTTTATTAGCAGGCGCTCCTTCAAGTTGAGCAATTTGGTCAAATAGCTGACTACGTGCATGTGCCATTTCAGTGCCGCTTTCTTTTAATTCGCGCTGTTTTCTCTCAGTATCTGATTCATCCATACGTGGATCCTTTTGTGTTATTTTAATCTTATTCTCCATCTCAGGTAATGAACGATTATTTTTATTCTCTGTATATACTTTATTTAAATCGTATTCATCCCCAGATTTCAAAGCATCTTGATAATTGCGAATTGGACTTTGTGTAGCACCAATATAAATCTTATCATCATTTACCCCTACTACTGTGCGATAGCTACCTTTATCAGGATAAACCATGTAGAATTTCATTCCATCAGGTGCCTGACTTATATTTTCATAAGGAACTAGACCAAAGTCAACAATTTGCTTCACATCATTGTCACCTGTCCCTTGTCGCTTATATTTGCCTGTTAATATTTCATTTTTGGTTAGTGAATATTTACCTTTTGGATCAGCATAAAAAATTAATGCAAGTTTCGTTTTATCTGATAATTGTGCTGCTGACGATTTAGTTTGTCCCTTATCTTCTTTATCACTGTGTTGTTGGCCTGATGTTTTATTCTGTTTCTCATTGTTCTCCGTTTGATGTTTAGACGTGTGCTTTTCATCTTTCTTATTATCAGCTTGTGACGTCTTTTTCTGATTTTCTTGTTGTGATGAATCACTGTTTTGACAAGCCGTCAATAACATGAGTGCCACCGAACTTGCTAGAAATACTTTTTTCATATTCCTCATCCTTTCTTTGTTTAATAACACTTTTTAAAATATATAATTAACTTATACTTTAAACATATCATAAAATGTATTATAAAAAAATATGGTATATGCTTCACATCCTACGCGCTTAATTCAACCTACTTTACATAACTTCGAACGGCAAACGCATGTCAAAGTTGAAACTGAACAAGAAACAACGAATTCAAACACTTTATATACAAAAAACTGAATAGCGCACAGAACAAAGAAATATCATAAACATTTCTACAAACAATGCAAGATGGAGATGAATTGTCTAAATTGACTTTGTTGTCAGTTTTCTTCTTTTTAAGATTGTACTTACTTCTTTGAATTTTTTTACTATTGCCTCTTTTTAATGTGGCCTTTAGAAAAGTCATGAAACGTGGGATAATATGAACATTGCGAACAATTTAATATTTGAAAGGAGTTAAATGATGACACCATCATTGAAATATAATCAAATTACAACTATTTTCTTCATCACCGGCATCGCTGTGATGTGTAGTTTATATACAGCGCTTCCTTTAACCGTAGCATTCGCTAAAGACTTCGATATTCCAAAATCGATTGCTACATTAAATGGTGTTGTTTTCTCAATTACCTATTCTGTAAGCTGCTTATTTTATGGCACTATTTCAGAAAAATTTGGTCGTATTCGTACCATTTTATGTGGCTTAGTGGGCTTAGTCATTATTTGCTGTCTGATTGGCTTTGTGCGGTCATTTATCTTATTAATTATTCTACGCGCACTGCAAGGCATCTGTGCTGCAGCATTTTCTCCAGTATCTATTACCTATGTAACTGAGAACTATTCACCAGTGAAGCGTGTAACAGCCATTAGTTTTATTAGTACAAGCTTTATGTTATCTGGTGTAATTGGTCAAAACTTAAGTGAAATTATTGTACGTTATACACATTGGCATAGCGTGTATTTTACCTTAACAATACTTTATCTCATTTTAGCTGTGGCCATTTATAAAAAAGTTCCTGAAAGTCCAGTCTACCACCCTCATATTCGTTTACTTAGCTTTTTCACTAATTTTAAAGCCTTTAAAACGAACAAAATGGTCTTACTATGTTATTTTGTATCACTAACCTTGTTAACGATGTTTATTAGTATGTATGATATATTTAATGCCTATATCACTTCAGATATTGTCGGCGGGAACCAAACAACTGCGATTAATGCAAAGCTATACGGTATCTTCGGCATGCTATTAGCTTTACTTGCAGGACGTTTAAGCGATCGTATCGGCGTCAAAAATGTCATCCTCACATCATTAATGATTAGTATTATATCGTTATTAGGTATGGCATGTACTACAAATGTTACTTTACTTGTGATGTGGAGTGTCACGTTTATTGCAGGAATTGCATTTTGTGTCCCTTCCGTCATCTCAAATGTAGGTATTGTAGTCAACGGTAATCAAGGATTCTTTTTATCTGTAAATACCTTTATTTTATTTTTAGGAACTGCACTTGCACCAATTATTAATATTTATATAGCACGCATACAAAGCTTTTCACTTCAATTTATTATTATCGCTTGTATTGGTATCATTTCTCTTTGTGTTGCACTTTTTCTACCTAAAACTAAACGCTATTAATTAACAATGGTATGTGTCTGGGGCATAATTATGTCTCAGGCTCTGAACTCTATATAGACAGTAATTGACTGGATTGAAAATACACTTATCCTAAGCTTTTTCAATCCGAGTCAACCTTGCCGGGGCGGGACTACGAATTCACAATGAATTCTAGCCCGCTCTAATTCTTTTACTATATACCTGCTGCAATATCTTTCAATATTTCTTCAACAGTAATCTTTGCACTAGTTAAAACAATAGGCACACCTGCACCTGGATGTGTACTTGCACCTGCAAAATATAGATCGTGATAGTCACGAGCAACATTTGGCGGTCGGTAATAATTACTTTGAGCGAGTGTTGGCATTAAGCCAAATGCTGAACCATACTGTGCATGATAGTCTCGTTGAAAATCTAACGGTGTAAAAATTGTTTCTGATACGATATGCTGTTTAATATTTTCAAGGGCTTCTATCGTTCCTAACTTGTGATAAATGATTTCCTTGATGCGAGCTACTATCGATTCATCCTGCCAATCTATTTTTGTTGTTTTCAACTCTGCAGTAGGCATAAGTACATATATACCTGTTTGTCCCTCAGGCGCTAGCGTCGTATCACCTACTGCTGGAACATAAATATATAATGATGGATCCTTTGACAATTGACCATTAAATATTTCTTTCACATTTTGTTCGAAATCTGCCGAAAAAATCACATTATGTAATAACAGGTTGTCTCTCAAGTCTTGATCTATACCAATATACATTAGGCATGCAGAACATGAATAATCTAATTGTGCTATTTTTTGTGGCGGATACTTTTTAACAGGGCTATGTTCAGGCATAAGATGTTGTGCTGCATATGGAAAATCAGCAGTACATAATACCTTATCAAAGCGTTCAACAAGACCATTGACTCTTATTCCATCGGCTCGTTTATATTTTGGGTCTATAATAATTTCATCGATTTGTGCGTTTAAACGAATATCAACACCCAAATCTTGATTTAAACGTGTTAAACCTTGTGCCATGCCGTACATGCCGCCTTTAATAAAATGCACACCAAACATCATTTCAATCATCGGTATAATAGAATATAGTGATGGCCCACGCTTGGGATCGATGCCAATATATAACGTTTGAAAAGCTAAGAGTTTTTGGATTTTATCATTATCAACATATTGTGCAATTAAATCATCTGCATGATTTAACGTCTTTAATTTAGCACCTTGCACTAATGACGTTAAGTTATAAAAATCACTAGGCTTACGAAACGTACGCTCTAAAAAATATTTGCGTGCAATTTCATAACGCTTATAAATATCAGTAAGAAATGACATAAAGCCATGTGTTGAACCTGGCTCGATGTGCTCTAACATTTGTTGTAATTGAGCTAGATCAGTAGGTACACGAACTTTGTCATCCTTAGCAAAATAGACATCATAAATATAAGGTAATTGTGTCATCTCTACATAATCTTCAAAGTTTTTGCCACATGCTTCAAATACTGCTTTATAGACTTCAGGAATCATCACGATTGTAGGGCCCATATCGAAAGTAAATCCATCTTTAGTAAACTGACTCATACGCCCACCAAGTCGATCATTTTTCTCAAACAATGTCACTTGATGACCTTTTGCTGCCAATCTTGCCGCGGATGCTAAACCAGTCACGCCTGCACCAATTACTGCTATATTCATTCCTATTCCACCTGTCCTTGATATTTCTTTTTTATACGTCGATAAAATTTTGCCTTATCTACTTTGGATACATACACGCGTTGATGTAATGTGTACCCTGCCTTTCTAACTTCATCAAGAATGCCCGCATAAATCACTGCAGCTAGCTCAATAATAGGTTGCGCTTGCTTATTAAACACATGAATATTCGACAGCGCATCATGGTAGGCTTGTTCTGCTATATAAGCTAATGCTTCCCACATCTTAATATAATTCGATGTCACACCTTGCTGATATTGTTGTTTAATATCAATATTAAAGTGCGCCAACCGTTCTTTACTAATATAAATACGTCCCTGTTCAAAGTCTTCTCCAACATCACGTAAAATATTAGTTAATTGTAAAGCTTCTCCTAATTTTCGTGCGACTCGAAACGTTTCTGTAGTTGGCTGTTGTGCTAAAATAGGTGTTAAAACTTCTCCAACAGTTCCCGCAACCCCATAACAGTAATCTAACATAGCTTCATCGGTATCAAATTGCTCAAAATATTGATCTTTGCGTACTGTATCAATAAGCTTGTAAAATGCTGGGTATTCCATTTTAAATGTATGTGCGACATTTGAAAATGCGTGCATGATTCGCGCATCGCTTTGAAATTCAGGATGCAACTGTTGTTGTTCAATGGCCATAATATCTTGTCGTATGTACTGCAAATATTGTGGATCATGATGAACATCGATACTATCATCAATCACACGGCATACAGCATAAATCGCCCATACTGCACGTCTTTCTCTATCTGGTAAATAATCAAAGGCATAGGAGAAACTTTTAGAATGATGCTTCATCAGTTGATGGCAGTATTGAAAATGGTCATCTAGTGTCATCTCGTGCACCCTCCTTGTATTAAATATTTATAACATCACAAATGATACGTTCGGCCTTTCCATATAACGCTTCGCTTACAGTAAGACTGTATCCATGATGATAAAAACACACCACTAAAAAAGATAAATAAGATAGGGTGCAAACATAACATCCAACGTGAAAAATGACCTACTCGTCGATGTATGCGTATAAATTGCATTGTATAAAGAATATATAATATCCCCATGTTAACTTTAGATATCGGCTTTACTAACAAACTAAGTATTAAGCCTGATGCTGTAATAATCGATCCCATTAACCATATAACAATACTTGTCATAACCTTTGGCGAAGTTGCAGTAGCACCAACAGAAAAATGTTTAACCCATCCATGAACGAGTGACTGAATGCCATCTTCATACATTCGGAATTGAATATCTTGCTGTCCTTCATATAAATTTACTGGTAAGCCTTGTTGTGAATATGCTTGACCTAATGCGAACCCTTCAATAATATGATGTTTAGCTTGTTGATGTCCTTGTGTGGACTTATAATCAGTTGAATTAGTCAAGACAACAGGCCCAAAGGCCATGCGCGTAGTCTGCTGTCCGTCTATTAATGAAAATTGATTCGTACCAACTACTGTCAATGTATTAAATAGCGCCGATAAACTTTCATAAGGTCGTATAGTAGAATGATAAGGTTGGACACTTAACAAACCTCGGTAATCTTGTTGGTAGTAAGTATCGATGAGTGCTTGAATTGCTCTAGGGGATGTTAATGTCACATCGGCATCAACAAACAACAATAGTGGAGTTGATGCGTAGGTCGCACCTTGATAACAAGCCAATGACTTACCTTGCCATAATGACGGTTTATCAGCTTGAACTGAATAGACAGAAGCTCCAGCTGCGCGTGCGATTTCAGCAGTTTGATCTGTGGATCCATCATCCATCACAATCATTTCTACAGAAACGGTTTGTTGTGCTAATGACTTTAATAAGCGTGGTAAGCGTTGCGCTTCGTCACGCGCTGGAACAATAACGGATAATTCCAATTGTTTTGATGAATGAATCTTACTATGTGTCAATGGATGGCGTCGACCATACATGACTTTACCACTAATGATAGAAAAGAACGTAAATAGCATAGTTAATGAACTAATCCATTTCACTTTAGTCTCTCCTTTCACCGTGTTCGATAGCATTAATTTTATCCGCTACTTGTTGCCCGCTTAAAGTAACCATAGGCATGCCCCCACCCGGATTTACAGAACCACCAACAAAAAATAGATTATTAAAATAAGCACATTGCTTTGGAAACTTGAAGCCCTTATTTTTCTTTTTATCTGCCACAACGCCATAAATAGCACCACGATTAGAACGATAATGATGTTCTATATCTTCAGGCGTCCACATATCCTCAAACACAATGTGCGCTCTTAAATCATCTAATCCCATAGCTTCTAACTTATCCAAAACACGTTCTTTTAATTGCAGATAATCTTCCTGGGAGAAAGGTTGATTTTGAATATATGGAATATGCGGTAAAACTTTAATGCTCTCATAACCTTGAGGTGCCTGAGTTGGATCGGTTTTATTCGCATTCACTAAATAAATTGTTGGATCATACGGTAATATTTTGTCGTGAAAGACTTCACGATAATTACGCTTTGAATCTGCTGTGAAGAAAAAGTTATGATGTGCAAGCTGTGGAAAGTACTTATCAATACCTAAATGTAGTACGAGACCTGAACTTGCAGGTTCATAAATCTTTTCTAAACGTTCAATCTTTTTATCACTAAAATGCAGTAATTCACGATATGTCGGAATAACTTCCATATTTGAAATGAGATAGTCCGCTTCGACGCTTTCTCCAGTTGTTAGTCTCACACCTACAACTTTGTCAAATGACGTTTGAATGTTTTCTACACCTACGCCAGTATGAATATGAACGCCTTCTTCACGCGCTAACGTTTCAAGTGCTTGAGCCAAATGATGCATTCCTCCTTTGACATACCACAAGCCTTGTTCTTGTTGCATATGATAAAGCATTGATAACACGGCTGGTGCGTCATATGAAGATGAGCCAACATATTTAATAAAGTACCCTAACATATCTCTCAATTGTGGATTTGATACACGTCTATTAATAGCTTGTTGCATAGTAGAAAAATAATCAAAGCCACGCAATGCTTTAAACGGCCCGTGGTAAGTCAAAATTTCTGGTAAGGTATCTAAACCTAAGCGGAAATAGCCTTGTTCCGTAAAACGATGAATGCGTTCTGCGTAATCATAAAATGACATTAATTCTTGTCGATCTTGTGCTGTCAGAGTTGAATTATTATCAATAGTATCAGCAACATTATCATATAAATCTATCGTTTCCCCAGATGGAAAGAAACTACGCCATTGCAATGGCAATCGCTCTATATCTACGTAATCTCTCATTTCTTTACCACTGTGTTGAAAAAGCTGTTCAAAAATATAAGGCATAGTAAGAATAGATGGTCCTAAATCAAAACCAAATTGAGAGGTAGTTAGACGATTAACCTTTCCGCCGATATGGTCATTTTGTTCATATAAATCGACACGGTAGCCACTCTGTGCCATCCGAATCGCAGCGGAAATACCGCCAAGACCGCCACCAATCACAACTACTTTTTTAATTGGCATACACTCACTTCCTATCTGTTTTTCAATTTATGATAATAACGCTCGAGCTTAGGGCGATTATAACGTTGCACAATCATACATGGTACATTTGCTAATAAAGCATATGTCATATGTGGTATTTTTATATATTTTGGCGCAGCAAGAAATACAAACATTGGTAACATCGCTATTCCATGAACAAATTCTGCACGCCGTGTTTCTATAATAAAATCATATATATCTTGCGCTGACGGTTGCGCCATTAGAGTCGATTTATTATAAATTGCCGGATTTAAACGATGTCCCTTTGGCAAATGATCTTTCCAGCGTTTGACTTGAAAGACATCATTCCAAAAATCTCCTTCACGTTCGAATGCGAATGACTTAAAACAGAAATCATACTTCATTAAAAATGTAGTACTTAAACGTGTTCCCCACGCGGCAACCAACATCTGAAGTACAAACCAATAAATACCACTGCCTATGATGAGCCAAATAACGGATTTTTTACGCATGGTGTTCCGCCGTATAATCTGGATTATCTTTATTGAGTAACCAATTACCTGTCGCCAAGTATGAAGCAAACGCTGACCAACAAATATAAGGAATTAATAAATAACCCGCAATTCGATGTTTTTGATAGAATTGGACGGCGGTCGCAACAACTGCACTAAATAAAATATAACTGTCAATGAGGGCTGCACCACGTAATTTATATTTAAAATAAAGTAATGACCATAAGTAATTTAAACCTAACTGCAAGTAATATGTGGCTTGTGCTGCTTGATGCTGTTTTTGTTGTGAAATGATGTCATGAGCAATACCCATACTTAAATAAAGTGTTGGCCAGACAATCGGAAAAACATAGCCCGGTGGTGATAATGGTGGTTTAACATTTTTACTATAATCCCGACGTGCATTTTTTACGGTGATTTTGCCAATAATTTGACCACCGATTAAAGGTAAAGCAATACGACACAGCTTCTTGCTCACTTTGATACCGTTCATCTTCACATCCTCCTTTATGTTGAATAACGTAAATTTATAAAAGAATTAATTACATTTAGTTAATAATTCACCTATTCCCTTAAAACATATGCATTAACCACTATATAACAAATTGGTACCTTTAATATTTAAGGAAGAATTAAGCTGCATTTAGTTTTATTTTTATACGTTATGGTATGGGAGAGGTGAATAATATTGAAACGAATTAAAGTTGCAGATGCACTAAGAGGATTTAGCTTATTAGGGATTTTTATAGCTAATTTACTTATATTTCAATTTGATTTAACTGGCCAATTATATATTGATCATTTTCATTTAAGTCCATTCAACCACGGTGTTTTTAATATTATTAATATTCTTTTTGTAGGTAGTTTTATGCCTATCTTTGCTATGCTTTTTGGCTTTTCTATGGATAAATTATACCAATCCATGAAACGAAAAGGTGTTAAACGTCCGAAACTAAAACTCTTTCGTCGTGCTTTTTTCCTGATGATTATTGGAGGTTTACATGCATCTTACATATGGGGTGGAGATATATTATTTGGTTATGGCTTCTCTATGCTGTTTGTCATTCCTTTCATTCATATGGGGAAACGTGCTTTTAAATACTTTACGCTCATTATTTTTGGATTATTGCTCGTACTATTTATCGTCATGCCATTTTCCGGTGATAATGGTATGCAAACAACACCTAGCAAACATGACACAGCAAATTATGTATCAAAGATTACAAAGATTTACAGTGAAGGTAGTTATTCAGATATTCGTCATGTTGATGAAACAGTTGAAGATCCAAAATTTGCTTTATTCGAAGATCAACTAGGGTCAATCTTTTTCCTACTCATTTTTATTCTTATTCCTTTAATGGAAGTGCCATTATTTACATTAGGTGTCTATTTATCTAAAAGTGGTTGGTTCGAAAAAGATGCACTTGATTGGTGGTCCTCTAAATTATGGATATGGATTATACCCCTAGCACTTATCGGCAAATCAGCAGTACTCTGGGTTCAACATCCAACAATTGCTGAAAATTTCACGGAAGTGTTCGGTATCATACTCGCATTTGGTTATATGAGTTTATTTAAATATATGTATCAAAAATTACCACAACATTTTACATTCCGAGGTTTAGAACATATTGGTAAAATGTCACTGACCTTTTACTTAATACAAAGTGTGATTGGCACTATGATTTTTTATGGCTATGGCTTAGGACAATTCGGCAGCGACCATGTAACAATGATGTTTGGTATCTTTATTATTCTTTATGTTCTTCAAGTGCTAGTTGCTTCTTGGTATCAACGTCATTGGCGGTATGGACCAATGGAATATCTATTACGTATGTTTACCTATTGGCAATTACGTGTCGGCAAGAAAAAACATGCGAGACATCATTCCTAGAAAAAAAGTTTAGGCCAAAATTATGTATTAGGCTATGAACTATATATTGGCAGTAGTTGACTGGATTGAAAACCCACTGATACCAAGCTTGTTTCAATCCTAGTCAACCTTGCCGGGGCGGGACTACGAATTCGTTATGAATGCTGTCCCGCCCTTTTTTTATTTTATGTTTATCCCTTAATCTTCTAATAATTGATATGGAATTAATAGATGCGAGTCATACTTGCCACCTGTATATATGTGATTTAAACCATGATTGACTGTATCTTGATGTTCATAGCGTGTCTTCATTCCTGGTACTGGTGTGCTTGTACCTTTAACGACTTCACTACCCTTTACCACAACTTGTAATTGTTCTCCGTTTTTAAATAGCGTACTAGATGGCAAAATTTCTACTTCAACAGCAACAATTTCTTGAGGTGCAAGTTTAAGTTCTTTCATATGATGATGCCAAGGTTGTAGTGCTGTTGATTTTTCAATATCTAATTCTCGATGTGATACACGTAACCATCCAGTTGCCACTTGTCCATTTTCAATATGATTAAAATCAGGAAAATGTACCTCTTCTCCTTGACGATTGATTTTCTTTATGCCAATGAACAAGTCCATATCATCGGCTTCTTCTGTTGCTACCCATAACTTGAGTTTCATATTTCCAGTTATTTCAGTATTGTGAGTAAAACGTTTACTAAATCTCACTTCATCATCAAGTGAATCATTACTTAAATAGCTTACTGAAACTGTTTCTTCTGGTAACTGCGCTTGTAATGACATATCTTGTGCATTTAAATATAACGGCTTTTCACTCATCTGTGGTAATGGATATGCTGTCGCTGTGTTGTGATAACCCTGATAAAATTTATCACGTACTTCATAACTTACACGCGGTGTTTCAGGCCAATCATTATCAATACCTTTAAGGTAGTAATCAAAGAACGATTTTTGTTGTTCTAGTGATTCACGTGCATAATATGTTTCCCATTCTTTACGTCCATGAATTTTCAACCATTTATGCTGTGATGATGCTTGTTTAAATCCTTCAAATGTGCCACGATTATGAAGGCCTTGTGTAGACCAACTCGCACAAACAAACATAGGTATTTGAATGTGAGCTAATGGCGCTTGTTTAGCTTGCCAGTATTCATCAAACAACGGATGATTTTGCTGTGCAGCAATTAAATCTTCAATATCCATGTCTGGCCATCTTTGCACTAAACCTTGATACCAAAAACGGTAAAATCCTGTATCTGGAATACCACCATGAAAGGCGATTTCTCTATACATATCGTTCAATCCTTCCCACGGTATCATAGCTTTTAAATGCGTTGGATTTAGAGAAGCAACCCACCATTGCGTCACCGCTAAATAAGATACGCCATTCATCCCTACATTGCCATTGCTCCATCGTTGTTTGCCAGCCCAATCGATGACTTGAGCATAATCTTTAGCCTCTGATAATCCCCAAGGATAAAGTGCACCAACTGATTTAGCACTACCTCTTAAAGCTACTTTTACAACAACATAATCATTAGGTACCCAAAAGCCTGGATCCGGTGATTCTTCAGGTGTAAAGCTTGACGTTAGAATTGTACCTATTGTTGGCCACATAGGTCCCATATTTGTGATTTTAGGTTTATTATCTTTTCCATAGGTATCTGCAGATATAACAACAGGAAATTGCCCTTCTTTATTTGGTCTAAATATATTCACATATAATTGTGTACCATCTTCCATTGTCACTGGTCTATCTTTTTCCATTATCATTTCTTGATTTCCATATTGAACACTATCAACGACTATATGATTAGTTCCTTCTTTAATCTGTTCTAATGGCGTAACTGTTAATTGTGGATTACCTAACATATCTTTTTCCATCGTTTGTCATCCCTTTCATGTTTCTGCATTTTAATTACAATTTCATTCTAACCACTGTATCATTTTTAACAACAAGCAGACCATCGCAATTTGTTTGAAAATCAACATAGGAGTCAAAACTGTTTATAATTAGACTGGAATGAGGAGGGAGTATGTGGCACAAGATCGTAGAATTAGAAAATCTAAACAAGCGATACACCATGCCTTTTTACAATTACTAACAGAAACGTCGTTTGATAAGCTAACTATACAACAATTAACTGAAACTGCTGATATTAATCGTAGTACGTTTTATAGTTATTACGTAGATAAATATGATTTATTAGAAGAAATTGAGAATAAACTCATACAAGATTTACAACATTTTATTGCTGAACAACATCAACAACAACACAACATCATGCTTAAAAACATCATCACCTATTTAATCGATCACATTGATAATCATAGAGATGTATTTAGCATCTTATTTAAAATTGGTAAAGCATCAATGATTCAAGAAAAACTTTATAACCTTATTTATAATCATTTAAGTCAATATAAAAATGAAGATGATACGATTGAAGGCATGCCATTTTCTTATTATATGAGCTATGTTTCAGGTGCAGGAATTTCTTTAGTCAAACATTGGATTCAAGATCCGCATCCTATAGCTAAAGCACAACTTGAATATCACTTTTATCAAATTGTTAGCCATGGTGCAGCAAGTATGATTCGATTTGACTCATAAAAACACAAAAAAGCCTAGAACATTGAATGTTCTAGGCTCTTTCTATAATGGTTAGTTACATTACTACAACGTTAGTAGCTTGGTCGCCACGTTGACCTTCAGTAATGTCGAATTCAACTTTTTGACCTTCTTCTAAAGTTTTGTAACCTTCACCAGCGATACCACTGAAATGTACGAATACGTCATTTCCGTCTTCTCTTTCGATGAAACCAAAACCTTTTTCTGCGTTAAACCATTTTACTGTACCGTTATTCATATAGAATACCTCCGTGTGCTTTTGCACTAATATTTGTAACAAAATCATGTATAAAAAAGAGAGTATTCTAGATAAACACACTACAATTTCACGAACTTTTATTACGATAGACTAACTATAACGTATATTTCATGATAAGTAAAGCTTTTTACTAAAATAAATAATTATAAGTTTTAGTTATTTTTATTTTCAACTGGTAAAACCCTACTAAATCCTACAGTTATCCGCTTCACTTTGTAACTTATAATTTATCTATATACTAATCCACCATCTGTAAGAATAGCTTGACCTGTAATATAGTCTGAATCATCTGATGCTAAGAATGATACTAGATTAGCCACATCTCGTGGTTCTTGATAACGTCCTAATTTAATTGCAGCTGAAAATTCAGCAAAAGCTTCACCTGGTTGTAACTCGTCGTTATAGCGTACCATTTCAGCATCGATACGATCCCACATTTCTGTTTTAGCAACACCTGGACAATAAGCGTTCACTGTAATATGATCTTGCGCTAACTCTTTTGCTGCAGCTTGTGTAAATGAACGCACCGCGTGTTTTGAAGCTGAATATGTGCTTAACATTTCATAAGATTCATGTCCGGCAATGCTGCAGGCATTGATGATTTTACCTTTAGTATGTTGTTTTTTAAATTGTTCTGCTGCGGCTTGTGTGCCATAAACCATACCAAAAACATTAATATTAAACACACGTTGAAGTTGCGCTTCATCAACTTCTAAAAATGGACTTACTGCATCAACACCAGCATTGTTTACGAACACATCTAATTGACCAAATTCAGCTACTGCAAATCTAACCAATTCTTGTTGTTCTTTTTTCACTGATACATCACTTCTAAAAGCAACAACGTTATAGCCTTTACCTTTGAATTCTTCTTCTGTTTTTAATAAAACATCTCCATTAATATCTTGGATAACTACGTTAAAACCATCATTCGCTAAGCGTTCTGCAATGCCTTTACCTAATCCACCTGCTGAACCTGTAACTACTGCTGTTTTTGACATAATAAACAACTCCTTAAGATTATTAATCTATCTCTCACTTACTAGTTTAGCCTTAAGAAGTAAAATTACAATAAATACGCATAAAAACCAGCTCATTTTAACATATCTTTCAAACTTGTAAGCTGAAACTAATATTTTGAAAGATTAGATAAAGGCTCATACATATAACCATTTATATAATCAAATTATAATAAATCATTTGAGGTGAAGTACTATGACAATATTGAAAAATATCATTTCAACACTTTTCTGTCTCGCAATGGTGGCTTTGGGTTTATTCATCATCATGAAAATTGGTGGTCACTATTTCCCACAAGTTGACATGTTACGCACAATCAATGAATATAACCCGCTCTCTAATCTGGATATCTATTATTAACTATAAAAAAGCATTCCAACACGATAAACGTATTGTACAGATATGACATCATTTTTGAGATTATAGCCACTTCAAAGTGATGTATAAACCTATTAATGTGATAAAGAGGACAGGTAATGTAATCACAACCCCTGTCTTAATATACGTCCACCAAGAAATTTTCATCCCTTTTTGGCTTAAGACATGAAGCCATAACAATGTGGCAAGGGAACCAATAGGCGTCATTTTAGGTCCTAAGTCAGAACCAATCACATTAGCGTAAATCATGCCTTCTTTAACTATTCCTACTACAGCTGCTTGGTCGATAGCTATCGCATCAATCATCACGGTAGGCATATTATTCATCACAGAAGATAATATTGCTGACATAAAGCCCATACCCATAATGCTTGTAAAGAGGCCATGATGTGCTATCGTCACTAATACATGTGATAATAATGTTGTAATGCCTACATTTTTCAAACCAAAAACAACCAAATACATTCCTATGGAAAAGATAACAATATTCCATGGTGCACCTTTGACCACCTTTGTTGTATTAACAACATGCGATTGCAGTGCTAATGCTAAGAAAACCAGTGCAATCGTTCCAGCAATAAATGATATCGGTATAGGTAAAAATTCACTTAGTATATAACCTATAAATAGCACACTGAGTACAAGCCATGACCAACGAAATAATCGATAATCTTTAATCACTGCTGTAGGTTCTTTTAATTGTGAATGATCAAAATGTTTAGGAATTGTTTTTCTAAAATAAAGCCACAACACAATGATACTTGCAAAAAGGGAAAAGAAATTCGGTATTAGCATTCTAATTGCGTAACCCATAAAACTCAAACTAAAAAAATCAGCTGAAACGATGTTCACTAAATTGCTGACGGTAAAAGGCAATGATGTCGTATCTGCAATAAAACCACATGCAATAATAAATGGGAAAATGACTTTTTCTTTAAAGCCAAGATGACGTACCATAGCTAAGACAATAGGCGTTAAAATGAGGGCTGCACCGTCATTAGCAAAGCAAGCTGCAACGATTGCACCTAAAAGTAAAATATAGATAAACATCTTTACCCCTTTACCATTAGAAGCACGTACCATATGTAATGCTGCCCATTCAAAAAAGCCAATTTCATCTAAAATTAACGAGATGATAATCAATGCGACAAAAGTTAACGTCGCATTCCATACAATATCAGTAACTTTAACAACATCTCCAATGCTGACCACACCTGTTAATAAAGCAATGATGGCACCCATCAATGCAGTGATACCAATATCCAAGCCCTTTGGCTGCCAAATTATAAAAATAATTGTCACTATAAATATAAGGATTGCTAGCATAGTTATCATTGACTTCCACCTCGCTCAAGATCATTACAAATACACATCGGATTAGATTGGTGAATCTGATTTAGCTGCTGTATTAACTGTTGATAATGTTCTTGATTTAAGCGATACATTCGCTTATTGCCCTCTTTACGTACTTCTACAAAATGATGTGCAACTAGCACTTTCATATGGTGGCTCAATGTTGGTTGCGAAATATTAAAGTATTTTAAAATATTGTCTGCACACAACTCATCACATGATAGTAAGTCTAAGATTTCTAAGCGTGTCGCATCTGCACATACCTTTAATTTTACTGCTAACGATTGATATGACATGGCTATCCTCCTTTATCCATATATAGATTAACATCTATATAGATAGAGGTCTATATGTATTTTACATAAAAATTAAACCTCTCTACATTACCAAATATTGGCAATATAGAGAGGTCATCATTCATTATAATTGTACTGGGATTTTACCTTTAAAGTTCACATACCGATATGCTGCCATTACCGCTTCCTCATCAGGGGGTTCAACATCTTCTAATTGGTAATGTACGCCTAACGTCTTCCATTTATGAACACCGAGCTGATGATAAGGTAAGATTTCAAACTTTTCTACATTATCTAGCGAATTAATAAATTCTCCTAGTCGTATCAAGTCTTCTTTATCGTCTGAGTAACCTGGAACAAGTACATGACGAATCCACACGGGTTGTTTCATTTCTGATAATTTTTGAGCGAATTTCAATATATGGGTATTGGGTCTTCCTGTTAAAGCCATATGCTTATCATTATCAATATGTTTGATATCTAATAAGATTAAATCCGTATACTGCTGTAGTGTGTCAAAATGACGATTGAAAGCAATGGTATCATTGGCACAACCTGCTGATGTATCAATACATGTATGAATACCATATGCTTTTAAAGCTTTAAATAGAGCTTCTAAAAATGGCATTTGAAGTAATGGTTCTCCACCACTTACGGTCACACCACCACCTGAGGCATCAAAGTATGGCTGATATGGTAATATTTCGTTAACCATTTCATCAACAGTCACTTCTCTTGATGGCTCATTAATCTTCCACGTATCAGGATTATGGCAATATAAACAGCGTAATAAGCAACC
Organism: Staphylococcus sp. HMSC059F04; assembly: GCF_001812565.1. Lineage (NCBI taxonomy): Bacteria > Bacillati > Bacillota > Bacilli > Caryophanales > Staphylococcaceae > Staphylococcus > Staphylococcus sp. HMSC059F04. Next base: position 125,712 of record NZ_KV809470.1, on the reverse strand, counting down.
TTGCGTGAACAATATATATCTTAATCCAGGTCCGTCGACAGTGCCCATACTTTCAACGGAATGTATGTGTCCTTTAATCATTTGACTCCCACCCTACTTCTATTACATTTGTTCATGGAATGTACGAGAAATAACATCTAACTGCTGTTCACGTGTTAATTTAATAAAGTTTACCGCGTATCCAGATACACGAATCGTCAATTGTGGATATTCTTCAGGATGTTCCATTGCATCCATTAATGTTTCTCTGTTAAATACGTTAATATTTAAATGGTGTCCATGTTGCATAGCATAACCATCTAGCATACTTGTCAAGTTTCTATTTTGATCGTCATCTTCTTTTCCAAGTGATTTTGGCACAATACTGAAGGTATTAGAAATACCGTCTTTACAGCAATCATATGGAATTTTAGCAACCGAACTTAATGATGATAATGCACCTTTTTGATCGCGTCCGTGCATTGGGTTAGCACCTGGTGCAAATGGTTCTCCTGCTTTACGACCATCTGGTGTGTTACCAGTCTTTTTACCGTAAACAACGTTTGAAGTGATTGTTAAGACACTCATCGTATGTTCAGAATCACGATATGTTTTGTGACTACGTAGCTTAGTCATAAAGCGCTCAACGAGTTCGACAGCAATATTATCAACGCGACTATCATTATTACCATATTTAGGGAAATCGCCTGTAATATCGAAATCAACCACTAAACCATCTTCATTACGAATTGGTTTCACTTGGGCATATTTAATTGCTGAAAGTGAATCAGCTGCGACAGATAATCCTGCAATACCTGTTGCCATCGTACGAATAATGTTCGTGTCATGTAAAGCCATTTCAATACGTTCATAACTGTACTTATCATGCATGTAATGGATGATATTTAATGAATTAATATAGACACCTGCAAGCCAGTCCATCATTTTATCAAACTTATCATATACTTCATCGTAATCTAATATTTCTGTATCAATACCTTTATATTCCGGTCCTACTTGATTGCCAGATTTTTCATCTTTACCACCATTAATCGCATATAATAATGTTTTTGCTAAGTTAGCACGCGCGCCGAAGAATTGCATTTGTTTACCAATCTTCATAGCAGATACACAACATGCAATACCGTAATCATCGCCATAGCTTTCACGCATTAAATCATCATTTTCATATTGAATTGAACTTGTTTTGATACTCATTTTAGCACAATACGTTTTGAAATTATCAGGTAAGCGTACAGACCATAGCACAGTTAAGTTTGGTTCTGGCGCTGGTCCAAGGTTATCTAATGAATGTAAGAAACGGAATGAGTTTTTCGTTACGAGCGGACGTCCGTCAATGCCTACACCACCGATTGATTCAGTTACCCAAGTTGGGTCACCTGAAAATAGTTCATTGTAATCTGGTGTACGTGCGAATTTTACGATACGTAATTTCATGATGAAATGATCGATAATTTCTTGAACTTCACTTTCTGTGATTGTTCCATTATTTAAATCACGTTCAGCATAAATATCTAAGAACGTTGATGTTCTACCTAAACTCATTGCTGCACCATTTTGTTCTTTAATTGCTGCAAGATAAGCAAGGTATAACCATTGCACCGCTTCTTTAAAGTTTTCAGCTGGACGACTTAAATCAAAGCCATACGTTTGACCTAATTCTTTTAACTCTTTTAATGCACGATATTGTTCTGATAATTCTTCGCGCAAGCGGATAACATCTTCTGACATTTCTGTAGACATCGTATGGAAATCATGTAGTTTTTGTTCCATCAAGAAGTCTACACCGTAGAGTGCAACACGACGGTAGTCACCGATAATACGTCCACGTCCGTAAGCGTCTGGTAATCCTGTAATGACACCTGCTTTACGACAAGCAAGCATTTCTTTAGAATACGCATCAAAAACACCTTGGTTATGGGTTTTACGATATTCTGTAAATATTTTTTCTGTATCGGCATCTAATTCATAACCATAAGCTTCACAAGCTGCTTTAGCCATACGAATACCACCAAATGGTTGCATAGAGCGTTTAAACGGTTTGTCCGTTTGTACACCCACTATAGTTTCTAAATCTTTATCAAGATAGCCTGCATCATGAGAAGTTATTGTTGAAGCAACTTTAGTGTCCATATCCCACATGCCACCACGTTCACGTTCTTCTTTAGACAGTTGCATCACTTGTTGCCATAATGTTTGGGTTGCTTCTGTAGGTCCTGTTAGAAACGCATCGTCTCCTTCATATAAATTGTAATTCAATTGGATAAATTCTCTTACATCTACATGTTTGTTCCAACGACCATTTTTAAAACCTTGCCAAGCATCAGTATGTTTATATGTTTCTTTCATACAGTTGCCCTCCATTTCTGTTGTAAGTGTTTTCAAGAGCATTGTAGCATGGTTATTGTGATTTTTTTCACATGATTTATGACTAATTTTCATCAAATATTTGTCTAAATCGTAAACCTGTATTAGTTTGTAAAACAGTTTAATGTTCATTTAGTTGTGTTATGCAACAGTTGTATTGTGCAATGCATAAAATATAGTTTTGAACTATCAATCATTCATATAATCAAGCATGAAACGCGAAGCAATTATCAAATTTGACTTTTGCTCCGCGTTTCTTATGTCAGCTTTAACTTCTATTTTTGATTGTCAACTTTTAATCGTCTTGTTGGTTGTCTATTACTTTACCTGTTTGTGCATCTACTGTGATATCACGTTGTTCTTTATCTTTTTGTAACGTGATATCATAGACTAACTTACCATCATCTTTACTGAGTGACCATTCTTTAATCTCACCATCAAATGCTCGTTGTGCTGCTTTAATAGCTGATTTATAGCTTTTCACTTCGCTATATTTAAACGTGTCTTGGTCATCTGAATGATCTTGATCACCTTTTTCTGATTTTTTATGCTCGACACGTTGGCTTTTATCGTTAACTATAACCTCAGATTCATTATGGTTCTGAGGGTTTTGCTGTTCGACTTTATAAACCCATTCTCCATTTGATTTTTCAAAAGAGATTTCGGTCACTTGCTGATTTTTATAACTGTTCTGAGCTTTTTTAATCGCGTCTTCAGGTTTCGTTTTAACTTCTTTTAATGCAATTGTCCCCTGATGACTATCTTTTTGATGGTTCGATGTCGTGGTATGGTTATCTGATTGACTACAAGCACCTAAAAATAGTGCCGACGCTGTAATCAATGCGATTGTTTTCTCTTTTTTCATGTTGTTCCACTCCTTTTTATGTGTTAATAGACGTTTCCCGCTGAACATCGAACAAAACACATTTTAAGAAATTTTATAAATTAGATATGAAGCAAATGGGAGCGTGATAGCACTCATTTTGAATTCGTAGACCCGCTTCCAGCAAGGTTGACTAGGATTGAAAAAAGCTAGGGATAAATGTATTTTCAATCTAGACAACTACTACCAATATATTTGTTTAGACTGAGACAGCACACTGGGAAAGTGAAACCATACAATACAAATCATTAAATATAAAAAGGCACAAAGACGCCTTTAATTTCAAATCATCTTTGTGCCATTATCTTTGAATTTATATTACAGCGTTGTATGAATCATTAATTATTTAACAAATCATATTGTACGATGCTGTCAAGTGCTGCTAAAATCGCTTCTTCTTGTGTCGCTATTGGTGTCCAACCAAGATATTTCCTAGCTTGTTCATTACTAACATTACGATTAATATCAAGTAACAATTTGCCCTCTTTCGCTTGCTTATTCACTTTTGCACCTAACGATAATATAAAATTAGGCACGCGTTTTGTTGATACTTTCTGTGCTAGATTTGGGCGTTCTTTCTTAATAAGCGCTGCGATTTCCGGCATAGTAATCTGACCGTCTGCAGTGGCAATAAAGCGTTTACCGTCTGCTTCATTATGCGTCATTGCACGAATATGCAAATCGGCGACATCTCTCACATCAACAATATTTAATGCAATATTTGGTATGCGTTTCATTGAACCATTAACTAAATTTTTGACTAAATCAAAACTACCAGAAATATGTGCATCTAAAGATGGGCCCATCATTGCTACTGGATTGATTGTTGCAAATTCTATTTTACGCGTCGCATTTTCAACATAATTCCATGCAGCTTTTTCAGCCAATAATTTAGATTTTTCATAAGCTGATAAGCCCGGTTCATGTTCATCTGTCCAATTACGTTCCGTCGTTATACTTGATTTATCCTTATTACTAAAACCAACCGCACCAAAATTTGATGTCATCACAACACGTTGAACACCTGCATGATCAGCAGCACGTAAAATACGTTGCACACCTTCGATTGCAGGACGTATTACTTCTGACTCATCGTCAGGAATTTCAAAAAAGACAGGCGAAGCGACACTTAGCACATATTGACAGCCTTGCATCGCATCATCCCAATGTTCATCACTAGATAAATCTGCTTCGACAAATGTGAGTCGTTCTGTTGGAATATCATTGGCTTTCATTGTATTTAAAATATTTGCTTGTTTATTGATAGAACGCACAGTTGTACGTACGTCATAACCTTGTTTCAATAGTTCCGAAATAATACGCATGCCTAAAAAGCCGGTACCACCTGTCACTAATACTTTACTATCCATGCTCATAACCTCCTGGCTACTTCTTTTTAAGAGTAAATTTTAACAGCTTATCACATTATAACGTTAATAAAATAACTTAATTCACTGTTTATTTAGCAGCTCATCTTATTAAAATACCCCTTAATCAACATGACCAAGCATCATATCAATTAAGAGGTATCTTTTTTTATTTCATTTATTTATGTTGCTGTTTTTTAGGACCTTTTAATGGCCACCAATTTCCTTTACCTAGCGTGCTTACTACGGCTGGAATAAACAATGGTAAGATGAATAAATTATATATAAGTAGCCCCAAAATGAGTATTGTCGCAATTTGCATCAGTGTGAGCATTCCTGATGTGTACAATGCCGCAATGGTACCAACGATAATAATGCATGCTGTGACAATAACCGTACCCATTTTCTTCATCGCAGTTATTAATGCATTATGAATATCATGTGTGCGTACTTCCTCATTAAAGCGGTTGAGTAAGAAGATTGCATAATCAATACCTAATGAGAATAATATAACTAGGCTAAAGAATGGTGCTACTAAAAGTACGCCTTTTTCACCAAACGAATAATCAAATAGCACATTGGCGATACCCATAGAAACGTAATACGTAATAAGTATTGAGAACATCATATACAACGGCATAATAATAGAACGTTTAAAGACGACAAGTACTAAGAATGTAACTAGAGACATTAATATAATCACTTTCGTCATATCCGTATTAATCGTGTGGTCTAAATCTGCGTTTTGTGAGGTAACACCGCCGTATTCAATCTTGCTATTTTTAAATACAGTACCATTTTTCTGATTATCTACTGTATTTTTAATGTTATTTAACGTTTTAAAGGCTGACTTAGAATAAGGATTTTGTTTTAATTCTACATTGAGCAAGACAACATTACCGTGGTCTGCACTATATTGGTCAATTGAGCGTTTCATATCTTTATTATTCAGCATATCTTGTGAAATATACATACCTGAACGGTTAACACTATCGTCTTGTGACATACCTTTCAAATAGCTTTGTATTTCTTTTTGACCATCGATGACTTGTTCATTACCTTGTTGTGCTTGTTGTAAGCCTTGGGATAATTGACTTGCTTGCTGTGTAATACTTTGAACACCAGCCTGTGGATTTTGACTTGCTTGTTGCATTTGTTGCTGTACCACTTGACTTTGTGTCAATGGCTGAACCTTTTGTTGCATTGTACCTAAACCATTGTTAACTTGTCCTAATCCTTTATTGGCTTTCGTCAATTGTTGTTGAATTTCATTTAATTGATTTGTGGCAGATAATTGCTTAATTGGAGTGCCTGTTGGACGAGTAATCGTATTAACACCTTTGACATTATCGATTTTATTTATACTTTTCGTTAACGTTTCTAAATCACTTAACCCTTTAGATGTTGTTAATTTATCATTATCTTTGATGGCAATGGTTACCGGGAAAGCTTCTCCTAATTCAAATTTATCTTTGATAATATCTAATGCTTTAACAGAGCCATAATGATTACTTATTTCATTTGTATTATCGTATGTGATTTTATTTGGTGTGAAGTAAATAAGTGGTAAAAATACAGCTAAAATCACTAAAATGACAACGAATGCGTGTTTACTAGATAAATTTCCAAGTTTACCCCAAAATCGATTTTCTTTGTGCGATGTTGCTTTTTTACTTGGCCAAAATATTTTTTCGCCTAATAACACCATGATAAGTGGAAGTAATGTGTACATAATAATTAATAAACATACTACACCTACGCCGATACCCACTGCAGAGCGGAATAAATCGAATTGTGCAAACAAAATCACTAAGAAGCTGACAAAAATTGTACTTCCACAAATGAGTATCGTTTTACCGCCACTCACAAATGTTTCATAAACCGCTTTCGTCTTATCATCATGCGCGGCCAGCTCTTCTTTGTATCGATTCAATAATAAAATACAATAATCTGTACCAATACCAAACAATAAAGCTACTAAAAACGGCTGAATATATACTGATACTGGGAAATCGCAATATTTTACTAAGAATGCAATAATTGCAGAGCTAAATAAATAAGATAAACCTACAATAAACAATGGAATAAATGGTGTGACAACAGAGCGGAATACTACAAATAGAATGATCAGAATTAAAGCAACTGTTACAATTTCTGTTTTCTGTAGCCCTTTATCTGTCGCTTTATTAATATCATGCGTAACTAAATCATTATTAGTTAAGTACACTTTTCCAGGGTGATCGTCAATTTTATTAATCTTATCAGCCACTTTGACAGAATTACCTGTTGTCATTTCAACTGGAATCATTATTGTTTTTTTATCTTTTGAGACAACTTTTTTGAAGGTATCTTTATTGGTATACGGTGATATAACTTGATTAACGCCATCTATCTTTTTAATTTCTTTAATAAAATGTTCTACTTTGTCATTGCCTTGTTCACTTAATGGTTCTTTCATTTTGATGACTGCAACTATGGAATTAGAATTTGCTCCTACGTCTTTCAACATATGTTCATATTTTTGTGACGATGTACTATCAGGAGGCTTAATTTCACCCTTTTCTTTTGCCAATTGAGACAAATTTGGTGCAAAAATAAGTGACAACACAATTACAATGATTACTAATATTGAAATCGGCCATTTAAATCTCAAAATTGTCTTCATTATCTCTTACTCCCTTTTTATTTTTTAGCAAGGTCATTATCTAACTAAGTGTTAACCATTGCTTTCTGTAATATTTTCGTTTATCTTTTAATAGACAAATTGTCTATTATGTAAGATACCACAAAACATTTGATATTTCTCATTAAAAATTTCTAGTTTTGCACTATAATAGACGTTTTTAAAATTTGTGTTGATTAAATTCCAAATGATAGACGAATAAGGAGGAAAACAACATGGACAAACGACAAAAACGGACGAATAACTATTTAAAAAAAGGCTTAACACAATTATTAAGCACTCAAAACTATTCAGACATTACCATACAACAACTTGCTGAAGCATCACATATCAACCGCAGTACATTTTACTTACATTATCAAAGTAAAGATGACTTTATTGTTTCAATCATTGATGAAACAATTACAGAGTTATTAGATTATGTAAAACGAGATTCATCCTCAGAAGATGCCATTTTCAGTTCAGAATTTAAAGTATCATTTTATAAGTTACTAGAATACATTGAAATGAATTATGAGTTTATTCGTGTTCTGTTTATCAATATGAATAATACAAGATTCCGTTCACTATTAGTTGAAAAGGTACGAGAAAATATTTTCCTACCTTTATTAGAGAAAAATCATGTTTCATTAACGTTTAAAAATGAAATTGCATTAAACTTTATTATTCATGGGCATTTAGGCGTTATTGAACGTTGGATTAATGACAATGTTCAATATAGCTCACATTATATCGCTCAAGTCATGCTTGAAATAGCTAACACTAATCCTTTTGAGCTATTAGGCATCGAGTCAGAACTAGAAGAGCGCTAAAGAAACAGAGAATAGAACATCCTTTTTAGAAAAACCAAGGAGCGGAACAGCATTCATGATGAATTCGTAGTCCCGCTCCTGCCAATTTGACTAGGAGTGAAAAAGCTTGGTATCCAGCGTATTTGCACTCCAGTCAACTACTGCCAATATAGCATTCAGCGCCTAAAACATAATGTTGTCCCAGACTCTGGTTTTTTTATTGATAATACTTTGTATGATTGGCTTCTTAGGGAGAGAACTTCAGCCACCCAACTTGCGTTGCCTGGTAAACTTCTTCTCGAAATTCTCTTTGTTGGGGCTCACCCCAACTTGCGTTGTTCGTGGAAATGCTTGTTGCATTTCTCTTTGTTTGGGCCCCCACCCCAACTTGCTGTGTTTGTTTATTTTACTTTATATTCTTTTTCGATCATAGTAATTGTAAAGATAAACGCTATAATTAGTCCACAACTTATACATAAACTGATGACTATGGGCTGTATCATCCCGGATACTTTAACCACTTCTACTTTTGGCGGGTGTGTTCCCGGTAAAAATGAACGTTGATACGTTAAATGCACATATTTACCGTGATTGATTTTGAACTGATAACCTTTGTGATCTTTAGGTACAACATCATATAAATCTTTCTTCACATAATACATTTTCCCTTGAATACGATGCTGACCTTTACTAAGCACTTTGCGATAATCATAATTTTTGAAAGCACGTCGAACCATGATATTAGAAAGTTGTTGACGCACATGTTTTGCTCGTTCATCAGCAAATGGCTGTACTTGAAATAGCACTGAATGAATTCTTAAGTTATTTTGTTTAGCTGTTAACGCTAAGTTATAGCCGTGATTGCTGGTACCTGTTTTTAAACCATCAGCACCCGCTAAACCATCAGCTTGTGCGGGTAATGATAAATTAGTGTTTTTAAGCATATGACCATGTTGTTTATCGGACGTCAGTCTTGTAATCTTCAACACTTTAGGATGTTGCTTTACTAATTGTTGTGTTAATACAGCCATATCTTTCGCAGTCGTTTTAGAGAAATGTTGTTGCTTGTAGTTTGACGGTGCAAAGGGCTTTATTAATCTATTATCTGCACCACTAGGATTATTAAAATGCGTATGTCTCATGTGCAATGCTTGCGCCTTACGATTCATACGATGTGTGAAATCAGATGAGTTGCCATCAATATGTTCTGCCAACACCAACATTGCTGCATTACTTGACGCTAATGCACCCTGTTTTAATAATTGCTGAATCGTATATGTTTTACCTTTAATCAATGGAAAAGTTGTTAATCCCGGTATGCGTGACATTTTGGCATACCGCCCTGAAACTTTTACTTCATCAGTTAATTTAATTTTACCTTTATCTATGTCGTCTAATACTAAATAAATAGTCATTAACTTGGTAATTGATGCTGGATCTACGTTGTCATGCTGATGATAGTCGTATAGAATTTGTCCTTGTTGCGTGGTTACAATCATACTTTTAGGATTGTAGTGCTGAGCGATATGTTGCTTTTCCGCTTCAGCGATTTGTGTGGGTGTTTTTGCTGCATAGGTAGTTAATGGACTAAACATCATACATAAGCATAATAGAAGTACAAAGCCTTTTATTTGTCTCACCGTTTAAATCCACCTTTTTTATCTCTTTTCTTTAAAATATCATGTTATATGCTGTGACACCATTTAAAAAGGATACAACTACCCTTGTTTTTCTAATTACTTTATCTATCTAACCACTCACGCAAGCCATAATCGTATCTATTAATGAAAAAACTGACGAATGCCCTTAAAGACTTCGTCAGTTTTTGAGTATGCGTACTATTCAGCTACTTTTAAATAATATATCGCTAAAATTAAACACGTCGCAATTGCTGTAACAATTATAAAGACATGTCCTACATTGATAAACACGACGCTCATCATATATGCCACAATAATAACTATAATTTGATAGACAATTGGTTTTACTATTTTTAAATGTGCGTGAAAATATGATGAATTAAACCATAGTCCTGCTAAAAATAGCACTATACTTACATATAATAAGTTGATTTCAAAGAAACGATGCAGCTCGTTACTATTACTATATACAAGTGCTGTATTTAACATACCTAATGCAATATTAATCACCAAATGTGTATACACAAGTAAAAATCCTATCGACTTATGCTGGTGATTGATATAGTTTTCAGTGACTAGCCAATAAATCCCAAATAGACTAACCAAAATTAGAAATTGAAATATATAAATAATGTCAAAATGTTTAATACTAAAGGTAGATGCTAAACCGACAAGCACTTCTCCAAAAATAATTATCGTTAGTAATGAAAAACGTTCAACTAAGTGCATCATATTGACTGGTGATTGATATAAATATTTTCTAAATGGAATTAAGCCTGTGCCAGCTACAAAGACACCTAAAAAGGCACTATAATAGTGAATATGTGTCGGTAAAATAAGTGATAAGCACGACAATGCTGCTACCGTAAATGCGACGATAGAAAAAGCTTTACACGTTTGGTAGTCATTAGGATAACGCGTATATCTTAGCTGCACTAGATATTGTAACCCAATGCTCACATACATGATTGTGACACATAAAAAGAATGGGAAAAATGTCTTTTCAAAACTTGGATATAAACTATTCGATAGAAAAATCAGCACAAACAAATTAAACATCATGAAGCACACATCGGTCTTAGACGTCTTACCAAAACGGTTCGTAAAGAATGTTTGGTGCGACCATAATATCCATAAGATTAAACTCATCATAATATATTTAAAAAACAAATCGGCAGAAATGGTACCGCCATGTGTGTGTAAAATAACATGCGCAATTTTTTGAATCGCATAGACAAAAATCAAGTCAAAAAACAATTCATGAAAGCCTGCGCGTTTCTCTTCTAAATGTCGTTGTATTGGTTGTCTTTCCATATATTAACTCCTTTATTTACTATTCTCATTATAATAGCACAAGTTAAATATCCATGTCTGACAAGCTCAATAAGAAACGATACTAAATTTACAGTCTTGTGATATTAACTATTTACTCACGTTAAAACACTTCCTTCAAACCACGTTTGAAAAACTTTTTAAAGTATCGCTGCCGATGAATACCACGCTTAGCTGTTTGAAATTTAAATGTCGACGTCTCGTTTGCTAAATCATTCGCTAATATTGCTTTTCCCAACAAACTGTTACCAACCATGTCTTTAACAATCTGTGTATGCTTAATGCCTTCTTTCATCCCTACATACCAGTAGACATGTACTGACGCATTAATCGCCTGCTGTTGCTTCATAAAATCTATGAATTCCGGATACCATACTGAAGGGGAAATCAAAATGTATTTCCCAAATTGTTGCGGCATGGTATACAATGCATAAAGTGACACAAGTCCACCATAAGATGCACCAGCAATGCCAATATCCTGATTATTTAATGATACACGATACTGTTCTCTCACATAAGGTAACAATTGTGTCGTTAACCAAGTGAGATACCTAGACGCTTGGCCTTGATTAAGTCTTGTGCCAACTTTTGCCGGCCACGGTGTAAAGTCTTTTGTACGTTCTTTAGAAAGAATGCCGATAAAAATCATATCTTTATTACACCGTTTAAATAACATATCGCCATCATGAACAATGAGTGCAGCATATCTTTTAACCTTCTGCTTACCATAATCCTTTGGTAATTGAATGGTAATTTCAAAGCCATCCATTTGAAAGACCTGTCGACGTTTATTCATGATAACTCCCCTTTAAAATTCTAATAATTAAATTTATTTAAAAGTTAAATATATTTAAAATTATGCTATAATTGATAACAATTATCAATACACATTTTTTTAAATAAAGGGTGATGAAATGAAAAGATTTATCATATTAACGGTATGTACCATATTATTTTTAGCTGCTTGTAACTCAAATGAGAATCATGAGCGCGCTAAAGATCATAGCAATACGAAAGCCATGCGAACAGTAACGATGGATGACGGCAATAAAGTTAAAATACCTAAAAATCCTAAGCGCATCGCTGTATTACATCCCACATATGTAGGTGCTTTAGTAAAATTTGGCCATAAACCGATTGCCGTACCAAAATTTGTTGCTAAAAATAAAGTGTTAAACAAGGCCACAAAAGGCATTAAACGTATAGATAATACTAGTGTAGAGCAAGTTGCCAAAGTCAAACCCGATTTAATTATTACGTCAAAAGGCGATAAAAATTATGGGAAATTGAAAAAAATTGCCCCAACCTATGTGTTCGATGCGAATCAATCATCTTATAAAGACACTACTAAAAAATTAGCACAACTTGTTAACGAGCAACATAAAGCAAACCAATGGCTAAAACATTGGGAAAAACAATTAGCAAAAGATAAGAAAGCATTGGCACCTATGATTAAGGGGAAAACTGCTTCCGTCTTACAACAAACACCTAAAGGCATTATGGCTTTCAGCAATCACATGGGACGTGGAACAGAGATTATATATGAGGGCTATGGCTTGAAACAGCCTAAAGCATTAAAACAAGCAACTCAGAAAAAAGTAGCAACACCAATCAATGAAGAACAATTCCCAGAATATATTGGTGATATTGCTGTTATTGCTCAACAAGGTAACAAGTCACCACAGTTTGAACAAACACAATTTTGGAAGAGTCTCAATGCTGTCAAAAAGCATCGTGTCATTAAATTTGATGTCAGTGAAACACAATATAATGATCCTATTTCTTTAGAACGTCAACGAGATATTTTCTATAAAGCATTAAAAGCAATGAAATAGCACAACACTTTGGAATATAAATGTGACGGACTAAAGTTATAGCCCCAAAATCCTTTCTTCGGTATAGTTTGCACCATAACATTTGAATATATTAAAACTAAAGGTTCTATTGGTAGCATATGTTGATTTTATACATAAATCACCTTGTTCATTTAGTTTAATGAGGTTTATTAAATGTTACGAAAATCTCTTATTTTTTTATAAGCATTTTAGTATAACTTCATATACAACTACACAGTATTGATTACAAAAGAAGCACAAAGACGATTTTTAATTTCAAATCATCTTTGTGCTATTATT
>NZ_KV809470.1:61711-112414 GCF_001812565.1 Staphylococcus sp. HMSC059F04 | reverse complement strand
TTTAATTTCAAATCATCTTTGTGCTATTATTTTGGAATTTAAATCCAATCCTGTTTTTCTATAAATGATGTTCAAACCGCTTTTATTTCAAGCTGTTTATTTAATGTTAAAAAGGTGGTCACCGAAATGGATACTGTTACCAGCTTTTACAGCTATATCTGTAATGTCACCTTTCGTCACAATAATTGGTGTAATTAAACTTTTCGCATTTTCACCAAGATAGTCTAAATCAAAGGTTACTAATTGTTGACCTTGTTCAATTGTTTGCCCCTCTTCGACATGCATTGTGAAACCTTGTCCTTCTAATTGAACTGTATCTAAACCAATGTGAATTAATAACTCTAATCCTTGATCAGATACTAAACCGATGGCATGCTTCGTAGGGAAAATCATTTGAACCTTACCATTGAACGGTGCTCGAACTTCACCACTAACTGGATCAATCGCTATGCCATCTCCCATCATTTTCTCACTAAAGACCTGATCCGGAACATCAGCTAAATCGACAACTTTGCCTTCTAATGGCGCAACGACACTTTCACTATGTGTCTCCGCTTGTGCTTTTGTTTCTGTTACAACTACCGCTTCGTCAGAGTCATCTTCAGCTGACATAGGATGTTCGACAACTTCACCATTCATGATTTGTTGCATTTCATGTTTGATTTGATCTGATTTAGGACCAAAAATAGCTTGCATATTATTACCAACTTCTAACACACCTGAAGCCCCTAAATCTTTTAATCCTGCAACATCCACTTTCGCTTTGTCATTCACTTCAACACGTAATCGGGTAATACATGCATCTAAATGTTTAATATTCGTCTTACCACCCATTGCTTCTAATACTGCATATGGCAACTCGCTTGCTGCTGTTTGTTTAGCTGAAGCCATTTTGTCTTCGCGACCTGGTGTCTTAAAGTTTAACTTCTTAATGAGGAATCTAAATATAACATAATAGATAACTGCATAGACTAAACCAACTGGTATGACTAGCCACCAAGCTGTTTTATTAGGTAATACCCCTAAGAGTACGTAATCAATAAAGCCACCTGAGAATGTATAACCTAAATGCAAATGAAGTAAATATAGAATTAAGAATGACAGTCCATCTAACAGTGCATGGATAACAAAGAGCAACGGTGCCACAAATAAGAATGAGAATTCTAGTGGTTCTGTGATACCTGTTAAAAATGATGTTAAAGCTGCTGAACCCATCAAACCTGCAACAACTTTTTTATTTTCAGGTTTTGCTGTATGATAAATCGCTAGCGCTGCTGCCGGCAAACCAAACATCATCACTGGGAATTCACCTTGCATAAATTTACCAGCAGTCAGATGTGCACCTTCACGAATTTGATCAATAAAGATTAGTTGATCTCCTCGTACTATATGACCTGCCGCATTTTTCCAAGAACCAAATTCAAACCAAAATGGCGCATGGAAAATGTGATGTAGGCCAAATGGTATTAACAATCGCTTAATAAAGCCAAATAAGAATACGGCCAAACCTGTATTAGAGTCCAATAATCCTTCACTAAATGCATTCAATCCAGATTGAATCATTGGCCATACATATGCCATTGGAAACGCTAAAACAAATGACGTCGTTGCCATCATAATTGGCACGAAACGTTTACCCGCAAAGAAACCTAAGTACGATGGTAACGAAATATTGTAAAATTTGTTATAACACCACGCGGCTAAGCCACCTATAATAATCCCACCAAAGACACCTGTTTGCAACGTAGGAATACCTAATACACTGGCATAACCACTGGCAGCATCTTTTACTTCATTTGGGGTAACATTTAAGATAGCACCCATCGTTTTATTCATGACGATGTAACCAACAAATGCCGCAATCGCAGCTACACCATCACCACCGGCTAAACCGATAGCTACACCTAAAGCAAAAATCATTGGCAAGTTATCAAAGATAATCCCACCTGCCCCTGTCATCATTAGGGCAATATTTTGAATCACACCATTTTTAATAAATGGTAGATAATGCTGTAATGATTCACCCTGCATCGCAGTACCAAGTGCGAGTAACAACCCAGCAGCTGGTAAAATAGCAACTGGTAACATTAATGCTTTACCTATACGTTGCAATTGACCGAATAATTTCTTTCTCACCTTTCTAACCTCCAAGCAAGAACCCAATTAAAATAGTATTCATTATCGATTAACAACAATCTATTCAGACTGAACATGATGTATGGCCTAGCTAGATATATAAAGCACTAATGGTCCTAAAACATAAACATCACACTATCATCTGCACTAATTTGACTACTTTTGATTGAATTCGAATGAATTGTTCCCAGATATTTTAGCACGTTAAAGTAAGCGTTAACAATATAAATTTTAAATTTAATTTAAATGTTGTTGGTTTGACATAATTCAATGTAGTCATTGTTTCAAATAAATCAGTAATATTTCATTTTTAATGCTTGTTTCTATTGATATTTTGTTTATATATTAAATTTGCATAAAACAAATGTTATGCCATAATAGCTTTAAATTAATATAGGTTGGAGGGATTGTTTGATGAGTGAGTTTATTGCAGCCATTATCGGTGGTTTGTTCACGTTAGCTGGGACATTCATAGCATTAATATTCCAATTTAGAAAAGATGAGCGAGATAAAAGAGAAGATTATCATAATGATTTAGTCAGTTCATTAGATGTTATTGCATATAAAGCCGCAAAAGTACGCAATAATTATTTAGATTTCAATTATTCCAATTTCAACAAAGACAATACAACAGAGATTTACCAAGAGATTCACACAGATTTCAAAGGTTTAGACAAACAATTACAAAGTTTAATCTTATTGATGAGTCATCACAGTGACAATTCTAATAAAGTGCTAAGACGTTTATTAACCAGCTATGAACCAGTTGAAAATCAGTTTAATAACTTTAAAATTTCTTACAAAATCTATACTCAAAAATATGAGAGTCCTGATTTTAATAAAAACAATATTACTTTTTCAAAACGTAAGCTAGACATTAGTATTGAAGATTTCATCGCACATATTAAAAATTTTGCAAGCGAGAAATATCAACATGATTTATACGAACCTACTTTAAATAACTTAGTCGACCCAAATGATGCGATTAATAACGATAAATACTATCAGAAATAATATCACTATAAAGAGAGCGGGACTACGAATTCATAATGAATTTTGTCCCGCTCCGTTCTTCTACTTATTAAGAACCTGCTACAATCACTTATGTCATATTTTATAAATGGTGTATGTGTATGAAAGCATTGTTATGTTGCTATTTCTCAATATTCTTAGCTTTAATAGATGCATCTTCATCTGTTAATGCCTGTTTTAAAGCTTGTAGCGCCGCCGATTTGGATTGTTTACTAATAGGTGCATCTGGCGCGATAGATTCAAATTCATGATAACAGCCTGGATATAAATGAAACTCAACGGGTACACCCGCTTGAGCCAACGCTTGTACATAATTGATGGTTTCATCTCGATATGGATCCAACGTTCCTACAGAAGTATATGTCGCTGGAAGTTGGCTGAAGTCTGTTTCACGTATTGGGGCTGCATATTTAGGTACATCACCTTTAATATTTTTCAGATACATCGACCAAGCAAATTGATTTAATTCCGAAGACCATACTTTAGAATCTAAAACTTCCTGACTTGAAGGTGTGGCGCACGTATCATCTATCATTGGAAATAACGGCATTTGAAATTTAATGTTAGGCCCTTTTCTATCTCTGGCTAATAGTGTTAAAGCTGCCGTTAGTCCTCCCCCAGTACTGCCACCAACTACAGCTAATCTATCAATATCGATATTTAATGTTTCACGTTCGCTAACAATCCATTGTAATGCGAGATAACAGTCTTCTAGTGCTGCAGGATAGGGGTGTTCAGGTGCTAAACGATAATCTACAGAAACGACCACACACGGTACATGTTTAACATAACTTGCACATGTAGCATCGTTACCTTCTACCGTTCCAAAGAACGTACCTCCCCCATGAATATATAGCACGACAGGCAAAGGCTGTTGTTGTGCTTTAGGCGCATACACTTTCACTCTTATAGAGACGTCACTATCTGCATATGTAATATGATGTTCTGTAAACTGTAATGATTCATCCTTATAGGGGCGAATTAACTTTTGATTAATACCTCTGATGAGTGGTAATCGCGCTTCAGTAAAAATCATTGGCGACAAGCGCTTAAATGCCGGTAATAAATCTTTATGAATATGTTTCTCCATAAGTACATCCTCCTATAAGATGATCCATAATCTTGCTTAAGACGATTTGATTGTCAGTTGGTATTTCGTGTTGCAAGATACTGTCACGTGTTTGTTGTAGTACATTCCCTTCAATATATTTGTAGTCAGCTGCAACAAGATTTTGTAATGTCTGAGACGTTGTTTCTAAATGAAATTGCAAACCAATCACACAATCTTTATAAATAAATGCCTGGTTTTCACAATAAGGTGAACAATAAAGTCGTTCTGCCCCAGGAGGTAATGAAAATGTTTCTCCATGCCAGTGTAAAACGTCTAAGGTTTCAGGCAAGAAGTTATAACGAGATGTTGTTTTTTTAATATTTGAAAATCCTACTTCCTTACCTGCTGAATTGGTATAAATTGTTGCGCCGAGCACTTGCGCAATGAGTTATGCACCTAAGCAAATCCCTAACATTGGTTTCTGTTGCTTAAGCATAGCAATAATAAGCGCTCTTTCTTCTGCTAACCAAGGAATATCGTCATTCACACTCATTGGCCCTCCTAAAATAATAAGCACATCAACTTGCTGAGCATCGGGTATACGGACTGGCGTTTCATATAATTTAATAATATGCGCATCTAAATAAGCTAAACTCCCAGGGGTCTCAAATGGGACATGTTGTAATATATAAATCTTCATTGGCGTTCCTTCTTATCATTTGAGTATATAATCGCATCATTGCGAATACGACTCATTTCATATTCAAGTATACCATTTTTATTATATGTACTTTGAGGACTGCATTGACAGAAACTGGTTGCATACATTGAATTATCACTACAATTTTACTATAATTCTAATTGATAATGATTTTCAATTATAGGAGGTTGTTTATGGAAACAGTATACTTAGCAGGTGGTTGTTTATATGGCGTTGAAGCATTTATTCGAACACTCCCAGGGGTTATCAATACGACAAGTGGTCGCGCAAATGGCATTACAAAATCTCTAGATGGTGAGTACGACGGTTACGTGGAAGCTGTCAAAACGGAATTTGATCCAAACGTCGTATCCGTTACAGATTTGATGGGCTATCTCTTTGAAATTATTGATCCTTATAGTCTTCATCAACAAGGTCAAGACATCGGGTTAAAATATAGAACTGGATTCTATAGTGAAAACCCTGAACATTTAAAAGAAGCTCAAGCCTTTATCGATGCTATTGAAGACCATCATCTTATTGCAACGGAAGTCTTACCGCTGACCAATTATATTAAAAGTGCCGATATGCATCAAAATAGATTAGAACGCTATCCTGATGACTACTGCCATTTACCAAAAAGCTTAGTTTATAAATATAAAAACAATGCCTAATAAGTATTGAAATAGATAAAAGGTCTGGACATAAGGTTCTTGGACAAATACAAAGAAGCACTCAGATGAGTTGAAATTCAATTCATCTGAGTGTTATTTTTCTGAGATTTATGTCTCAGACTGTATTAATTTAAAACCTAATTTTTTTACTTGTTATTTAGTTCATTATCTTTTAAGTCTCTTGCCATCTTAGTATTTATTTTCTTCGCATGTCTAAAGTAAATACTTTCAAAATAGCTTGTTGCTCCGATGCTGTAAAAGATCAATGCAACTACGATAATCACGATAAAGTCATATGGATAGTGAATCAAATTGATACCTTTAAATTCTTTACTTCCAATAAATGACAGAATTGCCAATACAATAAGATACACGATAATCCATAAGCTACCACCAATTTGTTTCTTCGTATTTCTCCAATTCATTTTATATTCATAGAAGAAATAAATCGGTAAACCTAAAATAATAATAAAGATAACTTCAGCTGTTGTAGGCCACATTGCCCAATAAATTGCTAGTGAAGCCAAGACAAACGATAATGGTGCCATCACTTTTAGCAATGTTGCACGATATGGTCGCGTCATTTTTGGTGCCATTTTACGTAAGGCGATTACAGTTGTTGGACCAGTTAAATATGCCACAAGTGTCGCTGTTGAAATCACGGCTGCTAATGTTCCCCAATCGCGGAATAACGTTACCATAATTATGCTAATAATTGCGTTAAAAAGAATGGCAACACGTGGAATATTATATGTTTCATTCATTTTTCCTAAAAATTTAGGAATATGCCCATTCTTTTCCATAGCACGTAATACACGCCCTGTCACAGCTACGAATGATACACCAGTACCAAATGGCGAAACAACGGCTTCAATATAAAGTAAAATTGCTAGCCAATTAATGTTTAATAAAATCGCCAAATCAGCAAATGGAGAGTTGAAGTTAATACCACTCCAACCATGTGCATTAATCGTAGATTGAGGCATTGATGTAATAAAGGTACTTTGTAAAATAATATATAATGCAGCACTTAATGATAGTGAAATTGCGATACCACGTGCAATATTCTTTTCAGGATTGCGAATTTCAGACCCCATATTAATGATTGTTTGGAATGCGTTAAATGAAAAGATAATTCCTGATGTTGTCGTTGCCGCAAAAATTGGTGCACTACCATAAGGCATAAACGTACTTACAGAATGACCATAATTTCCTGTGTCAAAGCCAGACAGCATTAACATAATAACTGTTAATAATGGCACACCCAATTTAAACACTGAAATCAAACTTGTAAATGACGTTAAAATTTTAACCGACCAATAATTTAACAGTGAAAAAATGATGATGATGATATAAACTGCAAATAACCCACTTGTACTAATTGAGCCATCTTCCATTAATACCGATGTAAATTTAGCCCAATCCCAAGGCCATGAACTAATGTATTGTACAGCCGACACAGCTTCAATAGGAATAATGGTAACCAATGATACCCAGTTCGCCCAAGCTGCAATAAAGCCTAGCAACGAACCATGCGTATATTGTGCATAGTTACTCATTCCACCTGATTGTGGAAACATAGTGCCGATTTCAATATAGTTATATGAAATAGTTCCAATGACGATAAATCCAATCACCCATGAAATAATTGCTGCTGGTCCTGCGATAGATGAAGCTTCCCACGCTCCAAATAGCCAACCCGAACCAATGAGTGAACCAAGTCCTAATAGCACAAGTTGTGCCAAACTTATCTTATTGCTTTTATTTTCATTACCCATAATAACTCCTTAATTATTGTTATGTTTCATTTTTTAATAAACACGTAACCATTATACGCTACTCAAAATAATAGTCAAACTCAATTATTCATATAAATGTTTAATATAGCATTATTATTATTTTGAAAAATCAAATAAACAGACTATATTACAGCGTTCGTTTCAAGTTGAACATATGTTTATCATTTTTAAATTTATATTTTATAAATATGGATTACCATAACGCTCACAATAATCATAAAATCCAAATTGATTCATATAGGCCTGTCGTTCTATATTGTCATTTGAATCAAAGTCAATCAACTGTTGTACAGCCGCTGTAAAAGGAATGGCCGCTGTACCATTTGCCGTAACTAAATGTTTGTCACGCACCACCTGCGTGGCAATAAATGGATAAGTCGGCTGATAATTTTCGTATTGGTCTAATAACTGTACCGCATTGCCGGTATGTCGATACGTATTCAAATGTCCTTGCCGTGCTAAATAATCTACAGCACCACAAATGGCAGCAATAGGTTTGTGTTGTTCAAATGCCTGTTGAACAAAATGATTTAAAATCTGATTGTCGATATGCCAACTTTTACCACCAATCAATACCAATAAGTCATACGCATTTACCGCTTCAAGCTGAACATCAATAAGGGTTGTTAAACCACCCATCGAACGCACTTCATCTTGGATAGATGCTGTCATCACTTCCCACGTATCACTTTGATTTAAAGCTGATGCTAAATAACTGCCTTCCCAATCTGCATATTCATCCAATAACAAAAAAATTGCTTTTTTCATATTTTCATCTCCTCTATGCTTGCAATCAATATTTAAAAATATAATTTGTATAACTTAGTCATATTTTTCATTATATATGAAAAGTTTTATTTTATACAGTTAGGCAAATATTTGAACAGTTAAGAGCTAAAAACCAAAATTTTACTACTAGTCCATAGAATAGTATATAGATTTCAAATAAATCTAAATTTTTAAAAAAAGGAGAGTCTGCTATGAACATTTCACATAAATTATTAATCGCCCTTAGCACAACGATTACTATTGCCTTACCGATTTCACAATGCGCACAAGCCGCATCCTACGTCGTTAACAATGAAAATATAGATAAAGATGGCCGCAAAGCTTATACAGGCAGCTATAACCGTGCTGCACTTAAACAGCAAACCGTGAAGCAAATGGGACCACAAAATCGCGAAGCCTTCAAAGAAGATAAATTATTTAAGGCACCAAAGAATAAACAACCGATTCGAAAGAGTGAAAACCGCAGTCAAAATGGCGGCAAACAATATAGCCTAAATGATCAGCGTACCTTTACAACAATTGATAATAGAACTAATCAAGATGAACAAACCACTGCTACATTAAAATACGATGGTAAAAAAGCCCAAGTGTGGGTTGCTGATCAATACATTACTGATAAACAAGCGCAAAACATTGGTAGAGAATTTGATGAACGTATCGACCCACTGATCGAAAACAACTTTGGTGAACCCTCTGATGTTGACAATAACGGTAAAGTAAATATCCTTGTATATGATATTAAAGATAACTATGACCAAACAGGAACGTATATTGGTGGTTATTTCCATCCAAGAGATTTATACAATGTCCGAGGATCAAACCACAGCGAAATCTTCTATATGGATACGTATCCATCAATGGGAACAGATCGTCAACATTTGAATGAATCACAAATCTATTCCACATTAGCGCATGAATATCAACATATGGTCAATGCCAACGAAAATCTATTTAAAGAACAAAGTCAAGAAGAAATGGATCCATGGTTAAACGAAGCATTATCAATGGCTAGTGAACAAATGTACTTGAATGCACCATTGAATTCACGTATCGATTATTATAATAATTCAAAATCCATCGCCTATGGTCATTCATTAATCCGTTGGGACGAACAAGGTGATACATTATCAAACTACTCATTATCTTACCTCTTTATTGAATATCTGAAAAAACAAAGTGACAATGGTGAACAAGTCTTTAAAGAACTCATTAATGATCCAGGTGATACGAATACTGCACTTCAAAATGCAATTCATGAACATGTAGACCCTAATTTATCACTTAGTAAATTCATGACTAACTTTAGAATCGCCCTTGTGAAAAAAGAAAATAGTGGACCGTATGGTTTCAAAGGAGATGCAGACTTCAATAACGTTCATCCACAACCAATTTCTCAAATTCCAGAGACATTAGCACCTCAAGGATCTGTGTTATTCCAAACAAATCAAGACTTCAACGTACCTAATGACAAAGACGAAGATATCTCATACAATAAAGTCAATTAATCACTTGTCAGAAGTTCATTAGCTAACGATTTAAAAAGGCTACACAGTTGCGTTTGTATGATGGCAACTGTGTAGCCTCTATATGTTTAAACAATCCTATGCTTCAAGGCGTGAGTGATTGTTTAAATTTCGAACACTATCGCTTATGACATTGTTGCTGATTCCAATTACTGACACTGGACACCATAGCAATGACAACAAAGCTCGCACATAGTAAATACATGAATTTAAATCCTAGCCAATCTGATATTGGTCCCATCAGTACACCACCTAGTGAAATACCTAGGTCTGCACAAGCAATAAATAGACCTAATAACATATTACGCTCAACTTTTGGTAAGACAAAACTTAAATAAGATGTCAGTGTTGGATAAACGAGTGCTTGAGTAATACCAATACAGACAGCACCAATATAGACAATCATTTGTGGAAGCTGTGGGCCAAACGCTATCACAACGGCTGAAATAACGAGTAATGATAACACACGTAGCATAAAAACTGAATGCCACTGTCCATCAGATGGTATGTATTTGCGTAAATAAAAGCGTGACAATACAACCGCTATCGCTTGAATTGTTAAGAAAAGTCCTGCATGTACAAAGCTATCACGCACCGCATAAAGAGGAATAAATGTATTTACAGCTCCAAAGACGATGGACGTTAAAATCATGATACAACCACTTTGACATAGTGCTTTATTTTTAAATAATTGTCCAAACACAGTCACTGCATTATACGGTAAAGCATCAATCTTGCTACTCGTATCTGGCTCTTGCTCTCCAAACGTCACACGATAGCCAAATATCGTGGTTGATAATGCAATCATTACCATGATTACTGCAAAAGCAGACATATGATGTATCTGCCAAATACCCACCGCAATTAACGGTCCAATTAAGTTAGGAATCATCGAAAAGAGAGAATATAACGATACGCCTTCAGCACGGTGTTTTTCCGGTAAGGCATCAATAATACCAAGCTGTAAGGACATTGAAAAGAAAGCCGTACATATCCCCTGCATAACCCGGGCAATAAAATAGCCTTCAAGTCCAGTAAAACCATATAAAATCAGTGCCAATGCATTGATAATTAAAATAATGCGCAACACTTTTATGGGACCTACACGAGCAATCATTTGTCCTGCCCAAGGTCGTAGCAACATGGCAGTAAGCATATAAGCGCCCATCACTACTCCAATAACTGTATTCGTTGCACCTAAGTCATGACCACGCAGTGGAATAAAGACATTTAAAATTGCATTAGCACTAAAAAATAATAACGTGAGTAAATATAATCTTAAAAATGGCCCTGATAATGCGCCTTTCATGCTTTTCCTCCTTAAAATGACAATTGTTTATTAATGAGCGCATTGGTATAAGCATTCTCACTACAATGTAATGCTGTCGTTGGCATCTGTGCTTCAATTGCACCATCTTTAAAAATAATGAGTTCATCACACAAATAAGTCGCGGCTTGTATATCATGTGTAATAAAAATATAGCTCAACTGTCTCGTTGCACGTAATGTCAGTAATAAATCCAAGATTTGTGTTTGAATTGACATATCCAACGAACTAATCGCTTCATCAAATAAAATGTATTGCGGATTAATACTGATTGCACGAGCAATGGCTACACGTTGTGCTTCTCCCCCTGACAACATATGAGGATATCGATCCATATAATCAGACGACAAGCCAACTTCAATTAAGCATTCACATGCGCACTCCTCCATCTCTGCTTTAGAGGGTTTGCCACATTGACACATCACTTCAAACATAATGTCTCTGACTGTTTGAAAAGGATGTAAAGACGAACTGTAATCTTGAAATACGGCTGCAATATGATGACGTCTTACTTTTCTTTTATATATGGGCTGTTGTTCTAATGTCACCGAACCATTGTCTGGCTTTTCAAGTCCTAAAATCATCCTACTAAGTGTTGACTTGCCACTGCCACTTTCACCAATAATTGCAATTGAACTGTTTAATGGGCAGTTAAACGAGACGCCTTTCACAATAGATACTTGTCGATGTTGAAAACCATGCGCCGTTCGATAAGATTTTTCAACATTTGAAATTTTAAGCATTGCATTCACCTCGCATGACGCGTTGAAAGTGGTCGCTGATTTTCTTTTTAGTAGCTAAAAGGTAGGACGTATATGCATGCTGAGGATGATAGAGCACTGCTTCTCTAGTACCTTGCTCAACCAATCGCCCTGCTCGCATGACAGCAACATGGTCAGCTACGTGATTAACTACTGTCAAATCATGTGAAATAAAAATCATTGCACAGCCCATTTGTTGCTTCATATCATTAAACGCTTCTAATACTTCATATTGTGTGATGGTATCAAGTGCGGTTGTAGGTTCATCAGCAATAATCAACTTCGGTTGCAATGCTAACGCTAAAGCGATCATCAAACGTTGTAACATACCGCCAGACAACATATGTGGATACATCGACAATACTTGCTTCGGATTTTGTAATTTCATATACAACATACGTTCTACAAGAATATCTATCACCTGCTGACGTCCTAATGACGTATGTGCCTGCATGGTTTCCATCATTTGCTTTCCTACAGGTGACGATGGATCAAAAGCACGACTGCCTTGTTGCATGATCATAGCAATCTCTTTACCTCGATATTGCTTAAGCTGTTTGTCATGAAGCTTCAACATATCAACACTTTCAAAGTTAATCTGACCTTGTACCTTTAACCGGTCATCATTTAATCCAACAATCGCTTTACAAGTAATAGATTTGCCACTACCACTCTCACCTATAATACCTAAGGTTTCACCGCTGTTAACATTGAAGTTGACGTCGCTAACAAGCGCTTGGCCTGTCCATGAATCAATAATGTTTAAATGGTGAACATTTAATCTTGTCATATGCGTATGCCACCTTTCTTCACGGCCTGACGTCGTTCAACCATTGATAACCTTGGATCAATCGCAAGTTGTATTGCATCCGATAAAAAATTAAACGCCATTACAATGATGACAATCGCTATTGCTGGCGCAAACATCATTTCTGGATGTGTAAACATCACTTTTCGAGCCTCATTTAACATCATTCCCCACTCAGCAGTTGGCGCTTTAACGCCTAAGCCTAAAAATGAAAAGCCAGATATTTGTAAAATCATCGAACACATAGAACTACTTGATATAATAGCAATATCAGCTAAAGTCAAAGGCATAATATGCTTATGAATAATCTTAAAATGACTCATACCAATTGTTTTCGCAAATTGTATATGATGCGCAGTCGTGTATTGCATCACACTCGTTCGAATAACCCGGCAAAACCATGCCCAACGTGTCAAAATAAATGCCAGAATAATATTTTCTGTACCCATGCCAAACATAGCAATAAGCGCTAATGTTACAACATAGCTTGGAAATGCCAGCATAACATCGCATAAGCGCATGATAAGCGCATCGATATATCCTCGGAAATAGCCAGCAATAAATCCAAGCACAGCACCAATAACAACAGAACAAATCAGTGCCACAAAGACATACAACAAGCTTGGTCTAATTGCATAAATCAAACGTGTTAAAATATCACGTCCTAAATGATCCGTACCCAGTAGATGTTGCCAACTGATACTGGCATATTTATGTGCTGTATCAATGTGGTTGGGATCATACCAAGTCACTAAAGGAGCTAATGCGCCTAACAACACATATCCTAAAATAATAACTAAGGCTAAAACGGCACCTTTATCATGTAACAAACGCTTCATTACGAGCATGATATATCCTCCCTTAACCTTGGATTCAATAAGGCATTGATAATATCTGCTAACGTGTTAAAGACAATAAATAAAATCGCGACAATTAACACATAAGCTTGAATGATTGGAAAATCATGTTCCAATATAGCTTTTAAACTAAGTTGTCCCAATCCAGGCCAAGCAAAGATATATTCAATTACAACCAGTCCACCCATAATCATTGGAATAGACATACAAAATATAGATACAGCTACTTGTAACGCATTGCGTAATACGTGACAAATTAGTTTCTTTGTAGATATTCCACATGCCCTTAAGTACAGCACATAATCCTCATTTAGTTGTTCAATCATCGAGCGACGTACATTTCTAAAATAGATACCAGCATAGGCAATTGTAATCACTAATACAGGTAAGACATAACTTTCTGGACCTGTTAACCCTGACGTCGGCAATAGATTTAGTTTAACCGAGATATAAATAACGAATATTGAGGCAATCCAATATGACGGTAATGCCGTAAGTACAAAGGCCATCGAACGTATGCTACGATCAATCAGTGTGCCTCGT
Source organism: Staphylococcus sp. HMSC059F04 (assembly GCF_001812565.1). Classification (NCBI taxonomy): domain Bacteria; kingdom Bacillati; phylum Bacillota; class Bacilli; order Caryophanales; family Staphylococcaceae; genus Staphylococcus; species Staphylococcus sp. HMSC059F04. Next base: position 98,414 of record NZ_KV809470.1, on the reverse strand, counting down.
GTCAAAGCACTAATCACACCAAAGATAATAGATGTCATGATAACCATAACACTAGATATTAATGTTAATTTCAATGTATTGATAAACGCTGGCGTGATTCTACTTGCAACGGGATCACCAGTAATGTAACTTGTGCCAAAATTTAATTGCAGCGCCTGTATTAGCCAATTTTTATACTGAATAAGCAATGGCTGATCTAAGCCATATTTCGCTTTCATTTCAGCAATAAGTTGTGGTGTGACATGAGGTACGCCTTGCGCATGTAAAATAGTGACAGCTGGGTTTTCATCAGTCAAATAGGTCAGTAGAAACGTTAAAAAACTCACAACAAGCATCAAAGGAACCATCAACGCTATACGTTTTATAATAAATTTGACCATAATGACGCTCCTTTATTTATATTGCATCTCGTTAAATGGTAATTCATATTGTGATTGGGTAAATGAAACCTTTTCTAAATCTTTTGGTGCGACGACAGTCATTCTTCCGTGAGAAATTGGAATGAAAATGCCTTCATCATCCATTTGTTTCAAAATGTGTTGATATTTAGCAGAACGCTGTTTATCATTTTGCATCTTAAATGCAGCGTCTATATCACGATATAATGCATCTTTGTGCGCAATACCTGATGTCGCACTTTCATAACCATTTTTCGCTTTAAATGCAGCAATTGTACTTTGCGGGTCATATAATAAGCCCCATGTTTGGTTAAACATTAAATCATAGTCACCTGAAGTTCGGCGTTCCGCAACTTTGTCAGACGTTTCACCATTAATATTTAGCTTGATACCAACCTTTTTAAATTCTGCTTGTAAAAATTCTGCTTGTTCCTTTTGACTTGATGAACCTTTGTCATAGTACAAGGCTAGTTCAAGTGACTTACCCTCTTTTTCACGAATACTACCCTCTTTAGACGATGCTTTCCAACCCGCTTTATCTAATAATTGTTGTGCTTTATGCGTATCAAATTGACGTGTAGGTATATTAAAGTTAATGTCAGTGACATTTTTTGCAAACAATTGTGTGGCTGGCTTTTCTTGTTTATCTAAAATATCTGTCGCAATCTTATTTCTATTTACTAAGTGACCTAGCGCTTGACGTACCGTTTTATCTTTTACAGCACTATCTTTACTTCCTGAATTAACAACTAGCATTTTTGTGTTCATTGCTTGGCTGCGTTTCACTTGATAATTTCCGGTATCTTTAAGCTGTTTTAGTGAATCTTTGTCTAAACTATCTGTACCTCGATCGTCGGTGAATGCAAAGTTAGTTTCGCCTTTTTTCATTGATAAGAATGCCGTCTCCCCAGCAGGCATCACTTTAGCCTGTACTTGATTTAATTTTGGCTTAGTGCCCCAATAGTCATTATTTTTATTGAAGTTAGCCTGCTCATCTTTTTTATGTTTGCCCATTTTAAAAGGTCCGGTACCATCAAAGGCTTTCACACCATCTTTTGTTGTACCATTTTTAAAATCTTTCGGTGATACAAACACATATGGTCTTGGCATCGCAAGCTCAGCTAACGCAGGTTGATATGCTTCTTTTAAATGAAGTTGAACCGTATATGTATCTTTAACTTTCACATCATCAATCAATGTTGATAATTTTAGCCAGGCATGTAATTTCTTATTTTGCTGTACAGCATCTATATTTTTCTTTACCGCTTCAGCATCAAATTTTGTACCATCATGAAACTTAACATCATCACGCAAATGGAAAGTGTAGGTCTTACCATCAGCAGATATATCCCATTTCCTTGCCAATAATGGCTTGATACCATCTTTCGTGTTACGTACTAACGGCTCATACAACATACTTTCTGCCGACATAGAACCACCATATACATGTGGGTTCATATCCCCAATATCTTTAACCGTTGTATAACTCAACGTCTTCTCTGATTTCTTATTCTCTAAAGCTTTGTTATCACTGCACCCCGCCAAAATCATCCCATATGCAAGCAACGTGACTGTTATTTTACTAAGTTTATTCATTTCTTTGCCTCTTTCTATGTTGAAAATGATTATTTCATTCCTAATCTTTTAAAACGAAATGATTCTTATTAACAATTATTAATATTTTCTATGCACTTGTCAATCATTATTAAAATAATTTAATATTTTATTGTTTTAATTCCTTTAGGGCCGATAGAGGTAGTCAGATTTCACATGGTTCAATCTTGTAGGTAGATATTTCTAAAAATATAACTATCGCTTTTCATTTTGTCCCTTTTAGATAAGCATTCTTTAATAAATTTAGTTTTATGCTATTATGCTTACTAAAAGTGATAATACTCGTTATATAGATTTCAATTTGACTATACAAAATATGCATGCAGCATCAAGGTAGACAACCCGAAGTCTTACCCATTGCTATATTATTTATTGCAGTTAAGCCATATAGAAACCTAAATTAGAAAAAAAGACTGCGAACTTAGTTAAGTTCACAGTCAGTATCATTTTAATAGCTGTGTCATGTTAACGATATCTATGACAGATTATATCCATTATAAATAGTTCTCAGCATACTCTAATCTAAAATGTTCATTCGTTTCTTTCTCTTTCTTAAATTCTTTTTCCGTTAGTTTCGTAATATTTTCCACAGCATAGCGCAACTTTTTGGCAAGCTGTTCTACTTCCCCTTTATTTTGCGCCACAACAAAGACCGTTAAAATATTTTCATCAACTATATCTTTATGATGTTGATAGTCTAATCTATAAAATTTCATAATACCGCCCCCCTTTTGTATATATACCCCTCATATTTTAAAACTTATCATGAAATTTAAAAAAAGCATGGGACATCAATCACAAAATATTTTAGTTTCTATTTGTTAAAATACCTATGTAACAGTAATAATGCTGCTACACAGGTACGCATGGTATATCTTTTCTATTCTACTTCAACATTTTTCCCTACAGGTTCCCATTTGATTGCGCTTGTAATAATTAATCCAACTAATGGTACGATACTTAAGATTAACATGGTGTTGGTAAGGCCTACTGCAGCTAGAATGATAGGGAAAATAAATGTCCCAATAATACTTCCCGTACGACTGACTGCTTCGACAAATCCAGTTGCTTGCGACCGCAAATATGTAGGAAATGATAACGCGCCAATGGTTTTCCCTTGTGTCCCTGGCCCACCTGAATGTCCGAATAAAAATAAAGCAATAAGAAATGTATTTAAGATCATTGGTAATAAATGATAGAAGACACCTGTCATGACCATCGCAATTAATACTAAAGCAAAACCAATAATCGTTAGTTTACGTGTGCCTAAGCGATAAGTTAATTGTGCACCAAAGTATGCTCCTACAATACCTGCAATATTAACAATCGCCGTACCTAGTAAAACACCTAATTTTTCTTTACTAATAATGTACGTAGCTATAATAGGAATATATAAACCAACGGCATAATATTGCATGCCTTGAAGTGTTGATATAGCTGTTGCTAATAATAATCTTTTACCATATTTAGGTTGAAACAATGCGCGTGCTGATGGCTGTCGTTCTTGAGAGCTAACGTCATTCGTCTGATTAGCTGCTAATTGAATATCGACATGATACTTTTGACGAATATAGTCGGCTGCTTGACCTAATGAGTAGTGGTTAACCATCCACGTTGGACTCTCATGTAAAAATTTTAACCTTAATAGATAAAGCACTAAAGCTATAATAGCACCAAATCCAACTGCTACACGCCATAGATGACTACCTGTACCCATTAAGAAGAATGCAATCACACATAGTGATGACGTAACGATGGCAACATACCATACGACTTGCCAATAATTGACGTTACGGCCTTTTTGCGCGCGATTACTTATTTCTGCAATAAAGGTAAAGGCAACTGGGCTGTCCATTCCAATTGCCATCCCCATTAGAAAACGGCAAAGCAATAAGATTGTTAAATTTGGAGATAAAGCTGCACCTAAAGAAGTGATTACTAGCGCTAATAACGATATCGATAAAATACGTTTGCGCCCAAATCGATGTGCGAAGACACCACCAAAAATAGCACCAATCAAAGCACCAATGGGTAAAGACGTCATAACCGTGGATAACATTGTTGGAGATAAATGAAATTGTTGCGTAAGTTGATCCGTCATTGTGCCTAGAATCGTAATATCATAAGCATCTAGAAAAATCGTTCCTAAAATCATAAATAATAACATTTTGGATGTATATTGTTCATCTGCATGATCAATAATACGAAATAAATCCTCTTTTGACTTTACAATTTCCACATGTATCATTCCCTTAAATTATGATTAATTTAAGCGTACGCAACGATTTTTAAGTCCAGATGAATTGAACATTAACATTCCGTTAAGATGAACAAGTGTCTACTGAGAATCAACTGTATGAGCGATATATTATCGTGCCAATTTTAACAATACGTTTAATGTTGTAACAACACCGTCTTGATTATGATTAAGTGCAATAAGGTTTGCTTTTTCTTTTAGCTCTGGATAGGCATTATCCATCGCCACTTTATAGGCTGCATTTTCAAATAAAGGCATATCATTATATCCATCGCCAAAGACAATCGTCTCATCGGCAGGAATATTAAGCAGACTCTGTAAAAATTGAATTGTCGTACCTTTGTCAACAGCTTTATCAGTAATATCAATCCAGCTTTCTTCTGCAGCTACAATATACAAGTCATCTTGGAATTCTGCTAAATCATTGACGTGGTTAAAACATTGCGCTTTGTAATCATAAATCGTAATTTTTAATATTGGTACAGTCAAATTAGCCAAGTCATCCACAAAAGTGACCTGTTCATATGAACCAAAGACCATTGACTTATCTTGGTCTCTCACGCTATTTTCTACATAGGCCGTTTCCGGTGTACAAACAATGATAGTAAGCTCTGGATCTATCTTTTTAATTTTATTGATCAATTGTTGACCTACTGCTGAATCTAATGTTTTCGTATAGATATTCTCCCCGTTCAACTGAATACGTGTCGCACTGTCACCAATAATAAATAAATCTTGTGACAAATCTCCCACAACTGCTTCTACACGTTCCACCTGCTTCCCAGTACAAAATGCAAAACGGATACCTTGGCCTTTCATTGGCGCTAGTAATGCTTGAAAATGCGCTTTATTAAACGTACCTTGTGCATTTAAAAACGTGCCATCCATATCTGTCACAACTAATTTAAACATATGTATTTCCTCCCATGTGTTATTTATTAATAAAGCCTTCATCAAAATGTGCTGTTCATCTCGATGAAGGCGTATGTTATACTTCCTGCATTTCTAGAATTGTTTCATTGCTAATTGTTGTTAAATCAGCATCAGGTGTAGCTGTTTGGATTACTTTATTTTTATGTCTAACTAATAGTTCTTGAACGAAATTACGTGCCCAACGACCATTGGACTTTTGTGATTCTTCAATATTCGCATATAGTTCTTCCACAATTTCTCTTAATAAGGTTTCATCAAATTGCCAATCTTCTTTTATTAATGTCATTACAACAATATCAGCCACTTCTTCTGGACTGTAATCTTCAAAGTGTAATTGATAAGGAACACGTGACTTTAAGCCTTCATTCGATTCTAGAAAGCGCTGCATATCATCGTTATAGCCGGCAAAGATAGCAATAAACTTATTACGATTATTTTCTAATTCCGTAATCAATGTTTCAATTGCCTGACTACCAAAGTCATTGTCACTTTGACCTTTTGGCGTTAATTGATAAGCTTCATCGATAAATAATACTCCGCCCATTGCCTGTTCGACTGCTTGTTTTGTATTCTTTTCCGTTTGACCGATATAATTACCAATCAACTTACTGCGCTCTGTTTCAATTAAATGACCTTTTGACAATAGACCTAAATGTTTAAATATTTGTGCTAATAATCTAGCAACAGTCGTTTTCCCGGTACCTGGAGCACCAGTAAAAATCATATGATAATTACTATGCGTCGTAACTTTGCCTTGTTCTTCTAATAATTTATTGAATTTTACTTCATTAATAATTTTATCTACGTGTTGTTTGACGTTAGCTAAGCCGATGAGCTGATGTAACTCTTCTAATAAATCATGTAACGTTTCATCTGAACGATCATCTTGTGATGAAAAGATCGAAAAGTCTTTATCTGTAATAGTCATTAGTGCTTCATCATCTATATATTCCCCGCTTTCAGAAATACGTTGTATTTGTTCTGACGTTAATTTTTCATTGAAATTTCGAACCCAGCGTCCATTACTATTATCAAAATTATGTCGATATTCATTGGCCAAGGCTTTTTGATAGTAATCAGCGTCAAATACATAACCTTTATTTATTAAATCAGCTTCACCAATTTGTACAAGTTGAGGTAACTTGTAGTCTTCAAAATCAAATGTGTGAGGTATTCTTGAGGCGAGACCTGGATTAGAGTTTTTAAAAGTAATCATTTCATTGGTATAGCCTGCAAAAATAATCATGATTTCTTCTCTATGATCTTCCATATATTTAAGAATTGTATCTATTGCTTCTTGACCAAATCCTTTATCTCCCTCGCTAACCAAAGTATATGCTTCATCAATAAACAATACACCATTTTTAGCGCTTTCTAGCACTTCCAACGTTTGTGTTGCAGTTCTACCAATATATTCTGATACGAGATCTTGACGTGAAACTTCAACAAAATTGTTTTCTTTAATGACTTGTTCTTCATATAATGCTTGTGCCATCAAACGCGCAACCGTTGTTTTACCGGTACCTGGATTCCCGATAAATAACGAATGCATGGCTGGCTTATTTGGTTGCAACCCTTTTTGTTGTTTGATTTTATTTATTTTAGAAATATTAATAAATTTTTCTACTGCTTTTTTAACACCATCCAAGCCAATAAGCTCATGTATCGCATCTAATGCACTTTTTTCTTCAGGCATTGCTTCTTCATCAAACGCATCCATAGTATCTTCATAACTATCATTCTCTGATTCATTAACTGTATCGTCTTCATAGAATTCGTCAAATTGAGTATCAACGTCTTCTTGTCCTATATTGTCATCTACATTCTGTGCATATGCTCCCTGATCATTTAACTGGCGCTGATATTCATCTCTGTTAATGACTTCAAAGCCTTCTCCTTCAGCGTCTGAAAAATTGTCTATATTAACAAGAAATCCATTAGTATTTTCGGTATTAACATGTTGTAACGATAGATAGCCTTCTTCTAAATATGCTTCAGAGCTTCCCGAAACAATAGTTAGTCCATCAATATACATTTGTCCATGACTGAACAACATGATGTCTATGGTTTCCTCTGTCTTATCGATATATAAATCATTTGCGTTGATTCTACCTTCTTGCTGCGCACATACTGTTTCAGTCGATAGACTATGGTTGACTTCAATATATGCATCTTGATTCGCTGTTAATCCATTCATTAAAGACTGATTAATTTGAGCACGTGAACCATTATCTACAAATATTCCACTAATTTCCTCTTCAGCATGAGTATCTACCGTCACTTCATTAATAGACACACTGCTGTTTTGATCTATATATAGTGCAATAGCTTGCTTCCCCTTTAAAATGACATTATTTATTGTCACATGACTATTATGTATATTTAGCGCATGATCATTAGGCTGTGAATTATCAATTGTTAAATTCTCTATAACAGCATTACAGTTCTCAATATAAAACCAAGAATCAATCACTGTATCTTCAGGTAAACTGTTACCTCGTAATTTAAAGCGCATATTTTGAAATTGCATACCTTGATTGAAATAGTGCTTTTGGTCTCCTAAAGACTCAAATACAATTGTGCTGTCATCCGGGATGGGCGTTTCTAGTACTAATTTTTCAAAACTAATTCGACGAAACCCTTTGCCAACAAGTATTGGTTTTTTCATTGTTATGACTCCCTTAACCTAGTTTTTTTGCCAATGAATAGAGATAAATAAACGAAAGAATGCCAAGAATCCACGAAAAGTTCCATATAAATAATAAGAATATGTATTTAAGTGCAACTTTTCCAGTAGCTATGGCAAAACCATGTTGTTGAATATCGTATGCATAACTTGATTTCTTAAATACTTTACTAAGTACGTGATCAACAACACACATCACAAATGGGAATAATAGCACATTCAAGATAAATATTATCATATTATATGTTATATGAATGAAAAATACATAAAACACAAAAAACGCAATTGAAATAATGATACGTTTAGTCCATGCCGCGGTATCATCTAATTTAAAGATGTTTTTAACGACATCCAAAAATCCTGTTGAAACTGAATCCGTCGAAGAAGCACCAAAATCGTTCTTCGATACGTGTGATGCATGATCACCTGAATGTGCACCGAATTGCTCTTGAGACTCTGTTGAATGTGTATTCGCTTCATCTGTAGTTGATGATGCGCCAACTTGCTCTTTTACATCACTGTCATGGCTTGCTTCTTGTTGCTGATCAGGTCGTTTTTTATGCTGTTGTGCACCTGCGCCAAACTGACTTCTAATATCACGTTTCTGAGATTGCTTAGAAGTTTGTTGCTGATTTGATGTTGTATCAACTTGTATCGGTTCACCACACGTCGGGCAGTGTTGTTGGAAATGATTAAATTCTGTCCCACATTGCTTACACTTCATTAAAGTTCACCCCTGAATAAAGTCTATGTCAAATGAATAACAAGACAATTTTTGTTTTTTGAATATATATAATATTTTAATAAAGTTTTGTGCCGTTGTCAGTACCTTATTGCAAAAATTATGATGCTTCACATTTAACTGAAATTTTAAAAAAGCAGTGCATTCTTTTTACCAATTATTGGCAATGAATGAGCAACTGTGAAAGATGATTATTAAGTGATTACATTCGCTAATAATATAAAATCTAATCCTAAGATAGAAAATAGCGACTCTAATAATGGTATATTATTATAAAGGAGGTATTATTTAAAATATGAAAATAAATAATCACAATAGCTTTTTTATTCCATGTGGCTTGTTTTTGGGTTTAGGATTAGGATTAATATTTAAAGAAATTGTAGCAGGCGCATTTTTAGGGTTAGCTTTAGGATTTTTACTATATATAATTTTCAATAAAAGAGATAATAAGTAATATTAATGCTTCGTTATTACAAGGGAGCGGAATCGCATTCATTATGAATTCGTAGTCCCGCCCCAGCAAGGTTGACTAGGATTGAAAAAACTTGTTGAACACTGCCAATGCACAGTCATTCAACAAGTTTTTAAGTAATTTTTCTTATGTTTGTGGTTGTCTTGGTAAGCGAATTTTATAAACGATGAGTCCGATAATAAAGCCTATAAGTGCCGGCAACATCCAACCCATGCCTATGTCAAATAATGGTAAGTAATGCTCACCTAGCGCAATTAACCATTGCGCGAAACTTGTGTTTACAAAGAATTCTGGACTTGCCTTTATACCATCAATTAACGCAGCAATCATTGTAAAGAATGTCGTAAAGCGATAAACAGTTGTTGAATGATTAAATAGTGGACTGATTAATGTCAATAAGATTAATGTAATTGCTAAAGGATAAATAAACATTAATACTGGTATTGAATACATAATAATCTTCGTTAATCCTACATTTGCAAAGATGCAGGCTAGAACGCTAACTATCGTAGCAATAGCTAAATAATTTTGTTTAGGAAATAATTCTGTAAATGTCTCAGAGAATGCAGTTATTAAGCCAATAGCCGTTTTTAAACAAGCAACAATAATGATTAACGATAAAATAATAATGCCGTAATCACCTAGATAGTATTGAGCGATTTGTGCCAATGCTATACCACCATTCTCACTTACTTTGAAATGGCCTAAACTCATCGTTCCCATCACCGCTAATAACGTATATATAACACCCATTGCAACAATACTAATTGTTCCAGATTTAAAGGTTTCTTTAGCAATCGTATTGGGGTTTGAAATACCTAATTTTTTAATAGTTGAGACGATAATAATACCAAATGCCAATGACGCTAAAGCATCTAACGTATTGTAGCCATCAATAAAGCCTTTAAGCACTGTGCCATGCTTATAATCTGGACTAATCGATGCATGATTGATGCTACCCATTGGATGGATAAATGCCAAAATGACGACAATACCTAATAATATTAAAAATATAGGATTTAAAAATTTACCAATATAATCTAATATTTTAGATGGTTTTCTAGCGAACAGCCATGCTAAAACAAAGAATACAATACTAAATATTGGTAGTAATATCTTTGCAGTACTTGGTGAAATAAATGGAGAAAAAGCAATTTCAAAGGATGTTGTTGCTAATCTTGGTAAAGCAAAGAACGGTCCTATAACGAGATATAACCCGATTGTAAATATGTATGCATAACTTGTACTTACTCTTGAAGCAATTTCAAAGACACCATTGGTTTTTGATACTCCTATTGCAATAATGCCTAAAAATGGTAAACCAATCGCTGTAATTAAAAAACCTAAATTGGCCAACCAAACATTTGCGCCTGCCGTTTGACCGAGATGGATTGGAAATATTAAGTTTCCAGCACCAAAGAACAAACCAAACAACATCGAACCAATAAATATATTTTGTTTTAACGTTAATGTATGATTCTTCATAATTCTTGTGTCTCCTATTTATGTGATATTTGTTATTATACATGGTTTTATTGTCTATTTGTTCAGATTATTCAATAAATTTTTAAAAAAGATGTATTTTCTCTCAAATTGTAAATTTAATCTTACTAAATTGCATCAAAATCTCACTGAATTGACCTTTTCAACATTTTAGCTTTCATTAAATTTTAACTTCTATGTATGCCTTTTCTAAGACATTAACCTCGGTTAACATCACCTTATTCTTGCTATCATGCTTAATGTATAATGCTTATGGGAATAATTATAAAAATATCCGAATAAGGAGAGAATGCCATGTCAAATGATGTTTTAATTGTAGGCGCTGGACCTAGTGGATTGGCATTAACCATTGCTTTAAGTGCCCAAGGTATATCATATAAGCTGATTGATAAAAATAAAGGCCCCGGCACAGCTTCAAGAGCCATGGTCGTTCAGTCACGTGTACTTGAATTCTACCGTCAATATGATTTCGACGATAAGATTGTTGAAGCAGGCATACCAATTCAACATTTTAATGTATATAAAGATAAACGTCTTGTTGGCAAATTACCGATTGCAAAGAAAGGAAAAGACGTAAGTCCTTATCCATATGTATTAACTTTACCGCAAGATATTCATGAACAAATTCTTGTAGAAGAATTAGAAAAAGTCGGTGGACAAGTATGTTGGGAACATGAACTTATATCATTTGATGACAACGAGACATTTATAAGTGCGACATTTCAACAACCTAATGGTGAAGAAGTAACTGAAACATTCAATTACATTTGTGGTTGTGATGGTGCCAGTAGCACCGTAAGAAAACGACTTGATATCGGTTTCCCTGGCGGAACATACACACAACTCTTTTATGTTGCGGACGTTGAAACGAACACACAATTAGATGGTGCTAGTATGGGCTTTCATGGTAATCATTTCTGTGTTGGTTTTCCTATTAGAACAACAGAACAATTACGCCTCATTGGTATTATCCCCGAAGAGGTAAAGACCAATGGTGAACCGCCTGAATCATTTAAACCACTGATACCATTTTCCGAAAATATCTTACCTATACACATTAAAAACATTAATTGGTATTCATCTTACCGCTCACATCATAGAGTAGCAGAACATTTTAGAGTAAATCGTGCCTTTATTTGTGGTGATGCAGGACATATTCATAGTCCCGCTGGTGGTCAAGGTATGAATACAGGCATTAGCGACGCCTTCAACTTAGCTTGGAAGCTGAGTAACGTCATCCAAGGAAAAGCTGATAAATCAATTTTAGATACGTATGAACCTGAACGCATTGAATTTGCAAAAAAATTAGTGAACACTACTGATACAGGATTTAAATTTATGGCGAATAGTCAAGTCGTAAAAGATTGGATTATTCCCTATATCTTCCCTACTTTATTACATTTGGATATTTTGAAGAAAAAGCTGTATAAAACGATATCTCAAACAGCTATTCATTATAAACACAGTGATTTAAGTATAGGAAATTATGGGAACATTGCTGGCGGCGATCGTCTTCCATGGATTCATATTGATTCAATCGATAATTTCGAACCTCTAAAATCTCGAACTTGGCAAATCCATATTTATGGCAAATTAACACAAGAATTAAAACAGTTCGCATATGATTCACAATTACCGATTTACCATATCCCTTGGGTTACACAGATGTCCCAAAAAGACATTCAACGTGATGCTGTATTTTTAGTACGACCAGATGGCTATATTTCAGTGTCTACAAATTCATATGATGTAGAACCACTTAAACAGATGATTGAAAAATATCACATTAAACCCTAAATATTAGGTACTTTAAACATAAGGATACCTATTGCTGAAGCTAACACATAACATATTTTTCAGTAGTGTCTTAAAATTAGCGTAATATTAAATATTTATCCGCAAAAATGCACTCCTCAAGGTTAGATTTTCAGTCTAACTTTTGGAGTGCATCTCAGTGTTAGTAGAATTTAAACTTAACACAACAGTACTTATGTCTTATACAAGTAGTGCTTTACTTTCTACTTCTTCTTGTAGTTGTGCAATAAAGGCTTGAATATCCATCACTTCATTATCTTCATGCGAATATTTTCTTGCTGAAACAACATTATTCTCTTGTTCATGGTCTCCAAGCACTAAAGTGTATGGAATTTTTTTCATTTGGCTTTCTCTAATTTTTTTACCTAATTTTTCATCTCTATCATCAATAACCACACGAATATTATTATTTTGTAATGCTTCAAATACTTTATTCACATAGGCTGTGTTATTGTCAGATACACCGATGATATTTACTTGAACAGGTGCCATCCAAAGTGGGAACGCTCCTTTAAAGTGTTCAATTAAGATACCAAAGAAGCGATCTAGAGAACCGAATATCGCTCTGTGTAATACAACAGGACGTTCTTTTTCATTTTGTTCATTAATATAAGTAAGATCAAATTTTTCTGGCATTTGGAAATCAAGTTGAACTGTTGCACATTGATGACTTCGGTTTAATGCATCTTTAATATGCACATCAATTTTAGGGCCATAGAATGCACCATCACCTTCATTAATTGTATATTTTAGCCCTAATTCATCAAGCACATTGGCTAAAGATTGTTCCGCTTCATTCCATAATTTTAATTCACCTAAATAATCTTCTGGACGTGTCGATAACTCGATACTATATGTGAAGCCAAACACTGAATAAATATAATCAATTAATTTTAGTATATCTTCTACTTCTGATTTAATTTGAGATTTCATAATAAAGATATGTGCATCATCTTGGCAAAATGTTCTTACACGTAATAATCCATTTAACGCCCCACTAAACTCATGGCGATGTACTTGTCCAAACTCTGCCATTCTTAATGGTAAATCTTTATATGATCTAAGTTCATTTTTGAAAATTAACATATGACCCGGACAATTCATTGGTTTTAAAGCATAATCATTTTCATCTACTTTTGTGAAGTACATATTTTCATGATAGTGATCCCAATGTCCAGATTCTTCCCATAGTTTTTGATTCATCATAAGTGGTGTTCTCACTTCATCATAATCATTTTTCAATTGAATTTCTCTCAGGAAATTCTCCATTTGATTACGCACAAATTGACCATTTGACAAATAGAAAGGCATGCCAGGTGCTTCTTCAGAGAACATAAATAATTTTAATTGTTTACCTAATTTTCTGTGATTGCGTGCTTCTGCTTCTCTTAAAAATTCAAAATAGTCATCTAACTGCGCTTGTGATTGGAAAGCCACACCATAAATACGTTGAAGCATTTTGTTATCACTATCGCCTCTCCAATAAGCACCGGAAACTTTAGTTAACTTAACATGTTTCACAAATTTTGTATTTGGCACGTGTGGTCCAACACATAAATCTAAAAATTCACCTTGGCGATATACTGATAGTTGTTCACCTTGATATTGCTCAATAATCTCTAACTTATACGGATTATCTTTGAATAAAGCTTTTGCTTCGTCATAGCTGACATTTTCTTTTACAATGTCTAAATTTTCACTTTGAATTTTCTTCATTTCTTTTTCGATTTTATTTAAATCGACTTCACTGATTGATTCATCCAAGTCTATGTCATAGTAGAATCCATTGTCGATGACTGGTCCTATTGTCAATAAGACTTGAGGATATAATCGAGTTAATGCTTGTGCTAGTACATGGGCGGCAGTGTGTCTCATCGCTTCTATACCTTCAGCATCTTCTAATGTATAGAAAGTGAGTTCACAATCTTCTTGGAGCGGGTAGGTCAAATCAACTAACGTTCCATTCACACGACATACGACTGCCGCTTTAAATAAAGACGTACTGATTGATTTAGCAACATCGCGCGCTAAGACGCCTTGTTCATACGCTTTTTGACTTCCATCTGGGAACTGAATATTGATTCGTTGATTAGACATGATAATCTCTCCTTAAAAATTTGATATATAAATAAAAAACCCGTCCCTAAACAAGGGACGAGTCTATTATTACCCGTGGTTCCACCCAAAATTCCATCTTAAATAAGATGACACTCTAGTCATGTATTAACGCACATGAAACGTTACATGTTTCCATGTAAATAATACAAGGTAGTAAACTTCATTTATGATTTAGGAACCTTTCAGCTGCCATTCCCTCTCTGAAAATCGTCCATAAAGTTCGTGTCCTTTAAATAATATTGATTTTTTATCATCATATACCTATTAATAAAGATAGTCAATCTGATGTCAGAATATTTAAAAGAAAATTCATATTTTAAACAATGACTTAGGAAGCAAGACAGCATTCATAATGAATTCGTAGTCCCGCCCCAGCACGGTTGACCAGGATTGAAAAAGCTTGGTATCCAGCGTACTTTCAATCCAGTCAACTACTGCCAATATAGCGTTTAGATCTTAAAAAAATGATGTTACAGATGCTTGGTTTGTCAAAGCAATTTTAACGCTTATTTTTTACAGTATCTATCACAGCATTAGATGTCGTTTACGAATCGTACCATCTTTGTGTGATACATTAACACTATAGCTGCACGCATTTGTCAAATCTACTAGTGTCAAATACATATTATGTCCTGCCCCTGTATCAATATCTATCATGCCGTTTTCAATATGGATTTCTTCTTTTGAATAACCCAATTTATAATTTGGCACATGACCATGGATAATTGTTTTGCCTTTGATTTGATGCTGATTTAATGCTACTGAATGATGCGCAGTTACATGTTCACACTGCTGTTTATCTATGGGGACCCGCACATCGATACCAGCATGCACAAAGATGTATGAATCTAACACTTTGATATACGGCAGTCCACTCAAAAATTTATGCCAAGCCTGTGCCTCGCTATCCTGTCTTTCTAACCAACGTAATTCATGATTTCCAACAAGCGCTATAGCTCCTTTGTTGACTAATTTTTGAACTAACCGTAATGTCCCAACCGAATCTGGACCATTATTTACATAGTCTCCAAGTAATACGAGTTGGTCTGTTTCTGCATTATATACTGTCTCACTTAGTAGCTTGATTAAAGCATCTCCATGACCATGAATATCTGAGGCAACTAATATTCGTTGCGGCATACGCTTGTATCAACTCCTCTTGTACTGAGTCCATTACACATCTAAGACTGCTGGACACTGCTTTTTCGTTGGTAGACCTCTAACGCGATTAATATCACTGATGTAATACCAATGGACATCAATGCCATCGCCATACCTTGCGCAGAGTCACCTTGTTCAAACTGGCGATAGATAAATGTTGATGAAGTATCCGTATTCGGTGGTCGTAGCATCAATGAAGCGACTAATTCACGCATAGAAATACAGAATATTAAAATCCAGCCAGATATCATACCCGGTTTCAATAATGGTAATGTAATCGTTCTAAATAATGTCCAGCCATGACTACCTGAAATTACAGCTGCTTCATATAAATTAGGGCTTAACGTTCTTTCCACATTTTTAATATTCTGTACGGCATATGGAATATAAAGTACAGTGTAAGCAACCATCAGAATAGCAATCGTATTATAAATAGGTAATATGTTGTATCGGTTATTCCAAAACAATATCAATCCAATCACAACAATAATACCCGGCACAGTATTTGGAAGCAGACTTGTAAAATCAATTAATCGACTTAGCATACTTTTGTGTTTTGTAATTAAGACACACCATAAACCAATGACAGTAGCCAATGTCGCTGCTATCGTTGCAAGCATGATACTGTTAAACAGTGCAATACCACCATTACCCGTCAATACATTGATAAAATTATTAATTGTAAAATTGCTAAAATGAAAGCCAGCAGCTAACTTTTTCATAAAGGCACTGACAAAAATGCTCGCGTACGGTAAGACAATCGTCACAAACAATTCAACCACAACAAACGTATAGCATAGTATATTCCATGATGATGCTTTATGAATCTTTACTTGATGACCTTTACCAGAATCAGCTTGAATATTAGTACGCGTTTGAACCCATTGTTGGAATGCCCATACGGTCATGCTAACGGCCAATAACAAACTCGATAACAATGCCGCACGTTGAAAATCAATCGGCCAAATCGACGCACTATGATGAATTTCTGAAGTAAGTACGTGAAAGCCAATTCGATTCCCCATTGTAACTGGTGTCCCAAACTCTCCAATTGTTTTAACAAATACTAATAGTGCCGCCATGCTGTAACCTGAGATAAATTGTGGCACGATGATTTTTCTAAAACGATACATAAACGAACCGCCATATATTTCAGCCGCTTCTTCTTGTGATTGATGTATTGTCAGTAAAGCATTTTTTAGCATGACATATAAAAATGGCGTTAAATGGCAACTCATAATAAGTACCATGCCAAAAAAGCTAAAGAAATACGGTGTTATATGTGCAAAGATAGGACTAATTTGCTCAAGCAAACCATTGCGCTGCATTGTCAGCATCCAACCCATAGCACCAATATATGGTGGCACCATGAATGGAATCATAATCATCATATCTAACCATTGATGTTTTACTAACGTCGTTTTAGTCATAATAAAACTTAATGGTAAGGCAATAACTGTACTTAGAATCAATACTGAAATACCTAAAACAATTGAATTCCATAATATTTTTAAGTGATAGCTTTCAAATAACTGTGATATATTACCTACAAAAGTATTTTCTTCAGACGGTACAAATCCTTTAAAAAGTATTAAACATAAGGGCATGATAATAAGCAAAAAGAGCACGACACTAGCTAATATTTGATTAGTTCTTAACATGAGTTTGTTTTGTGGCATATTATCTCATCAATTCCGTAAATTGTTTTAATACTTTTTCACTTTTGTCTGATAAATTTTCCCAATCATATTTATATTCTTTAATATCTTGACGTTTAGCTTTACCTTTTTTCTTTTCTGCAGCTTTATCTGCTGGAATTAAATAATGGTCATCCACTTGCTTTTGTCCTTTTTTACCAGTGACATAATCCATGTATTGTTTGGCCAGTTCTTTATGTTTTGATGATTTTAAAATAAATGCTGGTCTTGGTGAAATTGCTGTACCTGATTCTGGATATTTAATATCTACTGGTTCACCGTTCGCTTTAGCTTTATAGACCATGTAATCGACACCACCATAAACAACATCATTGTCGCCTTTAATAACTGATTCTAATGCTGGTTTATTAGCACCTGCTTGTTTCATACCATTGTCTTTTAATTTTTTATATTCATCCCAAGCTTTATCCCCTTCGTTATTCACTTTTATAGATAATAAATCTAAGGCAGTTCCTGATTCTGATGGATCTGGAATCGCAATTTTATTTTTATATTTAGCGTTAGTTAAATCCTTAACATCTTTAGGTGGTTGTTTTACTGCTTTGGTATTATATGACAAGCCTAATGCGCTACCGCTGAAACCGTAATAATAACCTTTGCTATCAATCCAATCTTTATACAATTTATTATGATTCTTAACTTTGTAAGGTTCGATTAACCCTTTTTTCTTATAATCAAGTGCAGCAGGTAATGATGCGAGTTGTACGACATCCGCTTTCGGATTATCTTTTTCTACTTCTAAGCGACCTAAAATTTCGCCCGTCGTCCCTTGAAAGACTTCTACTTTTTTGCCACTTTCTTTTTCAAATTCTTTTACCATATCTTTGACTAAATCATCAGGTCCAGCTGCATAAAGAACCAATTTATCTTTACTGCCAGAACTTGAGTCGGACTTGTTATTGCCGTCTTCTGATTTATTTTGACATGCCGTAAGTACTAAGACTGCCGCTATCGTTAAAACGAAATATTTGATTAACTGTTTCATTTTTTTATTCCCCCAAATGAATAAAGTAGTTTTTTGGTATATCAAATGTTAAATACACTGTATCTTCAATATCATG
Organism: Staphylococcus sp. HMSC059F04; assembly: GCF_001812565.1. Classification (NCBI taxonomy): domain Bacteria; kingdom Bacillati; phylum Bacillota; class Bacilli; order Caryophanales; family Staphylococcaceae; genus Staphylococcus; species Staphylococcus sp. HMSC059F04. Next base: position 79,936 of record NZ_KV809470.1, on the reverse strand, counting down.
TAATTGCGTATCATAAAACATCACAGTTTCATTAGCGAGTTGTGCAGTATATTGATATCTTTCTCCTGTAAAATGCATTGTCTTAATGATTGCTTGATTTTCTTGTTCTTCAGCATGTACATGGATATTTTCAGGTCGAATCAATAAACCATATGTACCTTCTTTTATCTCATCATTCACTGGTAACTCTAATCCTTGCTTATTAGTAAAAATATGCGTTTGAACTTGCCCTTCAATATAGGTTCCTTTGCCAATAAATGTTGCAACCTTTTTACTTTGTGGATTGTAATACAATGATTCGGGTGCGCCTTGCTGAATAATCTTGCCATCACTCATCACAGCAATTTCGTCGGACATCGTCATAGCTTCATATTGATCATGTGTCACAAAAATAGCTGTCATACCATAGGTCTTAATCAGCCGCTTGATGAGTAATTGCATGTCTTCTCGCAACCCTGCATCTAATGCCGATAAGGGCTCATCCATCAAAATTAATTTCGATTGTGAAATAATTGCTCGCGCCAATGACACCCGCTGTTGTTGACCACCAGATAATTGATGAATTGCTTTATCATGTTGATCCGCTAACTTCACTTCTGCCAAAGCAACCATAACTCGTTCTTTCAATTGATTGGTATCTTTCTTTACCTTTAGTGGATAAGCTACATTTTGAAACACTGTCATATGTGGCCACAGCGCAAAATCTTGAAAAACCATACCTAAATCTCTATCTCCCGGTGCCATAAAAGCGTGTTGCTGTGACGAGAAATACACATCGTCATCATTAGTAATCACACCATTATCCGGTGTTTCCAAGCCAGCTATCAATCGCAATAACGTCGTTTTCCCACAGCCAGATGTTCCTAATAGTGACAAAAATGTTCCCTGTTTTACAGTCAAATCAATTCCTTGAATGACTTGTTTTGAATTAAAGGACTTTGTAATATCACGTAATTCTAAAACCACTTTCTCACCTCTTTCACTTATAACTATAGGAAAAGATTGTTAACGAAGTTTAAATATAATATTAACGTCTCCTCAAAAAAGTATATGTAAGCTATATAGATATATAGATAAAATTTATATTTTGGAGTGTAAACCGATGAATACAAAACAAATGCTTATTTTTAAACATTTTGTGGAATATCAAAATGAAAATATGGTCGCAGAAAAACTGAATATTACACAACCTACTGTCACATTTCACCTTAAAAATTTAAATCAACGCTATGGCACACCGCTATATCATAAAAAGGGGAAGCATTTTAAACTCACTGAAGCTGGAGAATTACTATTTCGTAACAGTAATAAACTATTGTATTTAATGCAGGAAACAGAAGATATTTTGGAAGACTACCGGCAGTCTAAGCGTGGCACTTTAAAAATCGGCGCAAGTCATGCACCGGTTTATCACATTTTGCCGCATATACTTAAAAACTATCTTCAAGCTTACCCGCATATTCAAATTGATTTGATAGTTGATACTGCACCCAATATTATAGAAAAGCTACGTCATCGAGAAATAGAAATCGGCGTTATTTCAGAAAAAGGCTTTTATGACGACGATATCAAAGTCAAGCGCTTTACTGATAATCCTTTAATGGTCGCAATGGATTGCCACCATCCACTCGCAGCTCAAGAACATTTAAGATTGACAGATATTACACAGTATCCGTTTATATTACATAGCGGGGGTTCTACTAGACAAAGTATTGAAGAATGGCAAACAGAAAATTTTGTGGATTTACCAGTACGTATGCAAGCCAATAGCGTAAGTAGTATTTTAGAAATGTTGAAAGACGCAGATTATTTAAGTCTAATTAGTGAGCGCGCATTAAGTAACAATCCATACATCACCGCTAAAACACTTCCCCATGCACCCGCTCCTAGACACATTTCATTAATTTATCGTGAGGATCAATATATGACACCTATTATTCAGAACTTTATATCATTAATGTACGAAAGTTAACATGCATTTTAGATAAAAATCAAAACGGGTTAACATGTTTAGAAAAATAAGACACCATTGTCTCATTTAATAAACACTACTAAATTAAATGAACGAGGTGTCTTATATATAAAATCGATCACGTAACGCAACATACGCTATCAATAGATATTGCCGTTTTCATACATTCAAATCATACCTCTTACTATCATAAGGATATTGAGGAAATCCTGCTCGAAGAAAAGATTTTTTGCTGTAATTTTGCACTAGACCTCAATGTCTGTCTAGTAATTATCAAATATCAGATTTGTTTTAAGTTGATCACGTTGCTCGTGTATACCTAAATCATTGAGCTTATTAACGATGTCCTTTTGAGCTTTTTTGGCTTCTGCTTCTGTTTTCACTTTAGTTGATATTTCAACGATATTTTGATTTTTTACATCCCAATTTTCAATTTTAATATCATGATTATTGATAGTACCTTTGTGACGTTCGAAATGAACTGGACCAATTAATGTTGGTTGTGTGATTGCTGCAAGCTTATTTTTGTATGGGCTCGTGGCAAATGATTTAAATAATGTTAAGCTTTGAGCTGCATTAGGCATTTCTAACCCTTTTAAATCTGTATCTGCTTTGGCTTCCTTTGTTACACTTAGTGTTTGACTATTCTCGCCATACTCAACTTCAAACTCGTCACCATTGTAACCGTCTGCTTTCGCTTGTTTAATTGCTTGATCTACTTGATTATTTACGATTGGATAACGCTTTTTGTACTGTAATGCATATTTTTTATCCTTTTCACTTTTTCGCAGTCTATATGTGATTTTATCTTTGTAATTTGAACGTTCTTTGTTATCAAGAAAAGCGACGTTAAAGTCTTCATCTTTATCTTCAGAACTCAGTGCTTCTAAAACATCATGTTTAATATGACGATTATCTTTGACCACTTTATCACTATCGACATATACTTTCACCTCATATTGATCTGCTGCAGCATATGTATAGTGATGTGTAATACCGCTGCACATCAATAATACTGTTGTAGCTATACCCACTTTTATACCTTTCAATTTCATATACATTCCTCCTTTAATACTAATGATAGAAGAATAATATGACCTCAGTTTAAGATTTTTGTTAAATCACCACTAATTTTTATAAACATATTCTATAGTTATATTTATTATACCGCGAATGCATTTTTAATTATTTAAGCGTGTCTTCCATTTTTGTGATAAAAGTCAGTATAGAAGCAAATTGCACTGTTTGATATAACGTGATAAATTTTTAAAGGGAGTTGTTTTTATATATGAAAATTACGATGTATATTTTTTCTTTATTGATTTGCTTTATTGGATTCTTTGTCACATATTATTTGTTTGAATTAATCGTAGGTAACCCTATTACAGTTGGGGAAGGTTTAGTAGGCGCTCTAGGATTTACATGTGTTATTGGTATTTTTTCACTCTTGTCTCTTTTTTTAAAAAGAAATAACGATAAATAGTTCTGTTAAAAGTGATTACCATGAATACGCAAACGCTATCGGTTTCTACTAGGAGCATTTTCCACGTCTATGTTTCATGTGAAACTTTATTATTTTCTTACTAATTTTGGGCTAGACAACTACTGCCAATATATAGTTCATAGCATCAAACATGATTATGTTTCGAACTGATTTTATCCATAATATAACTAACGGTTGAAAAAAGAAGTAAAAACATTTGCTCTTCAGTTGATGTTAAGTAGGTTACAATTACTGCTATAAGGAATATGATTACATAGCCTAGCCATTGATTGTGCACTATATTCATAATCAATTTAGTACTATAATTACACGTAGCAATAAATGTTATCACATACAGTGCAATCACAATTATACTAGGTATTTCAAACTGGTAGTGCTTAACTATTTTTAAGCCTAACCCTAGCAGCACAATCATTGGAAATAGTGCAAAATAAATAAACTGACTACTTGGAATATCAATACTTTCTTTAAATTTTTCCATATTAAAATCTGGTTTATCTTTTTCTTGCATAAACAAAGTATTGATATGATTGATTTGTTGCATCGTACGCCTGATATATAAATAAAAAGGTACCATCATTATCATGAATAACACATTGATACTAATATACTGCAACCATGATTGTGTATTTATGAAGTCTTCAAGCCACACATCTAACTTGTGATTTAGACCAAACATGTAATAACAGCCTAGCGTAACGAATATAACTAACATCATGCTGTATTTACCTTTCATGGTTGTTCCTCCTTTAAATTCAAGGTGCGTCATAACACATCTTGAATCTTCATTACCTTCATGATTGCAGTCAATGCATATCGTTTCTATCAGCTGATTCGTCATTTATTATGCTGATTCATCTCTTTTGTCCATCTAAGTACAAAGACAATAACAACAACACCAAATATTGCCGCAAATAACCAATCTTGCTTTACAATAAAGACAATTGTCGAAATAACAAAAACCATGGCAATAAGCATTCTTAGTACATTTTTAGACATCGTTATCCTCCTTTGATGAGAGACTTTAGCTTAATCATATGCTTTATATCTAACGCTGAACATTTGAATTCAATATAAAGCATGTACTTTTCCATTTAAGTATAAGATATATGCAACTCGTATGTTGTGACTTAAATCATAATACATACAATTGTCATTTTATATTTACATAAATTACAAATAAAAATGGAAAGCATATTTTCAATCCCGTCAACTACTGACAATATAGCGTTTAGCGCCTAAAAAAATTATATCCTAGACTTATTTTAATTCCTATAGCTATGCGAATACCTCAGACAATTCAGTGGTGGTATAATGGGCAGCACTATCTTTAAACTTATGTATTGCGTGTCTCATGTATGTTTGCTGTTCATCTTTACTTAAACACTGCCAACCCAACCTTCTTCGCTCAATCCAACGACTAAACTTCCTTTAATAACACACCTTCACAGTAATATTGTAAAACCAATTACACCCTTTTCATAATAAGTCCACAAAATAATTTAAAGCTAAAAATCATACATATGTTAAATTAAAATTTTATTTTAACAATCCTGATATTTAAGAATTAGTTAAGAATTATTAATAGTTAGTTAATGTGATTTTGTATATTTTCTTCGTATGATTAAGCATGTAAACATCACAAAGAAAGAAGGAATAGATTATGAAATTAAAAACTTTATTATTATCAACAGCACTTGCAACATCACTATTATTAGGCGCATGTGGAAATTCAAATCATGACAGTGATACAAAAAAAGATGAGAAAAAAACGGAAAATCAAAAATCTAACCATACAACTGCAGAAAAAGGGATGTTTAAAGGAGAAAACAAAGAAACCGTTGAAGGAAAAGCAATGATTAAAGACAACAAATTAATGCTGACAGACTTCAAATCTTCAAAAGGACCAGACTTACATGTCTATTTAACAAAAAATGGTGATATTAAAACCGGTAAAAAAATCGATGCAGTTAAATATGATGAAAAAGAACAAACATTTGACTTAAAAGGCATCGATGTCAAAGCGTACGATACAGTAACGATTTATTGCGATAAAGCACATGTTGTATTTGGAAATGCCAAAATAAAATAACAACATCCTTTTAATAACATATAGATTAATCATACAACTGATGAGATAGACGTCTATCATTAAGGCATGCTATCTCATTTTTTAACAGCAAAGGAGACAAACACGATGACAAACGCCATGACAATGACATGGAAGATCATCATACTTTTACTTAGAATGGGCAGTGGTTTCGTTATACTAAAGCAAGGCTATGAAAAATTGACGGGAGGTTTTGCCGTTGATGGGCTTGTTCCCGTTATTAAAGAAAACCAAGATTCCCCAGAGTGGTATAAATACTTTTTTGAACATGTCGTCGCACATCATTTAGACCTATTTCAATGGATGATCCCCATTGGTGAAATCGCCATAGGTCTAGGCTTATTATTTGGCGTTCTATCTTATACAGCTAGCTTTTTCGGCACATTTGTGATGTTAAATTACATTCTCGCAGATATGATATTTACGTATCCATTACAACTATTTTTCTTTATAATATTATTAATGAATAAAGAAACATTACAATCTCTTGAATTAATGCATTTCTTTAAGAAAAAACAATCAAGGAATGATGTAAATGGAAAGAATCGCCATCATTGATGATGAACCTGATATTAGAGACATATGTAGAACATACTTTGAATTTGAAGGATATGAAGTGTTGACTGCTTCAAATGGTCAAGAAGCATTAGATTTGCTCGAACAAGACGTGGACTTATTTATTCTAGACATCATGATGCCAGAGAAAGATGGCTATGCCGTTATAAAAGAAATGAAGGCTAGACAATTAGATATTCCTTATATTTATCTTACCGCTAAGACAACAGAATCAGATACGATTTATGGCTTAATGTTGGGTGCAGACGATTATGTCAAGAAGCCCTTTAGCCCTAGAGAACTTGTGATTCGAGCTAAAAACATCTTATCTCGCACGGTTAAACATTCATCCGCACGAACACAAGGTGCACTATCTTTTGGGGCATTAACACTTGATAACTTAACTAAAACAGCGACAATTAACAACGAAACTATCACGCTTAGAATTAAAGAATTTGATTTACTTTGGTATCTTGCAACCCATGAAAATGTTGCATTATCTAAAACAGATTTACTCGAACAAGTATGGGGTTATGACTATTATGAGGATATGAACACGCTTAATGTTCATATTCATCGTTTGCGAGATAAATTAGAACAACATCACTATAAAGACTACATCATTTCCACTGTTTGGGGACTTGGTTATAAGTTCCACAGGGGGTATTAAATGACGATACGTAAACAACTTATTATCTCGTTTTTTACATCGATCACGTTTTCAACTCTATTTTTATTTGTACTCAATGAATTAATGTGGTTTGACATGGCGCAGACACTGCTACTTACGCTGTTCTCTCTTATTTCAAGTATGGTTACAATGATGATCGCTATGACTTTTTCAATACCCACCATTCATAAGATTGAAAAGTTAAACCATGAAACACAGAAAGTAGCCAATGGCAGCTTTGAAATAGAGGCATTAGATATTCAATCACCTTTAGAATTAAAAGAGTTAAATGATTCATTTGAAACCATGGTCACCAAAGTACGCGAGCAGATGGAACGCATTAAGAGTGAAGAAACTGAAAAAATTCATATGGTACAAAATTTAGCACATGATTTAAAAACCCCGTTAGCTACAATTAAATCGTATTCTGAAGCTTTAAAAGATGGTGTCATAAACACAGAAGAACGACAACAACATGCTTATAAAGTATTAATTTCCCAATCAGATAGATTAAGCCATATGTTTGATGATTTAACTACAATGATGACGGTAAGCGGCCATTCACAAGACCTTGGTTACTTACAAATCGATCAATTATTATTGCTAATCTTAGAAGCTTATCAGCAACAAATAGAACAGCAACATCGTGAACTTATTGTAGATGTAGAAAAAGGCATTCCTCGCTTCTTACAAGATGGAATGGCTATTGAAAGAATCTTATCAAATTTTTTAGATAATGCTCTAAAATTTTCTAAACTAGAAACACCTATTGTTGTCACTGCTAAGAAAGTCGATACGACGCATGTGTCGATTGCAGTCACTGATCAAGGCTGCGGTATCGCTGAGCACCATTTAAAACGCATATTTGAACGCACATATCGTATCGAGCACTCACGTAACCTCAAGAGTGGTGGCTCGGGTCTTGGATTATACATTGCTCAAATGCTTGCTCATCAAATTGATGGTCATATTACGGTGGATAGCAAGCTCAATGAAGGTACAACCATGACGCTAACTTTTAACACACACAAGAGTAAACTTAGCTGATATCCTTAAAACTTTCACTAGCTTAGTTAGCAGCTGTAACAGTTACATTTATCTTTTTATTTAGACATCCTTTAGTATACCCGCACACAAACGTCAGTGTAACCTAATAACAGTTTGAGGCATAAATATAACGGATTAAAACAAAGAAGCCCATGGGTCTGGACATCATTATGTTTTAGACTATGAACGTTATATTGGCAGTAGTTGACTGGATTGAATATGCGCTTATACCAAGCGTTTTTCAATCCTAGTCAATCTTGCCTTCCGTTGTTTATGCTGGATGATGTATTGATTTAAAAGTAAATGCACCATCTTCATAGTCAAATTTTAAGATACAGCAGTTCGTAAATTTCATTTCACTTGCTTCCGCTAATGGTAAACATGTATGCGTAAATAAAGATAAAACATCCCCATGACTTACGACTACAACGTTATGCTTGTTCGTTTCATTAAGTATTTCTTGTAATGTATTAACTGTTCGTTGTTGTACTTCATCTGCCGTTTCTCCACCATAGTCTGCAAAGAATGAACCAAAATCTATCACACTATCATGTGGCGGATTTAACAGCTCAGATTCACCTTCATATATACCATAATTCCATTCTTTAATGCCTTTCAATCGTCGATAATTTTCATTAGGGAAAATAATTTCTAATGTATCCGAAGCACGTTCTTGCGTTGAAGAGAATAACTCATAGTCACTTAAATTTAATTGATTAAAGTATGTTTTGGCTAGCGCTGCTTGTTGTTTTCCTAAATCCGTTAATGGTGAATCAGATGCGCCTTGGATTTGACACTTTTTATTAAAAATTGTTTGTCCATGTCTAATTAAATATAATGTTTTTTTCATATCAATACCCCTTTAAGTCCTATTTTTTATTTTAGTATCGCCCTATCTGTGTAAAAAATGCTTGATACCTAGTTTTTCAATCCAGATAGAACATAAAATACCCTATCCACAATGCACTAAAGCTTAAACTTGTAACCAGTGGTTGTTGTCAAATTCAACATGATCTGGCTTAGCATAATCCGTAATCATATAATCTATTGCTTTAAAATCATTAATGACAAAAGATGCGTTATTATCACGTTTAGTACTATCTGCAACCAAGAAGGTTTCACTACTCTTCTGAAGCATCATGTTACTCACTAAAGCCTCTTCTAAATCATATTCATAAATTTGAGATGTATCAAAAGCGCCACAAGATAAAAATGCTTTATCAAATTTAAATTGTTGTAATACTTGATTTGTTAATGAACCACGTACAACATCTTGCTCTGTGTTGGATATTCCTGGAAGCATAATAATCTCTGCTTCGATACGTTGTTCCTCAACTGCTTTATTTAATTCCATAACTGTCATAAATGAATTTGTAACAAACGTACAATTTGATAGATGATTTAAATACTTGGGAATACGGCCTATCGTTGTTCCTCCATCTAGCACGATAATTTCTGCATTATTAATAAACTGAGCTGCTCGCATTGCTAAACGCTCTTTAACTTGCGCTTGCTTTTCCCATTTATTTGTATAAGACTGCTCTTTATTCAAATAGTTATATTTGACCGCACCACCATGTATTCTTGTCACTTTTTTATCTTCTTCGAGTGTTTCTAAATCTTTTCTAATGGTCTCTGGTGTAACTTCAAAATATAATGCTAAATCACTCACAAATACCTTTCCATGCGTAGCAATTCGCTCACAAATCACTTCAAGTCTCGATTTCTTTTTATACATGCAAATGAACTCCTATCTGTGCTAGTTTCATTTTCCAGTGTCCCTTATCCCATCTTCGAATGATTAATATAAAGCGCACACCTTCTTCAAAAATATTTATTAATATAATACCAATATATCCCCAGCCTAAGACAAATGCTGTAAGATATGATAGCGGAATTAACAAACACCAAGTCGTTATGACATTCACGCATACTGGATAGCGAACATCTCCAGCGACGTTAAGTATATCGACAATAAAGTTATTAATCGCTCTTATAGGCTCCAGTGCAATAAACAACATTAAATACGATAATGTTAAATGATACACACTGTCATCACCTGAGATATAGCGCCCCAGACTATAGAACACACCAACAACCGCAACCATAATGACTGCTGAACGCAACACATTGATGGCTAAACCCTTGTATACACTACGATGTAATACATTGAATTTCCTGCGCGCAATTAATTTCCCTAAATATATTTGACTAGCTAGGCTATATGCCATCGCAACGCAAAATGATACATTGCTAATAGCGACTGTTAGTGATTTAGCTGCCAGAACTTCGGTTCCTAACACCGCAATAAAGGCCGTCGTAATCGTCTGTGCAAAGTTATAAGAAATTTGTTCACCAGCACCTGGTAAACCCAGTAAAATTACTTTTTTAGTCATGAACATATTTAACTTTAAAAACTTTGCTTGTGGTTTATATTTTTTAATTAAATAATAGCCTCCATATAGCAGTCCCAACAATCGACTCATCAGTGTGGCAACAGCTACCGCTAAAATAGGGTTACCTACATAATCTGTAAAGACAAACAAGATGCAACAACTTAATATGATATTGATGATATTAATACCTACTGTGATTTTAGCTGCAATGTTAGCCATATATAAAATTCTTAATATCGTGCTGACCAGCATCTGAGCTGTTGTAATAGCAAAACCAAGTAGTAAGATCACGCCAAATTGATACGTTAGTTCAAAAATGTCTTGTGAAACCTGCATAAGCATCAAAATCCAGCGATAACAAATAAGTGCAGTAATCCCAAGTAACGCTGAAAGTACTAAATTCAATGTCAGGCTATGATATAGTTCCGATTTAATCGCTGTCATATCCCGTTCCTTTTGATGCACTAAGCGAATAGAAACACCCACATGGACAATCGTAATCACAAAAGTCAACAGTGTTAGTATTTGGGTACTTATCCCTGATACTGCAATCGCTTTGGTATCATATGCGCTCAGCATAATCACGTCAGCTTGACCCATCAACATCATAAACAGTTGCTCTATTAAAATAGGAACATATATCTTTTGAAAACGAGATTTAGAAACACTGGTCATATTCTACAATCTTTGTTTCATATGGTTTGTTTGGTGATAATTCAATTAGACGCGCGCCCCTAGTAATATCACCATAGCAATGAAATCCGCTGATGCGACCATAATTTAGATGAATGCCATAATGATTGAAGCTAAAATCATTGTCATGATCATGACCACAAAACATGCCTTCAATATTGCCAGAATGCAGCATTTGTGCGAAAAGTCCTGAGTTCATTGTTGGACAACCTATCTCCTCATTAAAAATACCGTGATACAATTTAGTTTGTGAAATGGCTTGATATTCTGGTATAGGAATATGCGTAAACAACAAGTTATGCTTAGGCATGATTTGATCTTGTTGCTCATAATAGCGTTCTACTTCAGCAATCCATGCCACATGGTCTGGGTGAATATAAGCATATTGACCAATAGCAGTTGTGCTATAATCTCCGCCATCAATAACGTAAAGCAAATGTGATAACTGGTCATTGTCATATACTTCTAACACATATGCTTCTTTATCATTAACAATCTTCGAATGCTTCTTACATGCATAGTTGTTTGCAAGCTCGGCTTCAATTTGTCTTAAATCACTGCGACTTAAATGATTTTCTGTATCGTGATTACCAAATGTCGTCGCAATGCTAGTGTCAAATTGATTTAAAAATTCAATCAGATTTCGGTATACCTTTTCAGAATCCATCACACCTTGAGACCATATTTGATCACCCGTAAACATACATAAGTCTGGTTGATATGTGGTAATGAGTTGTTCAAGCAATTGATACGTCTGTTGATCTTTGTCATTATTTTTCGGACTTAAATGTAAATCTGTAAATTGCATGATTTTGAATTTTGACATTGTCTATACTCCTTTATTCTTTGGTCGAACCGATATTAACACCTTTAACAAAGTGTTTTTGGACAAACGGGAAAAGTAACAGTACAGGAATAATTAGCAACACAATCATTGCCATTTGTAGTGAGTCCCCTGTAATCGTAATGCGCTCAATCATTTGATATGCACCTGACTTTTGTTTCAACGCATTGGCGATAGAATCCTGGCTCGTCAACATATCTTGTAAGACGGTTGCCAATGGCTTTAACTGCGGATTTCTAACAAAGAATGCACCTGTAAACCAATCATTCCACTGACTTACCGCATTAAAGAGTGTAATTGTCGCAATAACAGGTTTACTCATCGGCAAGATGATTTTCCAAAATATTTGCCAATCATTACAGCCATCTATACGTGCCGCTTCAATCACACTAATTGGTATTTGATTGAAGAACGTACGCATGATTAAAATGTTATACACGCTGTATAGCGATGGAATAATATAAACCCAAAATGTATCTGTCAGGCTTAGTTGATTCAATAAGATATATAATGGCACTACACCTGCACTGAATAACATCGTAAAGACTAAGAAAAAAGAAATTGTTCTTCTAAACGGTAGCGACTTAATCGTTAATGCATATGCAGCCATAGCGGTTAATATAACGCTAAGCACTGTACCAATAATCGTTTTAGCCAAACTAATAAACAACGCATTCAAAATGGTTCCTTGTTTAAATATTTCCTTAAAATTATCTAATGAGAACTGACGCGGCCAAAAGGTAATACCACCCTTTTGTGCATCAGCCCCACTATTGAAAGCTAATGCAATAATATTAATCATCGGCAACAGAATTGATAGTGCAAGGGTAATAATAATCACCCAGGAAATACTGCGAATAATAATACTGCTCCAATCTCGCTTGATTTTCATTCATTGTCATCCTTTAGAATCGTATTTTTTCGCCATTTTTTATTTTCTTTTCAATCATTTTTTCAAATTCTGGGAGACCAGCTTGGTCTAATTTCTTTTTCGCATCTTCTAAAATTCGTTCAGACTCTTTGTCAGTTTTAGCATAATACGCGCGTTTTAAAGATTCATCGTATTCATCCAAGGCTATTTCCAATTCTTCACCTTTATCAAACTTTGGTAAGAAGGATTTAACTGTTAAACCATCAATAACTTTTGCATGCTTTAATTTTTCATCATAATGCCATGATTCGGCCATTTTCTCTGGATTTGTTTTACCTTGTTTTTTTCGAGCATTGTCGCCATACTCTCTTTCACCAAAATCATCTAGATTATCTACATCGGTAAGTCCTAAGTGGTCAGCCCAGTATGAACCTGCACCACGGAAACCTCTTTTTTTCGCTTGATCTGGATGTTCATCTATTTCTTTTAACACTTCTTTTTTCACAACAGGGTTGCCTTTTTTGTCTAAATTATAATCGCGTCCCTTAATACCATATTCACCTAATAATTTCCCTTCACGACTGGCTAAGAAATCCGCTAACTTCACTACATCTTCAGGGTGTTTTGTACTTTTAGGAATTGACCAACCGCCATATCCTGATTTATAAGACATTTCCATTTGGTACTTTCCTTTAACCGTGTTTAAAGGCCCTAGCGGAATGTATTTCATACTTTGGTTTTCAGTCACGTAATTGTGCAAATCTGACACAATGCCCCATGAACCATTTACAAGCCCTTCTTTAGCTTGGTTTTCAGACATAGTATAAAAGGCTTTATGCATCAATCCTTCATCCATTAATGACTTCACATATTTTACACGTTTCATGCCATAATCTGTATCTGATTCATGTTTCACCTTATCATGATCTATTTGGAACTTTTCATCTGCCCCACCAGTCCATACTAAGTCGTTATAAAAAGCCGTACGATCACTACCACCCCATGCTGTAGGTCCTATAGGTGTAATTTCTTTACCATTGTCATCTTTGAAGTGATGATTTTTAATTTTTTCAGCTAATGCTTTCATGTCTTTTGATGTTTTAATAGAGCTTGGATCTAAATTTAGTTGTTCTGCAATATCTTTACGAATATAAGGACCGCCAACTACTTTTCTGCCTGGATCACCTGGTTTACGGTTAATACCCATATGCACAAAATACGTCCCGTCTAAATCTTTAGGAAACATAATATTGTCACGCGTATCTTTAGGTAAATAATCTTTCTTTAAGTACTTTTTATACACATTTGTATCTTTGAGTAATGGTTTTAAATCTGTTAGTTGCCCTTGTTTCGCAGCTTTATTTAATACTTTCATTTCTGGACGACCACTATTATCTAAATAATACACAATGAAATCTGGTAAATCTCCAGAAGCTAGACCAGAAGTTAGCGCTTCTGTAGAGTCATTTCCCGATGCCGTTTGTAATTCAAGCGTAATACCAGTCTTCTTTTTTAATTCTTTTTCAATTTCTTTATTCATTTCTGGTGACACGTCATTCTTACTTTGAAAGACGAGCCCTTTTAGTTTGCGATCTGCAATCCATGTTTTAGGTTTTCCTTTAGCGTCTGCGCGTCGTTTCTCTTCATCTTCATCTTTGCCACAAGCAGTCACAAATACAAGTAGTAACACCAATAATAAAATACTCAATTTTTTTATATGTTTCATTGTCTTCTCCTTAATATAATGATGTGTTGAATTTTCTATCTGCAAAACGATTCACTACAATGACCAAAATCAAGCCAATCACACCTTGTAACAAACCAATTGCTATTGAATAACTGAAATCCCCTTGCTGAATACCAGTACGAATCACGAAAGTATCCAAAATTTCTGCGTATTTTGCATTACCAGGTGTTTTTAATAAGTAGATTTGATCAAAACCAGCTTTCAAAATATCCCCTAACGATAAGATGAATAAAATAATAATCGTCGGTGTCAACATCGGTAGTGTGATATGAATAATTTGCTGCCAACGATTAGCGCCATCAATTTTAGCTGATTCATAAATTTCAGGATTGATTCCCATTATGGCAGCAAAATAAATGATAGAGTCCCAACCCACGTTCTTCCATAAATAACTTGAAAACATAATTGTATGGAAATATTCAGGATTCATCATAAAGAATGTAGCGCCATTGCCACCAAATTGCTGAATTAATTGATTAATCAATCCACTATCAGGCGCGAGTACTTTTTGAAAAATACCAACAACAACAACCCAAGATAAGAAATGTGGAATATACATGACCCCTTGGAATAAGCCACGGAAGCGTCCTAACTTCTTCGTATGTGAGATTTCATTAAACATAATTGCCAGAGCAATTGGAAATGGCAAAGCGAGTACTAATTTCATTCCACTGATAATTAAGGTATTGATAATAATTTGGTAGCTTTGAGAATCAGAGAAAAATCGCTTGAAATATTTGAAACCTTCCCATTGTCCACCGAAAATCGTCGTATCAAAACGGAATTCTTTAAAAGCTAAGACCAACCCTGCCATTGGAATATAATTGAAAATTAGAAAAAAGAGGAGGCAAGGAAGCAACATAAGATACAATACTTTATGCTGCCAAATACGTTGTAGCAAAGTCACTTTATGCTGCTTAACTGGGTGTGCATGATTGACGTGTAGCGTTTCTTTCACTGTACTTACTCCAATCTGTTTGTTTTGTTATATACTGACTGTTTCTGAATTCATCGCTTGCTGCTGAGGCGTAACTAAGTCACCTGTTTCACGATCAAATAAATGACAGTCTGCTAATTGCATCCCTAAATGAATGGTTTCCCCTGGCTTTAAGTCCATTTGATTATCAGTAGAAACAACGATATGTGTTTCCCCATTCACGCAATGAATTAATTTTGTAGCGCCAATTAGTTCTACTAACGTCACCTGCCAATCTGGCAATTGTAATTCATAGTCTTTTAACGCAGCGCTTTCAGTAGAAAATTGAATATTTTCAGAACGAATACCTAAATTTAAAGCATTATGCTCAAATACTCCCAATACTTGAGCATCAACAACAGGTTGTTGATTGAACAACCAACTTTGATCTTTAATGTCTAACGGAATCATATTCATTGTTGGATTTCCAATAAATGTGGCAACAAACTGATTAATAGGATGATGATAAATCTCTTCAGGCGACCCAACTTGTTGAATCACACCATCCTTTAATAACACAATTTTAGTAGCCATTGTCATCGCTTCTGTTTGATCATGCGTGACATAAATTGTAGTAGCACCCATTTTCTTATGTAGCTTAATAATTTCCGTTCGCATATGCGTTCTTAACTTTGCATCTAAATTAGATAAAGGTTCATCCATTAAAAAGATTTTCGCATCACGGACAATCGCACGGCCAAGTGCTACACGTTGACGTTGACCACCTGAGAGTGCTTTTGGTTTCCGATCTAACAAATGACTAATTTCTAATATTTTCGCTGCATCTTGAATACGTTGATCGTATTCCTTTTTATGAATGCCGCGCATTTTCAATCCAAATGCCAAATTCTTGTACACAGACATATGCGGATATAACGCATAGTTTTGAAACACCATTGCAATACCACGATCTTTAGGTTGAACTTGATTTAATAACTGATCGTCTACATAAATCTCACCTTCACTAATTTCCTCTAATCCAGCAATCATACGTAATGTTGTAGATTTGCCACATCCAGAGGGCCCTACAAAAACAACAAACTCTTGATCATCAACTTCTAGGTTAAAATCTTTAACTGCATAATGATTCCCGTCATAAACTTTGTTCAAATGTTTGAGCGTTATCATATTTTCACTCCTTAAATGATCTTACAGTTAAATTCTAGAATGCTTTTGTTAATTAAATATATTTGTTTGATAAAAAAAGATTAAAGTCCAAATTTTTGATTATAAATTTTCAAAAATATTCATCTTACGAACCATTGAAATAACAGAAAAAATATCTATTTTTAAAACAAAGATTATTCAAAAATATTTACACTAGAATAATAAAATTCACATAACACTAACAAAACATATTGAAAACCCCGTTGACACTCATTAACTTGCGTCCTCACAATTATTTGGAAATAAGACAAACATAGAAAAGCCCTTTCATCTTGACCATCAAAAATAAATAACGTAATCATGATGGACTGGTTTGAACACTTAGATTCAATGTTTGATACTTTTATCCTTAAGTTTATAAATGTTTTTTTAATAATGAATTGGGATATATCACTTGTGAAATAAAAAATAATTAAGGAGTGTCTAATCATGTATAAAATTGCAATCGCGGGCGCAGGTGCCATGGGTGGACGAATTGGCGTTTCCTTAAAACAAGCTGGCTATGATGTCACGTTAATCGATGATTGGCAAGAACACGTCAATTGCATCAATGAAAATGGTATGGAAGTCCAAACAGAGACGGATACTTATACTGTCAATATTCCAGCAGTTCTAACTAAAGATGTATCAGGACAATTTGATTTAATTATCATCTTAACGAAAGCCATGCAATCTGAAAAAATGTTACAACATTTACAAGAAGCTAATACAATTCACAAAGATACAGCAATACTAAGCATGATGAATGGGTTAGGTCACGAAGAACGCTTGTCTAAATTAGTGCCATTATCTCAAATTTATCTAGCCGTAACGATGTGGACAGCAGGTTTAAGAGGCCCAGGACAGCTACTTTTAGAAGGTGAAGGTGCCATTGATTTACAACGTGCAGATGGCGAAAAAGATTCTCGAACTGAAGTTATATTAAACATGCTCAATACATCTGGCTTAAATGCACAAATCAGTTCTGACGTCTTCAAATCCATTTGGTCTAAAGCAACTTTGAATAGCGTGTTAAATCCTTTATGTACCATTTTAGATAAAACGATTTATGAATTTGGCTGTTATGAAGATGCGCAAGATATGATTACGCCAATTGTTGACGAGATTATATCGGTAGGACAGGCAAAACATATTGACTTAAATCGACAAACGCTCTTAGACAAAATTGAAGCCTCTTATCCAAAAGAAGCACAGGGCCTACATTACCCTTCAATGCATCAAGATTATAATAACGGCCGCTTAACAGAAATCGACTATCTTAATGGTCAAATCGTTGAATATGGTAAAGTATTTAATATTCCTACACCTACAAATGCATTAATCACCCATCTTATTCACCAATTAGAAATGAAAAATCACTAACGATACCTATTCCTTGGCGATTGATTGCAGTCAAATCATTGCAGTTCATAATACAATTCACAATGCTTGTTCCTTTCTCTCTGTTGGGGCCCCACCCCAACTTGCTTTATCCGTTGGGCTTGGAACATGTTTTAAGCTGTGAACTAAATATTGACAGTAGTTGACTGGATTGAAAATACGCTTATACCAAGCTTTTTTCAATCCTAGTCAACCTTGCCGGGGCGGGACTACGAATTCATTATGAATACTGTCCCGCTCCCTCTCTGTTGGGGCCTACCCCAACTTCCTTTGCTTGTGGAATTTCTTGTCGA